>JAQCEJ010000023.1 GCA_027618475.1 Planctomycetota bacterium | reverse complement strand
ATCACCGGTGAGATCAAGACCAAGAAGACCAAGGCAGGCACGAAGCAGTACAGCTACTACCGCTGCGTGTACTACAACCGAGGAGACCATCCCCGAATTCGCGTGCGTGAAGCAGACCTTGATCAGCAGGTGCTCGACATCTTCGCCAAGATGCGAATCGAAGACGAAGAGGTTCGCGACTGGTTCCGCATGGTCCTGGCTTCACAGACAAAAGACTCTCAGGCGGAGTCCAAGGCTGAGCGGGCCGAGCTATCGCGTCAGGAGTCACTGCTGATCGCCCAGCAAGACAAGCTACTCGATATGCGGCTGCGGGAAGACATCGACCAGGACACCTACGCTGCCAAGCAGACACAGCTCCGGGATCGCCTGGCTTCCATCAAGCTCCAGCGAGACGCCCTCGACCGCTCGCACGACGAAGTAGCCGACCTGGCAAGCAGAGTTTTTGAACTCTCACAAACCCTTACCCAGAAATGGCTTAGTGCGGATGTATTCGAAAAACGTCGAATCCTCGAAATCGTGTTTTTGAACTGCACGCTCGATGACGTAACTCTTTGCCCCACAATAAGAAAGCCCTTCGACATACTCGCCGAAGGGCTCATTTCGAAAAATAGTCGGGGTGACAGGATTTGAACCTGCGACCTCTTGGTCCCCGACCAAGCTGTGTACTGGGAGGATCCGTCGTGAGCCCTCCGACTTCCGAGCAGCAACTCAAGTTCTCGACCAAGCTCCAGCTGTTCAAACATCGCCCAGCAGTTCGTTGCCAGTTCGTTGCTGGTAAATCATTAACCCGGCACGAAAAAAGCATTGCCGTAACTTTCGTTACCACAATGCTTTCAGGATTGCCCTCACAAGGACTCGAACCTTGAACCTACTGATTAAGAGTCAGTTGCTCTGCCAGTTGAGCTATGAGGGCTTGGTAATATCTCGCTGACGAGAGGACACCGGATAAGCCGCGTGTGTTCGTTCGGCAATCAGATTGCTCTCTCCGACTGATGGCGCGGCGTGAGTATAGTGGGACATTGCGGGGGGTTCAAGTCCGATTCCATGCGCAAAAACCATCATCACGTAGACTGGCATGATGACGCTTTTCATCACACCAGCAATTCCAGCAATACATCCGGTTGCGAAAAGTCGGCAAAACAGTGCTGGGGATGATGACGTCGCAGCTCATCGGTCGTGTAATGCCCCGTGGCGACCGCAACCACGTTCGCTCCAATTGCCCGGCCGCATTTTACATCTGCCGGAGTATCACCGATGACCCAGATTTTTTCGGGCCGTATGTCCGCATATAAGGCTTTCACGGCTTCGAATGCTTCACGGGCAACGTCGTCGCGATCGTGATGTTCGTCGCCGAAACCCCCGAATCTGAAATGGTGATACAAATCAAAATGCGAGAGCTTCAGCCGCGCCCCTTCACGAAGGTTACCGGTGAGCAGGCCGAGGGCAATATCATTTCGCTGACAGAGCGCCTCGATCAATTGAGAAATTCCGGGGAGTACCTCCCCTCCCCTGTCGCCGAGAAAATGAGGTAACAACCTCAAATAGGTTCCCACAAAGTTATTCCAGACTTCGGGATGATGTTCGATATCAAAATAACGAAACAGATCGTGTGTGATGGCACGGTCGGTTCGACCGGCCATTGGAATCCCTTCGATCGGCTTGGTGATCCCGAAGACCTCTTTCATTGCGGCGAGCATCGCCGCGCCGCCGGCACCGCCGGTGTTGAGGAGCGTTCCATCGATATCGAACAGGCAAATGTGCATAATGTGGAATCGGCGTTAGGGATACGGGGATTGGGCAGAAGCGAACGAATTATAGCGGAAGAGACGTAATAAGGAAAACCGACGAACATGAGTCCAACGAGCGACAGCGAACTTAAACCCCCCGTTCGTTTCGCGATGATCGGCTGCGGGCGAATGGGACGATGGCATGCCGAACGCCTGCGCGAAGACGGACGCGGCCTTGTGGCAGCGTGGGTCGATCCGTTGATCGACGCCGCTCGACGATTGCAACAAGAGTTCGCCCCCTCGGCGTCGGTCTATGACGACTTCGCAACACTCGTCGAGGACGAAATGAACGTCGACGCTGTCATCATCTGCACGCCAACGCCCGATCATTTTGTACAGATTCACGGCAGCCGGGCGCGTGGTTGGCATGTGCTCTGCGAAAAACCGCTGGCTCACACGCGGGAAGAACTCGTCACGCTCATTGACGAATGCCGATCAGGGTCGAAACTCTCGGTCGGTTACCAGCGACGGCATTGGTCGCTGTTCCGCACGCTACGAAGAGAAGTGCTTTCAGGAACGTGGGGCCGCATTCGCGCGATTACTTCTCATAACGTCGAGAACTGGCAACAGACGATCGGCAGCACGTGGCGCGACGACCCGGCGATCAATCGGGGCGGATACATCGGCGACGCCGGAAGCCACAAGCTCGATACGCTCTTCTGGATCACGGGACTCAAGCCGATTTCAGTCACCGCGTTTACCGATGGTTGCGGCAGCCATGTCGAAATCGTCGGTGGCGTGCTGGCAAAGCTGGAAGGAGACATCCCGCTTGTGATGGATTTCATCGGCCACGCACACTACCTCGGCGAAGATTTGCACTTTCACTGCGAGCGGGCCGACGTGATGATTCGCGACGGCAAACTGTACATCGGTGAAAACGGCACTGTCCGCGAGCTGCCGGCCGACGAACCGAATTCGGTTCCGGTCACCGGATTTCTGGACGAACTGCTCAACGGCGAAGCCCCCATCGCCCCGCCGGAGTGCGCCCTCCCTGTCTTCGACATGACGACCGCGATTCTCGAATCGTCGCAGTGTGGTAAAACCATGCATCTGAACGCCATGTAGCATGATGGACACATTCGGTCAGAACCCGGGGCTGCAAGAAATGAATGGTGACGTCGAGGGTGGATTGCGTTGTGGGAGTTCATTTCGTTTCAGCCTTTCCCGATTGAGATTCATCGCTCCTTCCCTCCTATACCCTTAACCCTTCCGCACCTGGTTGCGCCCGGTGTCAATTTAGGCTATCTGGTATTCAAATTCCGACGAAATATCTTGTTTGATCATCTCAAAACGCGTGCAAAATGCACTCAAATTCATCTCTCGCGCGCGATTGGCACGCCTTTCGCGTCAAAAATGCGCAGTTTTGCGCTATTTATGCGCTAGTTTTGCACATTCGCAAACAAACGACGACCTCGGCGCGCAACCGGGCTCCTGTCGACAACTCGCTGGCTCACATGTCAGAGCCGCATCAACATTTGAAGATGCCAGTCAAGTAAGTCAGACTTAATACCCCGGTGGACATATGAAGGGAAATCTCCGCGAATTCATTGGGGCCACGGTTCTGCGAGCTGTCAAGAATGGGGGCGAATGCTATCCGAGAACGATCTGATCAATTCGCCGGGGAACAACTTTTTCTCCGGCATGGGCTCGTGTGCTCGACCACGGCCAGTCGAGGGAACGTCCGACGAGTCCCCGTCGGACCGGATTCGCATGGTTGTTATCGATCACGTTTTCGATCGGCTTCTTAATCCACGAATTGACATCGAATTCTCCCCCGGGTATGCCAGCGTACGCGACTGCGAATGTCGCCCAATTTCGACAATAATGACATTTCCTATTTGCTAAGGCGTCGGGGGTACCCCTATTCGCTGGTTGTTCTCGGATTTCCTCCGATTTGACCAGTTCACCCGCCCGTGAAGCATGGGGTGAATGTTACGGTTCGACGTCGAGGGTTTCGATGAGTGTCCCTGTGTCGATGTCGAACAACCAGAGGGGGCTGTCGGTTGTTCCACCGACGGCGATGGTCTTGCCGTCGGGGCTGCTCGCCAGCGAACTGTAGGCTTCGGCGTCGGTCGGCGGAAAATCGATTTTCGATCCATCGGTCCAGTTCCATCGCCGAACCGACGGTTCGGAAAGAGCGATGACGATGTCGCGACTGTTGTCGACCCACAGTGCTTTAACCGGGGTGCCATTCGACACATTGGCAAGCGTTTTTCCCGACTGGTACTCCCAGACGGTGATGTCCCCTTTTTTCGTTCCTGCGGCAAATCGTTTACCGTCGCGCGAAAACGCGAGGGCTGTCACCGGACTGTTCAACCCCGGAATTTCGCTGAGGGTCTTGCGCGACGAGACGTCCCAGAACACGAGCGACCCCTGGGCGGTGCCGCTGACCAGAACTCGGGCATCGGGGCTCAGGGCGATCACCTGACTGTTCGGAACGGGAAGCGGAAGATTTTGAACTTCCCGGTTTGTCGCCAAATTCCAGATTCGAACGACGCCGTCGGCCGTCCAGGTGGCGGCGAATTTGTGGTCGGGGGTCGCCGAAAGGTATTTGATGACAGAATTGAATTTCGAGATTCCTTTGGGAGGTGCGTCGGGCGTTTCGCGATTCCACGTCAGCAATTCTTCTCCGTTTGCCAATAACAATAATTGCGGATGAGGCGTAAACGAGATCCCCTGGCACGAAAGTTCGGTCTGCAGCGCGGGGGTTTTCTCGCCCTGTTTCCAGACTTCGAGCAACCTCCGCGTTCGGGCGACGGCGATCTGTTGTCCGTCGGCGCTGAATGCGATATCGGCGATGTTTCCACGGATCACGGGGATGTGTGCGCTCATTCCCGATAAGCTCGACGGAAGCAGGCCTGTTACTCCGAGAATGACACCGGTCATCAGCACCAGTGCGCTCCCCGCGACAATTTTCGAAACGATCGACGACTCGCGAATCGTTTCACCGATCGACGGCATCTGAAACCCAGAGAACGCCTTTTTGATCGACGGTCGCGGTTTTCGTTTGAGAATCGAATCGTCTTTCAACAGTGCGGCGGCGTGTTCGTCGCCGAGGTCGGCTAAGACCCGTGCGGCACATTTTCTCACCATCGGCGAACTATCTTCGAGGAGTTTCTCGATGGCCATGCGCGCGTACTGGTTATCCATTTTCCCAAGCGCCATCGCCGTATGATAGCGAATTTCGGGAATCGAATCTTTGACCTGCGATAACAGAGCGGGGAGTGATTTCTGGCTGGCGATCTGTCCTAACGAAACAATCACTTTGCATCGGACGCTGTATTCGTCTTTCAGTGCGTCGATCAGATTGTCGACGGCCGCTTCGTCACCGACTTCTCCCAATGCTTTCGCGGCCGCCGCACGAATCGTGACCGAGCGATTGACGGTCAGCTTGCTGACGAGCGGGATGATCACATCGGGGGATTTGTGTTCTCCCAGCGCGTCGATGCAGCGAAGCTGCACGGTTTCACTCTGGTCGTTCAGCCCGTTGATCAGAAAGGAAACGATGCGCTGATCGTGGTATTTTTTAATAGATGTCGCCGCTTTGACGCGGACGTTTTCCTGCGGATCTTGCAACAGATGCAGCAGCGGTTCGACGCAGTGGGAGTCGACGAGTCGACCGAATGCTTCCGCGAGCGCGCCACGGACGCGATCATTCTCATCGGCAAGCAACGGAACGATGGAAGAGAGGTGTTTCGCATCGCCGATGTTTCCCAGCCCTTTGACCGCGTGATATCGCAGTTCTACATCCCGGTCCTGCAAGCAAGACAACAGAATATTTTCTGTGCGTTTGTCGCCCGAGAGCGCCAGTGCGGCGACGGCATTGGCTCGCACGCCGGCATTGCGGCTTTGTGCCGCCTGGCATAACGGCACGATCGCTTTGGGATCTCCGATCTTTCCCAGCGATTCGGCGGCATGCGCTTGCAGAATGGTCAGCTCGGAATTCAGGAACGGAATCAATGCCTCTGTCGCCAGGCGATCGCGCAGATGTCCCAACAGCACGACGGTGTCGAGGACAATACCGGGATCGGAATGCTTCAACAGTTTTAGAAGCTCGGGAATGGCTGACGCTTTCATCGATCCGATGGCGTCGCTGACCTGGGCCTTGCGATGAGGTTGAATGACCGACAGATGAACGAGCGATTCGACGGCTCGACCGTCTCCGATGCTTCCTAGCGCGGTGATGGCAGCGCGGCAGACGCTCGCCGCTTCGTCACCCAGCATTCGGATGAGCGTTGCGGTCGCTTGAGGATTTTTAAGCGCACCGAGTGCGGTCGCAGCCGCTTCACGCACGGGTATCCAGGGGTCATCGACCGTTACAAGAATGTCATCGATGGCGGAGGTTTCTCCCGCTTCACCGAGTTCTTGAATGGCCTGCCGTCTCGCGACGGCTTCGTCCTGACTGGCAGGATCATCAACGATGAGCTTCGCGACCAGCTTCTTGTGCTGGTTTCGCGAAAGAACCTTTTTGGTTGGCGGATTTCCGTCGAAGGTTGTCTCTTGATCACCGACGGCGAGAAGCGGAACGGTGGGGAGGTTTTTCGACGCATCGACGAACGAGTACGAGATCTCGCTCGATCCCGAGGGGGGGCCGCTGATGACCGAATCGGTAGCGGAGGAGGAACTCATCGACTCAGACGGGGCGAGGACATTGGAGGAGTCTTCGATCAACACCGGTTGTTTGCAAGAGGGACAACGGACCCGTTTGCCAGCTTGATCCCAGCGTGCACGCAGAAGTTTACCGCACGAGCAGGCGATCGTCAGAATTTTTGGCGATTGAGCCGCGCCGATCGAACGGTTTGAACTAATCTGGGACAGATCTGTTGAAAACGGAGACGAAACCCCGGATGGCAGTTGCGGGCGGTGGTCGTGGGATGTCAACACGTGTTGGGCGGGGGCAAATTGCCGGGCCGACGTCGAGGCATCGACCGGTGCCGCCATCGACAGCATCTCATTCAATGAGAGGTCATTGGCTGTGACGGTCTTGGGAGAAGGATAACTTTCTGAGGGGTGGCCTTGATTCGCGGTCTGGCTGGAGCGGATGGCGAATGCTGCATCCGGCAGCTTTTTCTTGTGTAAGGGAGTGCCGCAATCGGGACATCTGACAAGCGCCGGCATCACCTGACTGCCGCAGGCTTCGCATTTCAGACGTGCGAGTGGCGCATTCATGAGACTATTCACCATTATTGTTCAGTCATTTCGCGTGATGGGGTGTGATGAGGGCGTTCGCTGCGACTTTTCGTATCGCCAGTCAATGTGCGATGGCGTGACACCCATTTTTGCGAAGAGACCCGGGCCCGGAGAGACTCGGTTGTCTCTCCGGCACCGGGTGATGTTTACTGAAAGCATGCGATGAAGCGATGCTTTCCATTGGTTAAACCATCCATCGTGGACAATTACCCTTCAAAGTTTCCTTTGACGATCGTGTCATCCAGGTAGGGACCGCTGAAGACCTCAAAGGGAGCGAGTTCCACGGTTCCGTCGGTGTAACCGTCGCCGGCTGCCGAACCACCCACCGCCGGAAATCCGGGGTTGAGGTATCCGTCGCCGTTCGTGTCGAGGATCGTCTTCACGCTTCCGTCAGCCATCAGGATGTTGACCTGATTACGTCCCCCCGAGGCACTATGCACGGCGAACCAGTCACGCGTATCCTGCAGGAACAATCGGCCGTCCCCACCGCCGTGTGTGGCGTTGGTTGCGAGAACGGGATCGTTCGGCGAAGGAAGAACGTCGCCAGCAAACGCAGTCACCGGATCGAGAGGAGCCAGTTTTTCGATCAGGACGACGTTGCTGGACGTGTCATTCCAGTAGGCAGGTCCGTCGTTCATCGTTTCGCCTAACCGTGCACCGGCCGAAAGGTAACCTTTCAGGTCGTTGGACAAGATCGCTTCTTTGGCATCGCCGGCCCCGGTGTCTCCCAGGAGCGGAACATTGCTGGAAGGAATGCCCGAGCGGTCGACGTCGCGACGTGTCAGGGGGCCTTTTCCGCCGAGCAATCCTTTAGGCGATTGCGTCAACGTGTAGGTAGCGGGAGGTCCGGCTGCATAGCTCAGTTTCAAGCCACCGCGTGAGCTGAACCAGCTGGTGGAATAGTTCGTGCCGTATCCTTTATCGAGAATGCTGACGACAACGGCAACTCGGGCGGCGGTTCCTTCCGAACCGGTCGTGAAGCTCGCACAGGCACCTTCGGTCAAACGACCGACAAGGCTCGGAGGAATTGCACCGGTTTCGACCGACGCGTTCAGACCGATCAGGTCGTTCAGCTTTTCAAGGCCGCGAATGTCGTTACTGGGACACATCATCTGCTGCGGCATGCCAAGACCGCCGTTAACGACGTCGGCGACCCAGCCATAATTTGTGACGCAGCCGTCGCGACCGTAATCGTAGGCACCGGACGAGAGGCGTTCGGTCGGGTCACGGTCGGCAAACGTGTGCATCGCAATGCCGAACTGACGCAGGTTATTCTTGCATTCCGTGGTGCGGGCCGCTTCGCGGGCCGCTTGAATCGCCGGCAGCAACAAGGCGATCAAAATGGCGATGATCGAAATCACGACCAACAGTTCGATCAGGGTAAATCCGGATCGCTCGTTCGCCGAGACAGATCGTCGAGAGACAGACTTCATGACGGTAATCCTTTCTTGAGACACATTGCGATAATTCAATTCACAGCTCACACTGAGCTAACAACAACAGGTCCGACGGATCGGCGTGATTCTTTCGATCGATATCATTCACGCCATCGGCTTTTGCGGAGAGTCCGAAAAAATGCTCGGTCACCGCGAATATCAACAAGTCAACGGTGTACGTGTTCTGCATTCCTCCTGCTGAAGATGCAAGACGTTGCGGGCAGAGGGAAAGTCCGTGCCTCCTTTCTTTTCGGCTGAAACGAACGTTTGATCCTTGCGTGTCGAGGACGCGAACGCCCCCGCGACTCGAAGGCCAAACCGGACATCCTTGGTTGACACCGTCTTCCATGACTTATGGCAAAGCATCATCGGCCTGAGGAAACTCCGTTCCATCACGAACCGACAACGGGTTGCAACCGGTATTGAATCACATCTCGCAGTTTGAACGCGGCAAACTTTACAACCAGCCTGTGTGCTTATGATGAACGTCTCACCAAGAATCGAAGAACATGAATTCTCGGGTGTATCACGAAACCTGTCTCCGAATTTTTGAAACGCCAGCTTGTGTACGAGTACGTAACCATCATGACGGTAAAATTAGGGACGCACCGTGAAGAAATGATGAAGAGAATGCCAAAACCATGTGAAAGATCACGCCGTAAAATGACGTCAACCTCAAGGCGCAGACGGTTATGCCAAGACAGGTTCAACCGCGGTTGTTCAGTCGGCGGCGCGATGCATTCGCTCGCGGAACAGGCCCGCGGCGAGAATAGCAGCGGTTTCGATTCGCAAAATTGAGCGGCCTAGCGTCAAACGCTTCGCATGATGCGCGTCGGCTGTTTGCAATTCTTCGTCGGTCAATCCCCCTTCGGGACCGACAACGATAACGACACAACACAACGCGTGTGACGACGTGAGCCGCTTCCCCTCATTCGATGTCTGCGTGACGAGCCGATCGAACAGGACGTCGAACGTGTCGCCGGCGGGATCGGCAACGCACATCGGATGTTCGGCGAAATCGTTCACCCAGAGTTCTTGAAATTTCATCGGCGTGTCAAGTTGCATCAACCGACCGCGACCGCACTGCTTGGAGGCTGCGATCACAACATGCCTCAGACGGTCGAGTTTCGAACTGCGGGGATCGACAACGCTGCGGGTCGTCAGCAGCGGAATGAATCGCGTCACGCCGATTTCGGTCGATTTTTCAATCAGCCAGTCGAACCGGTCTCCTTTGGGAACGGCGGAACAGAGAACGAGCGGAGAAAGCTCCCTGTCCCACGAAGGACCGACCTGATGGATTCTTACCGTCGCACTGCTGCGTGACAGCGATTCGATACGGGCCTCGGCATCGATTCCCTCGCCGTCGAAAAGAGCAATCTCCGCCCCGATTCCAAGTCGCAGGACATGCAACAGATGATGAGCCTCGCTCCCCGCCAGTTCGCACGTGCCGTTGATCTGGTATTGAGCCGGGAGATAAAAGCGGGGTTGCATGAGACGGACGATTCCAGTTGTGGTGTCGCTTTAATTTCGTGAGATTGAATCCGTCACGTCATGATAACCAACTCGCGGAAAATCGAAACTCCCTCCCCGAAAATCGGCAGAACGTCCCAGCATTGGAAAAAAACGAATTGGCAAATTCGAGTGAATTGCCAGCAGGTACCCGAATGCGGTATCGTACCCGCGTGAAATCAGGAAAGTTCGTCCTTATTCGAGACCGGAGTCCTGATTGAATTACAATTCGTACACCGATAAACCATATCCAGATTTTTTTATGAAGACGATCAAAAAACTGTTAGTCGCCAACCGGAGTGAAATTGCGATCCGCGTCTTTCGCAGCGCAACGGAACTCGGCATTCGGACCGTCGCGATCTTTTCTCACGAAGATCGATTCGCGTTACATCGCTTCAAAGCCGACGAAGCATATCAGATCGGCCAGCCGGGGGAACCGATCCGGTCGTATCTCGATATCGAGGGCATTGTCGCGTTGGCGTTGAAATATGAGGTCGACGCGATTCACCCGGGCTATGGATTTCTTTCCGAGAATCCGGAATTTGCTCAGGCGTGTCGCGATGCAGGCATTATCTTTGTCGGACCCGCAGCCGATGCGCTCATTCAGCTTGGCGACAAGACCGCTGCTCGCGAAATCGCTGAAAAGGCCGGCGTTCCCGTATTAGGCGGGAGTGCCCGTGCGATCCGTTCGGTGGCCGAGGGGATGAAAACCGCGAAACATCTCGGCTTCCCGGTGATGCTCAAGGCGGCAAAAGGGGGCGGGGGACGCGGCATGCGTGTCGTCTCCACCGAAGCCGATTTCGCGTCGGCGTTCGAGCAGGCGCAGCGCGAATCGAAAACCGCATTCGGCAGTCCGGATGTCTTTGTGGAACGCTTCGTCGCCCGCGCCCGCCATATTGAAGTTCAAATTATGGGGGATGCAAGCGGCAATATTGTGCATCTCTACGAACGCGATTGTTCGGTTCAGCGGCGACATCAGAAGGTTGTCGAAATCGCACCGGCTCCGAATCTCGATCCCGTCATTCGCAATAAATTGTGCGAAGCGGCCTTATCGATTGGTCGCGCAGTCGGATACGAAAATGCCGGGACCGTAGAATTCCTGTTGGATGATGATTCGAAGGAATTCTATTTCATCGAGGTCAATCCCCGCATTCAAGTCGAACACACCGTGACGGAAGAAGTCACAGGTTTTGATATCGTCAAGACGCAAATTCTCGTCGCGCAAGGGATGTCGCTCGATCATGCTGAAATCAGCATGTTGCCTCAGGAGTCGATCCGCACGAATGGTTTTGCCGTACAATGTCGCGTGACGACTGAAGACCCCTTGAATGGGTTTCTCCCCGATTACGGACGTGTCGCCCATTATCGTTCGGCAGCGGGAATGGGAATTCGACTCGATGCCGGCACGGCGTTTACCGGTGCCGTCGTCACTCCGTTTTACGATTCTCTGCTCGTCAAAGTGACGGCACGCGGTTATCGGTTCGTCGATGCCGTGAGAAAAATGGAACGGACGCTGATGGAGTTTCGCGTCCGCGGCGTGAAAACGAACCTTCAGTTTCTGCTGAAGTTGTTGTCGCATCCCACGTTTCTCAATGGGGAATGCACGACGCGGTTTATCGATCAGACGGCCGAACTGTTTAATTTCGTTAAACGCCGCGATCGGGCGTCGAAGATTCTCAGCTATCTCGGCGACGTCATCGTTAACGGCAACACGCTAGTGAAAGGACGGCCGCAACCGACGCGGCGCGAGCCGGCACCCGTTCCGGCGTATGATATCTCAGCACCCATACCGTCCGGCTCACGACAGGTGTTTCAGAAACTCGGCGCCGAACAATTCAGCCAGTGGATCCTTAAAGAAAAATCGCTGTTGTTAACCGACACGTCGTTTCGCGATGCCCATCAATCGTTGTTTGCGACCCGCTTTCGCACCTACGATATGCTGAAGATCGCCGAGGCGTACGCCCGGATGTGCCCGGAACTCTTCTCGATCGAAATGTGGGGAGGAGCGACGTTCGACACCGCTATGCGGTTCTTGAAAGAGTCTCCCTGGCAGCGACTGGCCGATCTGCGGGAACGGATTCCCAATATTCTGTTCCAGATGTTGCTGAGATCGTCGAACGCCGTCGGTTATACGAATTATCCCGACAACGTCGTAAAAGCTTTCGTGAAGGAAGCCGCCGATGCGGGGATGGATATCTTCCGCATCTTCGACGCCCTTAACTGGGTGCCGAACATGAAGGTGGCGATGGATGCCGTGATCAAGTCGGGCGCGATTTGCGAAGCGGCGATATGTTACACCGGCGATATTCTCGACACGAAACACGAAAAGTATTCGCTGAAGTATTACGTCGAGATGGCCAAAGAGCTTGAAAAGATGGGGGCGCACATTCTCGCCATCAAAGATATGGCGGGAGTCTGTAAACCTCATGCTGCTGAGCTTCTGGTGAAAACGCTCAAGCAGGAAATCGGAATTCCGATTCACTTCCACACGCACGACACAGGGGGAATTCAGGCGGCGGCGATTCTCAAGGCGGCGGAAGCGAAAGTCGACATCGCCGATGCCGCGATGGCCCCCCTCTCGGGAGGAACCTCGCAGCCGAATATCAATACGCTGGTCGAAGCGTTACGGCTGACAAAGCGACCGACGAATCTGAACCCCGAGCATCTCGACAAAATCGCCGATTACTGGCGGGCCGTTCGCGAGTATTATACGCCGTTCGGCACCGAGATGATGCTCGCTTCGGCCGATTTGTACAAACATGCGATGCCCGGCGGGCAATTCACGAATTTGTACGAACAGGCCCGCGCTCTCGGTCTGGCCGATCGCTGGAGCGATGTCTGCCGCATCTATGCTGAAGTGAACGACCTGTTCGGCGATATCGTTAAGGTGACGCCGACGTCGAAAGCGGTCGGCGACATGGCGCTCTTCATGGTCGCCAACGAATTGACCTCCGCCGACATTCTCGACGAGAATCGCGATCTGTCGTTTCCCGAATCGGTGATCGATCTGATCAGCGGCGCGATGGGTCAGCCTCCGGGAGGATTTCCCAAAGCGGTTAAACAACGTATTCTGCGAGACAAGCCGTCGTTTCGAGGCCGACCGGGGGCGTCATTACCCCCCGCGAATTTCGACGAAGCCGCCGCACATCTTAAAACGGTGTTGAATCGCGATCCGACCGGTAAAGAAGTCGTAACGCATCTACTGTATGAAAAGGTCTACGGCGATTTCGTCTCTCATTACCAGAAATACTCTGATACGAGCAACTTGCCGACACCGGTCTTTTTCTACGGACCATTCCCTGGTGAAGAGCTC
Source organism: Planctomycetota bacterium (assembly GCA_027618475.1). Taxonomy (GTDB): domain Bacteria; phylum Planctomycetota; class Planctomycetia; order Planctomycetales; family Planctomycetaceae; genus JAQCEJ01. Next base: position 49,222 of record JAQCEJ010000023.1, on the reverse strand, counting down.
TCGTTCGACATCGAACCGGGCAAGACGTTGATCGTTAAATTCCTGACGGTAGGCGATCCCCATCCCGATGGACGTCGCACCGTTTTCTTCGAACTCAACGGCCAGCCGCGCGATGTCAACGTGCAGGATCACTCGCTGGAACCGGAGGGAAAGACCCGTGCGAAAGCGGATCCGGCGCGACCCGGCGAAATCGGAGCGAGCATGCCGGGAATGGTGGTTGTCGTTTCCGTCAAGGCGGGAGATATCGTCACGAAAGGTCAAAAGCTGCTCACACTCGAAGCGATGAAAATGGAAACGACGATTCAGGCCGACCGCGATGCCAAAATCGCCGACGTGTTCGTTGCTCCCGGTAATCAGGTCGAGACCGGTGATCTGCTGCTGACGATGGAGTGATGCGTCGATTCGGAACAAGAACGCCCGGTCGATTCTCAATGAGGGGGACATCGTGGAATTCGATCTGCTGGGGATCGAACGCGGCACCTTTCTGAAGCGCATCGATTATCACGACGAGATCGATTCGACAAATACCCGCGGCGTGGCCCTCTGCTCCGCCGATGATGTCGAGACCCCGCTTCTGATTCTGGCCGAGAAACAGACGCAAGGTCGCGGTCGCGGTAACAATCGCTGGTGGTCTCACGACGGCGCTCTGACGATGACGCTGATTCTCAGCGGCGGCGATATTCGGGTGCCGTTCGAGAACTGGTCGCTGATTTCTCTGGTCGCCGGTCTTGCGGTTGCCGATGCGCTGACGGAGATTGTTCCCGACGATGCGGTTCGCGTGAAGTGGCCGAACGACGTCTATCTCGCGGGGAAAAAGATATGTGGAATTCTCTGCGAAATTCCGGCGGTGCGGCCGCCGCGACTGGTTCTGGGAATGGGGCTTAACGTCAACAATTCGCTGCTCACGGCTCCCCTTGAAATACGCGAACGATCGACGTCGTTAACCGACCTCACCGGCCTGCTGCACGACCGCAACGAACTGCTCGTTCGACTGCTGCAACGTCTGGAAGATCGCCTGAAGGATTCTCACTCCTTGGCCCCGGACCTGCTTCCAGACATCTGGTCTGAACGATGTCTGTTGACGGGAAAAGAGATTACCGTCGATTGTGGCGGTGTCGAATGGGCGGGCCGATGTCTGGGAATCGATGCACACGGAGCGTTATTGATCGAACGCCAGAACCAGGTCGAACGATTGATCGGCGGCACGGTGACGTCGTGGAGATGATTTTCGATTCGTCACTATAAATCTCAGCATAGCAGCCCGTTGAAAATAAGGGATGATCAAATGGTGTGTGCCACGGGTGGCTTGTCCACCCGTGTTTTTCTGATGTCTCGCTACCACACTGCCAGACAAGCACACTGCCGGACAAGCCGGCAGTGCCACCTATTTTTCAATGGGCTGATAGGCTCGGTTGCTTCGGTAATGCAAACCGATTCGATCCGGGTGCTACTTCACGACCGCTTTGATCACGCGCGGGCGGCCGGTCGTATCGGCGATCGTGGCGACATCGGTAAAACGTTGCGTGACGTTCACCAGTTCCGTCACGGCCGATGCCTGTTCGCAGGCGATTTCAATCAGCAGAATCCCCTTTTCGTCGAGAAAACGAGGGGCATCGGCGATGAGTCGACGCACGACCTTTAATCCATCTGCGCCGCCGTCGAGAGCAAGATGCGGTTCGTGCAGGCGGACATCGGGATCGAGACCGGCGAGTTCCCCAGTCGTAACATACGGAGGATTACTGGCAATAATGTCGAATGACGCATCGGCATCGAGCGACTCGAACAGGTCTCCCCGAACAAAACGGATGCGGTCGCCGACCTGATGGAGTTTCGCATTGTTTTGCGCAACGGCGAGTGCATCCGGGGAGAGATCGACGGCTGCGATGATCGCGTTTTTCAGATGATGGGCGATCGAAATGGCGATGCAGCCCGACCCGGTTCCGACATCGAGAATACGAGGCCGCGGCCAGGCCTTCGCGTGATCGAGAACTTGCAGCACCAGGGTTTCGGTATCCGGACGCGGGATCAGAACGTCCGACGTCAATTGAAAGTTCAATCCGAAAAACTCGCGTCGTCCGACGAGATACGCAACCGGCTCGGCTTTGGACCGCCGTTGAACGAGGTCGCGCATGATTTGCCGCTGGGCGTCGGTCAGAACAGCGTCGTATTCGGTATAGAGTTTAATGCGGGGACATTGCCGGGCGTGCGCCAGCAGAATTTCGGCGTCGAGCCGCGGCGTGTCGCTGCCGTGCTTCTTGAGATGCGGGATCGTCCAATCGAGAATTCGTCGAACCGTCCAGGCGTCGGTGGTTACGTTCGCAGTTGTGGTCGGTTCTGTGGCCAACGATTCGTCCCTGTCGTTTGGGCAATGTTAGTTATGAAACGGCTTGAAGAGCTGCTTACGGCACAGGAGGCTTTCTTCCCCTGCTCGCGTTAATTGTTGCCGCCACCTTCGTCTTTCAGGCGTTCGTCGCGGTCGAACTTCAATAGCGACTTGATCATCTCGTCCAGGTTTCCTTGCATGAAGTCGTCGAGTTTGTAGATCGTCAGGCCGATGCGGTGGTCGGTGACGCGGGCCTGCGGATAATTGTACGTGCGAATTCGTTCGCTGCGGTCACCCGAGCCGATCAGCGTGCGGCGCTGCGAGGCCCGTTCTTGCTGGGCTTTGTGCTGCATCATTTCGAAGATGCGGCTGCGGAGCACACGCATCGCTTTTGCCTTGTTCTTGTGCTGGCTTTTTTCATCCTGACATTTCACGACGACACCCGTCGGCAGGTGTGTCAGGCGGACGGCGCTTTCGGTCTTGTTGACCTTCTGTCCCCCCGGCCCACCGGCTCGCATGGTATCCATCTGAATGTCTTCGTCCTTAAGATCGACTTCGACGTCGGTTGCTTCGGGAAGGACGGCCACGGTTGCTGCGCTCGTGTGAATTCGACCCTGCGCTTCGGTTTCGGGAACGCGTTGAACGCGGTGTCCGCCGCTTTCGAACTGCAACTGGTGAAACGCTTCGTCGCCGGTCACCGAAAAGACGACTTCGCGAATGCCACCCATTTCCGCCGGTTGAAAGTCAAGAATTTCGTATTTCCAGCCGCGCTTTTCGACGAAGCGGGTATACATGTCGAACAAATCGCGGGCGAACAGTGCGGCTTCTTCGCCGCCTGTTCCCTGGCGGATTTCCATGATCAGCCCGCCTCGAGAAAGCGTATCTCCCGAGAGAAGAAGTTCTTCGAGCTCTTCTTTCTGTTGTTCGTGCGTCGCGACGAGCGAATCGAGTTCGGACTCGAGGTAGGACTTGGCGTCGTCGTCGGTCTCTTCATCGACCATCATCCGCGCCGTTTCCATTTCGTCCAGCACGCGGTTGAACTCGCGGACTCTGAGCGCAACGCGAGAGAGTTCGCCATGTTCGCGTTGAATGGCGCGCAGCCGGTTGCTGTCGGCGAGTACGTCGGGATCCTGAAGCTCGTGCTCCAGTTCTTCGAAACGTGCCAGTTGAGACTGCAAAGCGGGAAACATCATCGAATCGACTCCTTACGACATCCGATCCCTGGTTGGTCGCAGAAGACGATCGCTAAGCGTCGGCCGATTCCTTTGGCTGATCCTGCGCTTCCTGTTTGTCTTTGCCCCATTTGTACTTCTTGGTGAATTTCTCCACGCGGCCGGCCGAGTCGATGTACTTCATCTTGCCGGTGTAAAACGGGTGCGACGCGGCGCTGATTTCGACATTGACGAGCGGATATTCTTTGCCGTCGTCCATCGTAATCGTACGGTTCGTGTCGATGGTTGATCGGGTGATGAATTTCGTCCCCGTAGAGGTATCGGCGAACACAACGTCGCGATAATTAGGGTGAATATCCTTTTTCATTTCGGTTCTGCCTTTTGCTGCGATTGGACTGACTGTCGGTGTTTATAGCTTGTTCGTGGTTCGGTATCCGGTGACGGACCCATCGATCACGTCAGCAGTTATATCAAATTGGCGTGCGGCACCAGTGTCGTCGTCACGGGGAAGAGCATTTCGAGCAAAAACAACCGCTCGACGCCATCTGTGCGGGAATTCATGATTTTAGAGAGAGCCGGGCCTGTCAGCAAGTACAAACGGAATTTCATTTCTCAGGAAACATGATTCAGAATTGATTTGAAGTTGGCGAGGGGAACGGCAGACAATATAATAGAGGAACTGTGAAAATGCCGTATGCTGCACATATACTGCGGTATCTAACCGTCAAAATTCACCCAAATTTCGGATCGATCTCCTGTGAGACCTCTTCCTGACCGATGTCCGGGTCCGTTATCACGCCGCAGTTTTCTGCAAATGGGAGCCGCGGGACTGGGAAGTTTTGGACTCGCCGACCTGATGCGTCAGCGTGCGGTAGCGAAGGCTGCGGGAGAAACCGTTCGCGACAAAAAGGTGATCTACATCTGGTTGCCAGGGGGCGCTTCGCACCTCGAAACCTACGATATGAAACCCGAAGCGGTTTCCGAGATTCGCGGTGAACTGCGGCCAATTCCGACGGTTGTCCCGGGACTCGATATCTGCGAATTATTGCCGTTACAGGCCAAGGTTGCCGACAAGTTCAATGTCATTCGTTCGATGTCGCATCACTTTGCCGATCATGGCGGCGGACATAAACGCTTTATGACCGGTCGCGATCCTAAAGAACCGGCGGGGTTTATCAACGATTATCCCGCCGTGGGATCGATGGTTGCCAAGGCGCTCGAACATCGCCACATCGGCCTGCCGAATTACGTTTCGGGAACCGATCCCGGACGCGACCAGATCGACGTTTTCAGCATGGGGACGGCCTATCTCGGACCGGCATACGCTCCGTTCAGCGTTCCGGGAAATCCCAACGTCCCGACGTTTCAGGTCCGCAATCTTATCGTCGAAGCTAACATGGGAACCCGTCTCGACGATCGGTCAAAACTACTACAAGAATTCGACCAACTCCGCCGCGAAGTCGACAACCGTGGCGTGATGCAGGCGATCGATCAGTTTCAGCAACAAGCCTTCGAGATACTGCTTAGCGACAAAGCCCGTCAGGCGTTCGATCTTTCGCAGGAACCCGAAGAACTCCGCCAGAAATACGGCCGAAACGTTTTTGGTCAACGGGCACTGCTGGCGCGACGGCTGGTCGAAGCAGGTGTCAGTTTCGTGACGATGGTTCTCGAAAATCCGTTCCAGGAATCGCCGATGCCGCCGGGCGTGACCTACAACTGGGACTCACACGCCGTCAACTGTCATATGTACGTACACGAAAAAGCGCGATTTCCGTTTTATGATCAGGCAATTGCCGCGCTGGTCACCGATTTGTACGATCGGGGGCTCGACGAAGATGTGATGCTGATCGTGACCGGAGAATTCGGTCGCACGCCGCGCATCAATTATCAGAAGGGTTCGCAGACCGGAGTGATGCAGCCTGGCCGCGATCACTGGCCGAATGTGTTTTCGCTGATCGTCGCCGGAGGCGGGATGCAGACTGGACAGGTGATTGGTTCATCGACGGCGAATGCCGAAGTACCAAAGGATCGCCCCTTGACTCCGAATGATTTGTGGGCGACCATGTTCCGTCATATGAACATCGACATCGAAACGTCGATTCTCGACCATAACGGTCGCCCGATGCCGCTTTTGCCTTACGGTGAGCCGATTACCGAATTGCTTCCCGCCTCGCGAATCAGTTGATGCCCGCCCCGCTCTCCTCTAATTGATGACGGTCACGCCGATGAAATTTGATGCCCCGCGCAATCGACGTTCGTTTCCGATGGCGGTTCTTGTGCTGTGTGCAACGGCCCTGCCGCGCGTGTCAACAGCGGCGGACGACAACGCCAATGCGAATCGCCCCCTCTCTTACGAACACGACATTCGCCCGTTGTTGAAGACGCATTGTTTCGATTGTCACGGCGAGCAACAGGAACTGCAGGGGGAACTCGACCTCCGTCTCCGTCGTTTTCTCGTCAAGGGGGGATCGTCCGGGGCTGCCATCGTTCCCGGCGATGCCGAACAGAGCCTGATGTATCAACGTATGAAATCGGGCGAGATGCCGCCGGGGGCGAAGAAAGTTCCCGGTCACGAACTGGAAATCATCGCCCGCTGGATTCAAGAGGGAGCGATTGCGATTCGCGACGAACCGGAATCATTGCCGCTGGGGGCCGTGATCACCGAAGAAGAACGAAATTATTGGGCGTTTCGGCCGATCGTCCGCCCGGCGGTTCCCACTGTGACGAACGTCGACCGGGTGCGCACCCCGATTGATGCCTTTCTGCTGTCGCGAATGGAACACGAAGGCCTTTCGTTCTCGGTCGATGCTCCCGCGATGACGCTGCAAAGACGGTTAGCCCTCGATCTGACGGGGTTGCCTCTTTCGCGCGACATGCGCGACGAATTTCTCGCGGACAATTCTCCCGAAAATTATGACAGGCTGGTCGACCGCTTGTTGTCGTCGCCGCACTTCGGCGAACGCTGGGCTCGGCATTGGCTCGATGTCGCCGGATACGCCGAGTCCGATGGATACACGAATCAGGATCTCATGCGTCCTTACGCGTACAAGTACCGCGATTATGTCATTCGCGCGTTGAATGAAAACATGCCTTTCGATCGGTTCATTCACGAGCAGTTAGCCGGAGACGAACTTGTTGGTGGACCGTATTCCGACCTCTCGAAGGACGATCTGCAGAAAGTCATCGCAACGGGTTTTCTGAAGACGGCGACAGACGGCACCGATGCGAGTGTCCCCGATGCCGACATCGCCCGCAATCATGTGATGTCCGAAACGATCAAGATCGTATCGAGCACATTTCTTGGGTTATCGGTCGGGTGCGCTCAATGTCACGACCACCGTTACGATCCGATTCCGCAAAAAGATTATTACCGCATCCGTGCGGTCTTCGAACCGGCGTACAACTGGAAAGACTGGAAAAGCCCGCAGCAGCGCCGTTTCAGTTTGTATACCGACGCCGACCGCGAACAGGTCGCCGTCGTCGAAGCCGAAGCCCAGGTCGTCGTTGCCGAGCGGACGCAGAAGTCGCAGGAATTTATTGCGGCGGCACTCGAAGAAGAACTCAAGAAACATGACGAAGAGCTTCGCGAACCGTTGAAAACGGCGTACCAGACACCGGCCGACAAACGGACGGACGAACAGAAACAACTGCTCGACAAAAACCCCAGCGTTAATATCAACGAAGGAAATCTCTATCAATACAATCAGTCGGCAGCCGATATGCTCAAAAAATATGACGAGCAGATCGCCGGCATCCGTGCGAAAAAACCGGTCCAGGATTTTGTCGCCGTGTTGACCGAAGTTCCCGGCAATATCCCGGCGACACATTTGTTCTACCGCGGCGATCATCGCGATCCGCGTGAAGAAATTGCACCGGGGGGATTATCGATTACTGAAGATGATCTGACGGCCGTCGAGTTTCCTGCGGATAACCCGGAGTTGCCGACATCGGGTCGCCGTCTCGCGTTTGCACAGTGGTTGACGAATCCAAAGAATCCGCTGGTCGCGCGGGTGCTCGTCAATCGAATGTGGATGCATCATTTCGGACGACCGCTTGTCAATACTCCCGGCGAATTCGGACGGCTCGGCGAAACGCCATCACATCCCGCACTCCTCGACTGGCTCGCATCGGAATTCATCGCCAGCGGTTGGGATTTCAAACATCTACACCGTTTGATTGTCACCTCGACGGTCTATCGGCAATCGTCCGTCGGCCGCGCCGACTATCAAGTGATCGACAACTCGAACTTTTACTACTGGAAAAAACCGATTCAACGTCTCGACGCCGAGATTATTCGCGATCGTATTCTGTCGACTGACGATTCACTTCGCGACGTGCTTTACGGTCCTTCGGTTGCGATTGTGGAAAACGAAGTCGGTCTTGTGAATGTCGAGCACGACCAGCGCCGCAGCATTTATGCGCAGGTCCGAAGAACTCAGCCGGTATCGATTCTGCGCGTGTTCGATGCCCCGCAGATGGAAACGAATTGCGAACGCCGGATCTCCACAACGGCGGCTCCGCAGTCATTGATGTTGATGAACAGCGATTTCGTCCTCCAACACGCCGGTCAACTGGCCGAAAAAGCGTATCGCGAATGCGTAAACGGTTCGCCTTCGTCGCTCGGGGTGGAAATTCCGGGGGAACTTGCCTCCCGACTCGAACGTCCGGTTTCGTTATGGCAATATGGATACGGTGTGTTCGACGCGGCGTCGCAGCGGCTTGCCGAATTCCATCCGTTACCCCATTGGACGGGCGATCGCTGGCAAGGGGGAACCGAACTTCCGGATGCACAAATCGGCTGGGTGATGTTGCGGGCGAGCGGCGGACATCCCGGCAACGTCGAACATGCCGGCGTTCGACGTTGGGTCGCCCCGCGCGACGGGCTCCTCAAGGTGACCGGACAGTTGCATCACTCGAACGAAAATGGCGACGGTGTTCGCGCTCGTCTCGTCACGCAACACCAGGGGCTCAAGGGGGAGTGGATTTCTCATAATCAGCCGATCGATTATGCGGTCGAGTCGATTCCCGTCATCGCGGGAGAGGCGGTCGATTTCATTCTCGACTGCCGCGAACACGAAACCAGCGATAGTTATGCCTGGTCGATTCAGCTCACGCTGACCAGCGACGCGGGGAACGTGCTCGCTGAAGCTGACAGTCAGCGCGATTTTAGCGGACCGGTTACGGTGATTGACCCTCCACTGGTTCAGCAGATCGTCACCGCCTGGGAACTCGCACTCGGCCGGCCGATCGCGGCCGATGAGCTGCAACTCGCCGTCGATTTCGCCGCCGATCAGCTCGAATACCTGTCAAACCTTCCGGAACCGAAGTCGCGAAATGAACAAGAACGTCAGGTACTGACGAACCTTTGTCAAACGTTGTTTAACACGAACGAATTTTTGTATATCGATTGAAAAAGATCTGAGTCGAGGAACCAGAGAATGGCACCCTCACTCCGGATGGCGAGAGAAAAAATATAGCGAAGCAGGAGCTTCGAAGACTTGCGATCCCAAGCGGAGCTTGAGATCGAGAATAACGAGAATGTGATTGATTATCCCAACGATTTGAACTCACGGTGTACTATGCTGAAACCGAACATCATCACGAATCGTCGCGACTTTCTGGCCCGGAATGCGATGGGCATCGGCAGCGTCGCCTTGGCTTGGCTGCTGCAGCAGGAACAAGCCAATGCCAAGCCGGCGAATGTGCAGACCGCGCCGCCCGTGTTCGACATGCTGCCGAAGAAGCCACATCATGCCCCCCGGGCAGACGCAATGATTTCGCTGTTCATGCACGGCGGTCCGTCGCATGTCGACTTGTTCGACCCTAAACCCGAATTGACGAAATACGACGGCAAAGATTACGCCGGGGATGTCGTTTACAGCTTCGTCAATCGTGCCAGCAAACGATTGATGGGGAGTCCGTGGAAATTCCGGCCGCACGGCGAATGTGGCACCGAGATCTCCGAGTTGCTGCCGCATACGGCCAGCGTCGTCGACGATATTTGTCTCATCCGATCGATGCACACCGGTTACAACGGACATGAAGTCTCGATCCGTTTTATGAATGCCGGCATTGCCGGTGTGACCGGTCGCCCGTCGTTGGGGGCATGGATTACGTACGGACTCGGTTCGGAATCACAGGATCTCCCCGCGTATCTTGTTCTTTCCGATCCCGGTGGCAATCCCGTCGACAGTACGCACAACTGGTCGAGCGGTTGGATGCCGCCGCTGTTTCAAGGGACCGTGCTTCGGCCGAGCGAACCGCGAATTCTCAATCTCGATGCGCCGGTTCACCTGCGCGGCGAATTGCAGCGCAAGAATCTCGACTTGCTCGCTGCCCTCAATCAGAAGCATCTCGAAGAGCATTACGGCGATGATGATCTCGAAGCACGAATATCGAGTTACGAACTCGCCGCCCGTATGCAGGTCGCTGCCAAAGATGCCCTCGACATCACGCAAGAGACCGAAGTGACGCACAAGATGTACGGTCTCGACGATCCCGCGACGCAAGAATACGGCACTCGTTGTCTGCTGGCCCGCCGGCTCGTCGAGCGCGGTGTGCGATTCGTACAGTTGTTTCTCGGAGGTCAGCCCTGGGACAACCATACGAACATTCGCGAAGCACTTCCGGCGATTGCCCGACGTACCGACAAACCTTCCGCTGCGCTGGTGCAAGACCTGAAGCAGCGTGGTTTGCTCGACACAACCGTCGTCCACTGGGGAGGCGAAATCGGCCGACTTCCCGTGACCGAAGGGGATCCTGCTTCCGGCGGTCGCGACCATAACGGCCAGGGGTTCAGCACCTGGCTCGCCGGTGGGGGTTTCAAGCCCGGCATGACGTACGGCGAGACCGACGAATTCGGCCACAAGTCGGTCACCGATGTCGTCACTCCGAACGATTACCAGGCGACGCTGCTGCAATTGTTCGGCATCGACCACCAGAAGCTGACATACCTGCACAATAATCAGGAACATAAGCTGACCAACAACGCTCCGTGTCGCGTTGTCGAAGAGATCATTCGTACGTGAAGGATTCCATCGTGAGTCGACGACGTTCGATCGTTACCGCGTCATTTGCGATCGCGTTGTCGACGGCGTGTGCGATGGCCTGTGCCGGTGATCGCTGGCCCGAATTTCGCGGACCGACCGCCGATGGGCATACCGACATCACCGGTCTGCCGGTTGAATTCAGCGAAACGAAAAATGTTCTCTGGAAGACGCCGATTCACGATCGCGGCCTCTCATCCCCCGTCATCTGGGACAATCAGATCTGGCTGACGACGGCGACCGAAGATGGCAAGAAACTGTTTGCGATGTGTGTCGATCTCCCCTCGGGAAAAATACTGCACGACATCACTGTTTTCGAGATCGACGAACCGGCTTACAGCCACCCGTATAACAGTTATGCCTCGGCGACGCCCGCCCTTGCCGAAGGAAAACTCTTCGTCCATTACGGAAGCGCCGGGACGGCGTGTCTCGATACGGCAACGGGGAAGACCGTCTGGTCGCGCACCGATCTGCCGTGCAATCATTTTCGGGGACATGGGTCGTCCCCCGCCCTTTACAAGAACCTGTTGATCATTCATTTCGACGGATACGATTTTCAGTATGTCGTGGCCCTCGATCAGGTGACGGGAGAAACCGTCTGGAAAAAAGACCGCGACATCGACTATGGCACCGACAACGGCGACTTCAAAAAATCGTACGGCACGCCTACACTGATTGAAGTAGACGGCGAAATGCAGCTCATCAGCGTCGCCACGACGGCGATGATCGCCTACGATCCCGAGACCGGCGAAGAATTATACCACGTCAAACATGGCGGGTTTAACACGGCGGCACGACCTGTATTCGGCCGCGGAAAGATTTTCATCAACATGGAAGCGGGTAAGCGATTACTGGCAATCGAACCGGGAGGAGCGGGCGATCTCACCGAGACGAACATCGTCTGGAACTACGAAAAAAGCACCCCGACGCGTCCCTCGCAGATCGTGTACGACAAATGGCTGTTCATGGTCAGTGACATCGGCGTTGCAACATGCCTCGATGCCGACAGCGGCGAGATGATCTGGACCGAACGGATCGGGGGTCCGCATTGTGCTTCGCCGATCGTATCGGAGGGGCGACTTTATTTCTTCGACGAAACCGGCAAGAGCACCGTCATCGAAGCCGGCCCGAAGTTTAAGTTACTCGCCGAGAATCAACTCGCCGAAGGAGTCTTCGGCTCTCCTGCTGTTGCCGAACAGTCGCTGATCGTTCGCGGATTGACGCACTTGTACCGCATCTGTGACCTGACGCAAGATTAGCGCCGCCTTACGTTTCCCACTCGGCAACAATCGACGAAACATCATCGGTCAATTGTTCGAGCGAGCCTCGTTCGAGTACGGCGATATCGACTTGATACAGGCTCTTGTCGTAGTCTTCGGCTCGCGGAAGATAACAGGTGATAGCACCGTTGGCGACGACCGTTAACCACAACGTCTGGTGAGGATGTCGCCGTTTGAGTTCTTCGTTTATCGCGTAATACGGCTCGCCGTTGATGGCGATCAGGCCGATCTCTCCGATACGGCAGGCCCAGAGGGGGACCGCTAGTGTGCCGGTCTCGCCGAGCGGACGAACTCGCTCGATCAGCCGGCGTTGACGTTCGACCTGGGCACGCCAGTCGCGATAGGCGATCGATTCGTGATCGGCCGGTTCAACGGCGAGAAGTGTTTCGGTATCGGCTTCGGCCTGCGACAACGTCATCATGTCGGCACGTAACGGCAGTTCTATTTCAAGCGGACGAAATTCGAAGGTCTCACATCTCGCACGACGCTCGAAAGAAAATTCGGCGAACCCCCATGTCCCGATTGTTGCCCCGGAGATCACGGCTCCCGTGTAAACGAGTTCGGTGCCAGGAGGAGGCAACGCGAGTAAGGCCGACAGAGCGGCGTGTCCGACTTGCCGGCCGTTGCGGTCTGCTATCTCGGTGTCGCCGACAAAGCCGACGCGCGGCCCGATATCGCCACACGGTCCGAGCAAGAACACACAAGGGACGCCGGTCTCGCGTTCCACGACTTCGCGGGCTGCCCCGACGTAATCGGTGCTGATGAGACTGTTCTGCCACGCCAGTGTCGTCGGATGACAAGGATACGACATCAGCGTGCAGACCGGTTCGCCGTTTTTCCCGGTGACGCGCAGCACTTGAACGTCGAGTTCGAGGTCTTTCTCGGGATTCAGGCCGCAGACGTACGATTGAATGTCTTCATCCCAGTAGTCGCGGTGATGTCCCATGTCACAAGGGGCGCTGCCTGCCGAGATATCGACGGGTTGAATTGTTGAAACCGCCTCGCGGTAACACGCGGCCAGTTTTTCGGGAAGGGCATCGAGATACGGGTCGATCAGGTCGCCGCCGGGATAATCTTTGCGGTCGCGGACGAGCAACCCCGCCGAATGCGTATGCGAAAATGCAAAGATAATTCGTTCGCGTTCGAGGCCGGTTAGCTTAGCTGTCGCATCGAGCATTTCGTCCATTTCCGGGGGACGAAATAAGCAGTGATCGAGGGCGATGATGATGAATCGCTCGGAGGCCGATTCACCGTTCGGGTTACTCCGCGGTTCGATCGCCAGAACGGAAGCCGTCAATGGACGATGCACTCCCGTCGCACGATCGACAACCGCCGCACCCCACATCCGATGATATATCCCCACCGGCGGCGTAATGTCGAACCGAGCCACCCCAAGTCGACACGATCCCATCGCAGTTCTGACGGTTTTGATACTCATTGAGTTTTCCAATAGTTAGAAATCAGAAGGGATGTGTCCACAGATTTTCGCAGATGTCCGCAGATGTGAAAGACAAATATTTCGAATGGAAATCGACATGATCTTACGAAGGCTGTTCACAAATCGAAATACAATTTGTCTACTTATCTGCGGACATCTGCGAAAATCTGCGGATAAACTCTTATTACCAACACCAGGGTAATCTATACCACGCTCACACCTCAAACCGGGCGGCCATAGGCATTCTTCGGCCGGTGCCGAAGGCTCTGGGTGAGAGTTTGATTCCCGGGGGCATTTGTCGCCGTTTGAATTCGTTGCGGTCGAGTTTGCCGATAACCCATTTGACGGTCTCGGCGGGATACAATGTGCAGAGTTTCTCGACCGACCATTCCCGTTCGATCAACCCTTCGAGAATGGCGTCGAGTACCGAATACGGAGGGAGCGAATCTTGATCGAACTGATCCGGCGCCAGTTCGGCGCTCGGGGCTTTGTTGATCGTCATCTGCGGGATCACTTCCCGCTTTTCGACGTGCTCGTTGATGTATTTCGAGAGGGCATAAACCTCTCGCTTGAACAGATCGCTGAGGACGGCGAAGCCTCCCGCCATGTCGCCGTAGATAGTGCAATATCCGACCGCCAGTTCGCTCTTGTTACCGGTGGCCAGCGGCAGCCACCCGTACCGATTGCTCCGCAGCATCACCATCGCACCACGGATGCGGGCTTGAAGGTTCTGATCGGCCAGACCACCCGGTTGCGATGCGAGGTCATCTCGAATCACATCGGTCGTTTCGTAACTCTTGTGAATCTCATCGATCGGAATGATCTTCCAGTCGATTCCCAGGTTTTCGGCCAGTTGGCGGGCGTCGGCGACACTGTGTTCGCTGCTGTATCGACTGGGCATCAATAAACCGTGCACGTGTTTCGGCCCGGCCGCACGAGTGGCGAGATACGCCGCCAATGCGCTGTCGATGCCTCCCGACAGGCCGAGTACGCATTCGCTGAAGCCGCATTTTTGCATGTAATCACGCAGTCCCAGCGTCAGTGCCTGCAATAAAAATTCCTCGCGGGGGGTGTTTTCTGCCGCGACAGGAGCAGGAAGAGCGTCGAGATCGATCAATGCCTGATCGGCCTTGAAACCTGCGAGTGACAGAACCTTTTCACCGTTCGCATCGAGCACCATGCTGTGGCCGTCGAAGACGAGGTCGTCGTTGCCGCCGACTTGATTGACGAACACAAACGGCAACTTGTGACGCTTGGCGTGTCGGGCGGCGATGCCGGTTCGTCGGTGCGGTTTGTCGATTTCGAAGGGACTCGCCGAGATGTTGACGAACAGATCGACCCCCTGTCTGGCAAGTTCAGCGACGGGATCATTCTGCTGCACGGGCTGACTGTGATAGAACGTCGATGGTTCTCCCCACCAGGCATCTTCGCAGATGTGTAAGCCGATGCGCAGGCCTCGATATGTAACGGGCTGAACTCTCTCGGCGGGACGAAAGTAGCGTTGTTCGTCGAACACATCGTAATTGGGGAGCAGAAATTTCTGAACGGTCGTCTGCACTCGACCGTCGGCGATCAGGCTGGCACCGTTGGCAATGCGTCCGGCGGGCACGCCGCGCGTTGTGGGGTGTCCGATGATGACCCCAAGATCGTTAGGGAAATCTGTCGCCAGTTCGTCAACGATTCGATCGCACGTCGCGACAAAACCTTCGCGAAGCAGCAAATCTTTCGGCGGGTAACCGCTGATGGCGAGTTCCGATGTGACGCACAGATCGGCCCCCGCCTGCCCGGCCCGAACGACCGCATGGCGAATGAGTTCACGATTACCGCGCAGGTCGCCGATAATCGGGTTCAGTTGTATCAACGCTATTTTCACACGACACCATCGAGTTGGACGGAAATGAAACGATCAGGGAACCAGCATCGCCATGCCATCGGCTCCGGCATCGGCGGCTCCTTTCAGAGCGCCGGAGTGTTCGTCGATGGTTATGGCATGCACGAGAGCCATGCCGCCGTAACTTTGCGGCAGGCGGGTGACGGCATGTTTTTTGGCGACTTCGTTCAAAATCATCTGCGGGATCCGCATATGGGCGAAGATCATCTCTCCCTGGCAATCGAAACGCGGGCTGATGACGGCATCGGTCACGCTCATGTTGAAATCGAGCACGTTGACGATAACCTGCAAGATCGACGTGATGATTCGCGTCGCCCCGGGGGCGCCGATTACTAATACCGGCTTGTTCCCTTTGAGAACGATCGTCGGTGTCATTCCCGTCGTACGCCCCTTTCGCGGCGCGATGCTGTTGGGATGCCCCGGATAAGGATGGAAGTTGACCATCGAGTTGTTATACATGTAGCCGAGCCCCGGCGTGATCGCCCCCGACGACATACCGAGCGAATGCGTCAACGAGACGCAATTGCCCCAGCGGTCGACCACGGTGACTTGTGTGGTGTCGGGGGTATCCTGATGTAAAGGGCCGGGGACAATCGGTTCCCCTTTGTCGATCACATCGCGCCAATGCGAGGCGCGGTCTTTCGAGACCAACCACTCCAACGGCACGTTCTCGAAACTCGGGTCGGCAAGATGACGATTCCGATCGGCAAAGGCAGCTTTCATCGCCATCGAGACCAGCTCGATGTACTTCGCCGAATTGTGATCGTATGACGAAAGATCGTATCCTTCGAGAATGTTCAATATCGCCGCGAGCGTCGGCCCCCCATGCGGTGGCTGATTGGTCACGATCGTGTAGTCGCGATACGAGATGACAACGGGAGGTTCTTCTCGATGCTGATAATTCGCGAGGTCGTCCGCGGTCACCCAGCCGTCATGTTTTTTCAGGTCGGCGACCATTTCCGCTGCCAGCTCGCCGGTATAGAAATCGTCGGCACCCTGTTTGACCAGGCGTTCGAGCGATCGGCCATAATCGCGATTCTGAATCGTCTCACCGGCCTCGTACGATGATCCATCAGGTTTGAGCCAGATCCGCTTCGCATCGGGAGTGGCGTGGAGCTTATCGAAATTGGAGGAGGCATCAGGATACTGTCGAGGTTCTTTCCAACGCGACGCCAGATGTTCGTTGACGACGAATCCTTCGTTGGCAACACGAATCGCCGGGGCCAGCATGTCGCTCCAACTGCGCGTTCCCCAGCGTTCGTGAATCACTTTCATGCCGCGCACCATTCCTGGGGTGCAGACCGACTGATATCCGTCGTCGTTGACTTTTCCTTTAAGAAAATATCCCCAGCCGCGGGGATTCATGCCGAGCACGATATCCTGCCACATCTCGGGAGTGACGCGCGCACCGGCGACAGCCGGAGCATCGACGATGGCGTGCGGTGCCGTCGACCCGGCGGGATGACAGCACATCACCAGATAACCTCCCAATCCGCAGGAATGCGGATCGATCACCCCTTGAACCGCGGCGGTGGTCAGTGCCGCGTCAAATGCGTTTCCTCCTGCTGCCAGCACTTTGGCCCCTTCTTCCACAGCGATGGGCTGAGGTGCGACGATCATTCCAGGCATTTCAATTTCTCCCTGTAAGTAAACGCTCTCCTACGGAAACCGTGCGAGTCGCGGCTGAACTTGGAATGGGAATGCTGACTCTGTCTTTTATCCCTCATCCTTCGATTTTTCCCCTCTGGTATCAAAACAGTATCTCTTGTACAACTCGTCTCGGCAATGCTCTCATTCGATTGCCGCGAGAATCTCTTGTTTCCTGTCCCTCTTTTCAACATTCGCTCGTTATGTTCGGACCGCTTGCCACCGTAATTGATCCCTATACCGCCGTGCGACATCGGCGGATCCGCCGAATGGGAGGAGTCGGCCTGTTAGTGGTCGTATTGATCGGGTTGGGCTGGATGGCGTTCAATCGCCGTTCGCTTCCCGCCGAACATCGGCGATCGTTCACATCGTCGGTCGATCGATTGACGAGCGTTGTTTTCGACGCCGAGAGAAAACTGCTGATCGCCGGCAGCGCCGAAGGGCGGGTTGTTTTTTGGAACTGGCCCGATGCTGCGCCGAATGTTCTCGATCGCTGGTCGGCCGAGCCGCTGACGGCGATTGCCGTCACACGCGACGGTCTTTTGATTGCCGGTTGTCTGTCGAACGATGTCTTCGGTTGGGGGCTGGCCGATAATCAGTTACGTAAGCTTCCGGAGTTGAATTCCCCCGTGAGTTGTATCGGCGTTCGATCCAAAGCGATTGAACTCGGGCTGGGTCTGAAAAATGGATTGATCGCCGTCGTCGCTCCCGAAAAAAAAATGCGTCTGATTCAATCAGGGCATCGAGGGGGCATTTCATCGCTCTGTTACGATCCGACGGGAAAATACCTCGTCACCGGCGGAGGGGACGGACGATTGATCTGGCGCGATGCGCAAACGAAGAAAATCGCTCGCGTCTCTCACGTTCACCAAACCGACGTGAGTTCTCTCTGCTTTTCCGCCGATGGAAAACAACTCGTCAGCGGCGACTGGAATGGCATGATCGTGGCCTGGGACGTTGCCGACGGCAAAGAACGGCATCGCCGGCAACAGCCCGACGCCGTCTCGGGACTGGTGATGCTCAGCGATGGATTTGTTACCGCCAGTTGGGATAACAGGCTGAGAATCTGGGCGTGGGACACCGACGGTATTGTTCGAGAGATTAACACCGGTCGGCCGATTTACGCCATGGCGGAGGGAGACAATCCGTCGCTTGTCTTGACGGTCTCGAACACAAGCGAACTCGATGAGTGGCAGCTCAAATAAGACGACGTGTCGAGGATGTGCAAAGAGGCGGGGCTACCACAGATCTTCGAGCTTCATCTCATAGATCGAGAGGCGTCGACCGTGCGAGAATTGCGCCGGTGCGGTAGCGAGAATGCGCAGCCAGACATTGTAGTCGTCGAACTGACCTTCAATCGATAAATGTTGCCCCAGGTCGTCGTCCTCTCCAATCGGGAGGTTCTGCCAATGAATGCGCTCCACGACATCGAAACATTTCATCAGCGCCGCGATATCGACCGTAAACTTTGAGGGATGAGAGTTGCCGTCAAATTCTCCGCCCACGATTTCGGTCGACGACGCGAAGAGCGTGATTTCCCACTGATCGGCCAGCGGTTCGTGATAATAATGACATCCCAACGGTGCCATCAGATCGACAGGGGCGATTTCTGATGCAATCCGGTGCGTGAGCTTCGCCAGCCAGGAGGGTGGGGATGTCGTCATTATTACATTTCAATCTCTAAGCGCGATTTGGCCCAATCGCTGAATCCTTTATGAATTGATCGTCGATGGGACGACTCGACGATCTGTTAACGAATTACGGTAACGACAAGACAGCAACTGCCGTGACAGCGCGAAAATAATTACCATAAATCGATGTTTACTATGTTCATGCTGAGGCGATTTTTCAGGCATGCCTGAAAAAATGCCCGAAGAAAAATCTTTGAATCTGGGTCGTATCGACGAACGATGAGCGCGACCAGTCAGATTAGTTTACGCAAATCCGATACCGTTGGTCGGCGATTTCAAAACATACGAAATCGCCTGAAAAATGTATATTCCGCCATACAGCACTGCATGGAATTCGAGAGGGTGTTCAAATTCCTTGACACCGCTTTGTTCGTTACGGGTCGAGGTGTTAACATTCGTGGCGATAAGCGCGTCCTTTGTTTTCACTTCCGGGAGACTGTCTTATGGATCGTAAGCTCATTCAAATCTCCGATCTGCATCTGTTCAGCGATCCTGAAGCCATACTGAAAAACGTCTCGACCTGGAAATCGTTTGAGCGGGTCATAAGTGTCATTGAAGAGACGCATGCCGATTTCGATGCGATGATCATTACCGGTGATCTCGCCCATGATGAGCGTTTGGAAACCTATGTGCGTTTGAAGCACCGCCTGGGACCTCTCGACTCGCGAGTGTGGCTGGTTCCGGGCAATCACGATCACCGACCCTCGATGGCCGAAACGTTTTCGGCTCAGGTGATACCCGAAAGGGAGACAATCAATTTTCAATGCCATCTCGACGGCTGGCAATTGCTGGGGCTCGATTCGCAACTGACCGGCGAAACGGCGGGAGCCATCGACGATGCTCAGTTGCGTTGGCTGGGTGAGCGGCTGAATTCATCGCGCGACATACCGACGTTGGTCTTTCTGCATCATCCCCCCGTCGCCGTGGGGAGTCCCTGGCTTGATGCCATCGGCCTGACAAATGCCGCTGAATTCCGGAAGATCGTGGAGGGGGCCGGGCAGATACGGGGGATCTTCTTCGGCCACATCCATCAGGAGTTTCAGGCGGAGTTGGGACCGATTGCCTGTTACGCCACCCCTTCCACGGGAGTTCAGTTCAAGCCCGATTCCGACACGTTGGTTGTCGACGCTCGCCCCCCCGGGTTTCGTGTGATAACGCTCGGTGACGATACGATCGAGACGCATGTCGTGCGCGTTCCGATCGATTGAAGATGCGGCATTACCGCCACGTCATTTCGGCGTTACTTCGACAGCAAACCGTCGATCATCATGATCGCCGCAGGGCCGACGAGTACCACAAAGATACCCGGAAAGATGAACAGCACGAGCGGGAAGATCATCTTGACCGCCGTCTGTTGAGCCCGTTCTTCGGCCAGTTGCCGACGTTTGACGCGCATGCTGTCGGACTGCACGCGTAACGCCTGAGCGATGGACGAACCGAAGCGGTCGGCCTGTATCAGAATTGCCGAAAGGGCGCGCATGTCGTCGACGCCGGTCCGAATTCCCAGATCGTGAAGGACTTCGCGACGGGGGCGTCCCATTTGCAGTTGCATATTGCACATCGCGAATTCAGAACAGACGTCGGTTGCCGTATCTTCCAGTTCTTCGGAGACCCGTCGCATGGCGGCGTCGAGGCCGAGTCCGGCTTCAACGCAAACGACCAGCAGGTCGAGGGCATCGGGCAGCGCGAGGAAGATGCGTTCTTTCCGCGACATGATCATCAGCCGCAGGATGATTTCAGGAAGGTAAAACCCGATCCCCGCACCCAGGATCACCGATGTGATACCGTTTTGCGTCATCCCGTATTTGAATAACGCGATGCCGCCTCCGATGGCAAAGCCGAGTCCCAGCATGATGATTTTGATCGTCAGAAAAATTGCTGGTGCATTGGGAGCATTGAAGCCGCCGTTTGCCATTCGGGTTTTCAAGTCGCTCTGTTCGAGTTCGGTTCGTGGTTCGAGCGCCTTCGACAACGTGGGAGCGGCTTTTTCCAGGACGTTTCCCATCGCTGACGACGATGTCGGCTTGGCGTCCCCTTTTCCTTTCTGCCGTAGCAGAGGATTGCGGAGTTCGTCCAGCCGGTCGTCGACACGATTCGTTCGTCCCTGAACCATCGTCGCAATCAGCCAGACAATAAACGTGATCACACCAAAAATGGCGTAGGGCAGTATTTGTTTGAGATCCATGATAATCCTCTTATACCGAAGTCGCCTGGTGTGCCGAATTCGTTTCCGGCCTGTGGGAATCGATGGCGATGTCTATGACGTCAGACCTTGATATTGACAATCTTCTTGATAGAGACCGCCCCCAGAATCTGCAGCACGACGGCTGCGGCGATCATTTTTCGTCCCAGTTCCTCGGTGAAGAGCAACATGACGTATTGTGGATTCAGATGATAAACCGCGAAGAACAACACGATGGGCAAGCCCATCAGCACGACACCGCTGATGCGGCCTTCGCCGGTGAGTGCCTGCACCTGTCCGATAATCTTGAAGCGTTCGCGAATGATATAACCGATCTTGTCGAGAATTTCTGCCAGATCACCGCCGGCCTGTCGCTGAATAACGACGGCGGTGACGAAGAATTTCAAGTCGAGGTTCGGCATTCTCGTAAGCATGTTCTTGAGAGCCTGATCGATGGGAACACCGAGGTTTTGTTCTTCGTAAGCGGCGCCGAATTCTTCGGAAACCGGTGAGGGCATTTCGTCGACAACGACGTGCAGACCCGACGCGAGGCTGTGTCCTGACCGAAGTGCCCGCGCGATCAGTTCCAATGCATCGGGGAGCTGATTAGCGAATTTCTTGAAACGGCGTTTGCGACGCCAGAGCAACCAGAACCACGGCAATGAACCGCCGAACAATGCCGCGACAGGGAACAGCGGAACCGGAGCATAAGTCGCCGCCGCGATGGCCAGAAATATCAAGACGCAGCCAACGCTGATGGCGAAAAATGTTTCGATGCGAATCGGGCAGTCGGCCTGCTCGAACAGCACCTTCATGTTTCCCAGGCGTTGGAAGAACGAGGCGACGGCATTTGTCAGTCCGGCGGCCCCGTCTCGAATCACTTCTTCCTTCATGATGCCGACAGCTTCGTCATCGTCAGACTTTTTGCCGGTCAACACCTGCAGGCGGTCTTCGGTCGTACGTTCTGTCAGATTGCGCAGTGCCGCGGCGACTCCCATAACGAGAGCGACCATACCGACGAACGCGGCACCCATGATTAATAGGACATCGTTAGACACGGTGTAATCCTTCCTCTCATCTCGAAACCGTTGTGACGGTCTGAGACATAACAAGATTTGGTAAAAGACGACCGTGCGATTGTCGACCGTTTCTTACCAAGTCGTTCCGTAAGCCGAACAACAAATTCAGGTTTCGGAATCTATCGATCTCGGCCGTCGCATTAGCGCGACGACAGGTTTTTTCTGGCGAACAGATTGGCCGGCAGTCGAATGCCCGCCGCTTCCAGTCGATTCATAAATGCCGGTCGAACCCCCGTCGATTCGAAGTGACCGTACGCTTTTCCGTTTTCGTCGATACCATCCTGAACGAACAGAAAGATATCCTGCATGATCACCGTATCCTGTTCCATGTTGAGCACTTCGGTGATATGGGTGATTTTTCGTGGTCCTCCCTGCAAGCGGTTGGACTGTATAATCAGATCGACCGCCGAACAGAACTGATGTCGTAAAGCCTTCAGCGGTAATTCGATGCCTCCCATTGTGATCATCGTTTCCAACCGGGAAACGGCGTCTCGGGGGGAGTTGGCGTGAATCGTCGTCAGCGATCCTTCGTGACCGGTATTCATCGCCTGCAACATGTCGAGACTTTCTGCGCCGCGGCATTCCCCGATGATAATTCGATCGGGCCGCATACGGAGAGCGTTCTTGACAAGATCGGTGGCGCTGATGCGGCCCTTCCCTTCGATGTTCGCCGGTCGGGTTTCCAATCGCAGGACGTGCTCTTGCTGCAACTGCAATTCGGCGGCGTCTTCGATAGTAATCACGCGTTGATCGCAGGGAATAAAACTCGAAAGCACGTTCAACAATGTGGTTTTACCGGAACCGGTACCACCGCTGATAATCGCGTTCACGCGAGCCTTGATGGCTCCTTCAAGCAGCATCGCCATTTCGGGAGTTAACGCCCCGAATTTGAGCAAATCTTCGAGCCCGAGAGGATTGCTGCCGAAACGGCGAATCGTAAGCGACGGGCCGTCGAGTGCGAGCGGAGGAATGATGGCGTTGACGCGCGAGCCGTCGGGAAGCCGGGCATCGACCATCGGCGACGTTTCGTCGATGCGCCGTCCGACCTTCGAAACGATGCGGTCGAGAATCTGTAACAGATGATCGTTGTCGCGAAACGTGACTTTCGAACGTTCGATGCGGCCGTTACGTTCGATGAACACGTGCTTGGGGCCGTTGATCATAATATCCGCGACCCCCTGCTCTTTGAGCAGGATTTCGAGCGGACCGAACCCGAAGGTTTCGTCGAGAACTTCTTCGACCAGGCGTTCTCGTTCCGAACGGTTGAGCAATGGGTTTTCGGTATCGCACAAATGTTCGACGACCAGTCGAATTTCGCGTCGCAGCGAATCTCCGTCGAGTTCTCCCAGTCGCGACAGATCGAGCTTTTCGACGAGCTTGCCGTGAATGAAGCGTTTCAGTTTTTCGAAATCGAGTTCCGATCCTTCACCGGCACGTCCAGGCCGCATGGTAGTTTGATTCGGGGGGGCCATCCGTTGTTTTCTCCTTCAGTCACTCAAACGATGGAACGGTAAAATGGGGGTTGAAAAGTCTTCGCCTTGCCTCTCGCAAGGAGGGTCATCGCAGAATGGCGAATGTCTCTCATGGTAAATCTACCTCACAAAATAGGAGTTGTGGCAAAAATGCATCAATTGCGAAGAAAAATATGCGTCTGTTCGTAAGGCTTTGCTATTTAATGTGTTAAGGATATTATTTCTGTTGATTTTTACCCTTGACCCACTTTGTGGATTGTCTAAAAAATGAGGACTATGCGTAGAATGGGGGCTATTGATGTGAGGTTTTCGGGTGTCATGAGAAGGATTCGTTCCTCGTATTGACCCTGGCAATCGTCCCTAAGTATGTATGAAGGATCATTTTATCGACCGTTTGTTTCACCCGGCGGAAAAGGCCGACCTCATGGAACTCGATTCGCTTCTTGATATGAAAACTGAGACGCCGGACGTGGTGCCGAACGACATTGATCGGGTCGAGGCGTCGGAAAGTTCGCCCCTCTGTCAGATTTCCCCCTGTCAGACGATAAGTTCGCGATTCATCCCGTTCGCCAGGCGATTTCTCAAATTCGGATTCGTGGGAGCCTCAGGAATGGTGGTCGATTTGGGGTTCTATGGACTCCTGCTCTCTGCGATGCCTCAGAGTCTCGCTCGCGGGCTGGCGATCGGCATCGCCATGACCTGGAATTTCCTGTGGAATCGGCAAGTCACGTTTGCCGACGCGCGTCGGCATCACTGGCTGCGTCAATACGTCGGATATTGCGCGAGTTGTCTTTTGGGAGCGATGGTGAATTGGTGGACGAGCCTGTCTGTTGGTGAGTTGCATCCTTTGCTGTCCGAACATCCGCTGGTTGCCGCCATGTTGGGCGTCATTGCCGGGATGGTCTTTAATTTTGCATTCTGTCTCCTGATCGTTTTCCGTCCGCACGCGATGGAGACGATTGCAGAATCGTCGCATGAAATCGAATAAACGTTCCTCTGTTGTCTACTCTAATGGTCCGCGTGGTTCGACATGACGATCGACGTAAATTTGTCCCGTAATTCGTCGATACCGAAGTCGGATTTCGCGCACGAGCCATCTGGCAAGCCGATGATCGAGTTGTCGGATGTCAGCGTGAAATTCGGATCGCACACGGCCGTCGATCGTTTGAATCTGACGGTCAATCGGGGAGAACTCTTCGGTTTTCTCGGTCCCAACGGTGCCGGCAAAACGACGACGATTCGCGTGCTGACGGGGCAAGGGCCGCTGACATTGGGACAGGCAAGCGTTGCCGGCCATTTTCTGCCCCGCGGATTCGAGCTGATCAAACCGCTGATTGGCTATATTCCCGACACCGAGAATCACATGGAGGAGTTCACGGGACGGGAAAACCTGAGTCTATTCGCTCGATTGTACGATGTTCCTCGTTCACGGATCGACGAGGTTCTGACACAACTCGAACTTGCCGAAGCCGCCGATGTTGTCGTGAGAAATTATTCGAAGGGAATGCGTAAAAAACTGCTCATCGCCCGCGAGTTACTGCATCAGCCGCGCGTGTTATTTTGCGATGAACCGACGGCCAATCTCGATGCCCATTCGGTACAGCGCGTCCGTCAGTTGCTTCGCGAACAAGCCTCGCGCGGCGTCACGATCTTTCTGACGACCCACGATATGGATGAAGTCGAACAAATCTGCGACCGCGTCGCCATTCTCTGCAAGGGACGGCTGGTCGAGTGTGATACGCCGACGCGGTTTATTACCCGTCACGCCGAACGAAATGTCGCGGTGCAATTCGAACGCGACGATCAGATTTTTCGCGAACTGCTGTCGCTCGACGATCCCACGGACCAGGAACGATTGTCTCAGATCGTGAAAGGGGAACGTTGCGTCCGTCTGCATTCGCAGGAATTTCGTTTTGCTGATGTATTCCTTAAATTAACCGGGCAGACGTACTCATGACAATACGCAGTGACATCATGAGAACGCTCATCGGGCGGGAATTTCTCCGTCTGCGGAAAAACCCTGCCGCGATCATGCTGCTCGGGTTGTTGTTGGCGCTGGCGATGCTGATTTCTGCGAGCACGCCGGCCCCCCGACCGACCGGTCCTGCAACGTGCTGGGTGGTTTTTTGGGAAGACGATCCTCTCGTGGAAGCGCTACGAGAACGCATCCCGACGTCGATTCCGATCGAATTGATCGCCCGGCAGGATCTCGAAGGGACCGACGATTATCTCAGCTATCCCCCCGGCGATCATGCGATCGAACTCCGTCCGATGGTCACCGATTCGCAAGGAATCGAGCATCCGCATGTGATGTTCCGCTTCTCCGGCGAGACCGACGAGGCGATGTTTCCATATACGCAGTGGTTCTGGTCGGCGACGGCGGAGTTTCTTGGCGAGTTGGCGCCGATTCAGCTTTCGTCGCAGCCGATTCGCAAAACGCGTGCGCCACGTGGTTTGGAATCGTCGTCGTTGTCTGACCTGATGACTCCCGAAATGACGGCGACGCTGCTGCTGTTCGCCGTGCAGTTTTTCATCTGCTGTCATCTGTTTGTGTCGTTCACCAGCCAGGACCGCGAACGGGGGACGCTGAATGCGATCTCTCTCACGCCGGCGCATCCGGTAGAAATCTTGTACGCCAAGTATATTTTTCACCTGCTGCTCTCGCTCGCGGCATCGGCGGCTATGATCGTCATTCTCAAGTCGACATCGCTCGGCGAGCCGTTGCTGTGGGGGTCGATCGCACTGACGAGCCTGGGGTTGCTCTCGGTTGGGACGCTGATTTGTGCCCTGTGCCGAACCCAGGCCGCTGCCGGGCTGATGATGCTCTGCTATCTGCTCGGCATGGGCGTGGTCTTCGTGCTGGGAACGCGGTACTCGATGATCGGCTCGCTCCGTCGGGTGATGTTCGAAACGCACAGCATGAGCCTGTCGTACTTAAGCCTGAAAGTCGGCAACCAACTCGGTCTGATGTCGCCTCTGTTCTGGTTGATGGGGCTGGTATTGGTATGGAGTCTGGTGGCGAGCCGGCTGTTTATCGCACGCGGATGCAAGACGTAAACCCACGGTATGACCTCTCCGATTACAGATCGTGAAACGCTGGGTGATAGTGAATCGTTCCGGCGACGCCGTCGAGAGCCCCGGAGCGTAGCTCAGCGATCATAAACACATCTGCGGGGACATCGTATTCGCAACATATGCCGAATCGATGGGCCGGGACGAAGCCAAAACGAGGATAAAACTCGGGATGCCCGAGCACGACGACGGCGTCGTAACCATCTTCGCGGCATCGTTCGAGCCCGGCGGTGACGAGAGCCGTGCCGATTCGTTGTCGCTGAAATTCCGGCAAAACCGCCATCGGTGCGAGCCCGGCAAGTTTTAATTGTGGATGACCGGACAACGTCACCGGCGAAAACAGAATATGACCGACGACGTAGCCATCGATTTCCGCGACCAGAGAAATAGTCGCCGCGCCATGTTCACGAAGAGCGTCGACAAGATTAGCTTCGGCGGTGGTATCGAAGGCGGTGGCGTTTATATGGAAAACTGAGGCAAGATCTTGTTCGCGTTCAACGCGGAGAAACAGTGATTTATGCAAAATGATAAGTCCGACATTTGTCGTTTGGATTAAAGATGTTCTGTCGTCTTCTTTACGGATTTTTCTGCTCGATCCGCTAGATTTCGAAACCGAGGTGCGAGATCTCCTGTTTGTCGTGTGGATTCGTCGATATCATATTTTTCGAGCACCGAGTCGCGATTTTCGAGAGTTAACACACCGATGCGAATCTCCATTTCATCGCTTAATCGAGGATTGAAGTGACCATTATTGATCGTCAAGTGTTGATGGTCATCAGGATCTAATTCACATTGTCCTTGATCAAGGAGTCGTTGAGACATATTAAGAAGAAAATGTCCTAGGCGTTCAAGCCCCTCCCGATTTCCAAGCAAGAGAATCTCTGGAACAGCATAGGGAACATCTTCCGTACAATTTATTAGAAAGCTTTGCTTAATAATCACTTCGGCTGACATCATAATATCCTCACGATTATGCCAACACTTTCATTCAACGTCCGGCCTTCTCGGATTCCCCCAGTGCCCCGTCGGATCGCTGCCGCTAACTATCACTCCTTTCAGATTCCAATCGAGCCCCGCACGGACGTCCGCGGCGCAGTAGCGCAGCGTCAGGCCGCATCGTCGACGTGTCGATTCGTTCGCTTTGGAACCGTGCAGCAGCAGGTCGTTGTGTATTGCCATTTCGCCCGCTTTGAGTTCGACCGGGATCGGCGCACCGAAACGTTCGATGTCGGGGACCTTCTGATCGAGCACGTTGCGGTCGTCTTCTTCACTGAGTTCGTAAGTTAGATGTCCGTACAAATGCGTGCCGGGAATGTAATTCATGCAGGCGTTCTCGACGTCGGCATCGTCGATCGCCAACCAGACGGTGACGGTTTTCGAGGGGGAGAGAGGCCAGTAACTGGCATCCTGATGCCACGAAACCGACTTGCCGTCACCCGGCATCTTGCAGAAAAAATGCGAACCCCAGCCGATCACATTGTCGCCCAGCAAGTCGGTGACGCAGGTGACGATCTGCGGGTGCATGAGCAGATCGTACACGCGGCCATGTTTCATATGGGCCGTGCTGATCGAATAACTGTCGCCCCCCTTCGCCAGCACATCGGCGAGCAGACGGTCGAAATAGCGGCGAATGTCGGCGATCTCGTCTTCCGAAAAAATGCGGATGTCCTTGAGATACCCTTCGCGATTAAAATGCGCAATTTGCTCGGTCGTCAACGTCTGAGGATGCTCGTTCGTGCAGGGATGAAACTCCAGCCGACGCGTGAGCCGATCGAGTTCTTCTTTGGTGGGGATCATGCTGAATTTTGGTGCGGACATCGGTCGTCTTTCGTGGTTTTTCTTGTTCCCCTGCTCTGCTGCGCCAATGATACGAAGAGCAAAGGGAACTTACGGACGCAGCTCGCATTAAATCTTGGCGAACTCGTCTTGCGTCGGCAAGGGGGATGAAAGATATTTCGGCAATCATGAAGTACGCTTTAATCATACCGGATGGCTGTGCCGACGAACCGCAGTCGAGTTTGGGGGGGAAGACGCCGTTGCAGGCGGCGACAGTTCCGCATATGGACGAAATCGCCCGCTGCGGAATCGTCGGGCACACCGAGACCGTTCCGGCATCGATGTCCCCCGGCAGCGACGTCGGTACGATGAGCCTGTTCGGATACGATCCGCTGGTCTATCACACCGGCCGGGCACCGCTCGAAGCGGCGGCTCAAGGCATTCCCCTCGGTCCCGATGACTGGGCGATTCGCTGCAATCTCGTCACCGTCGAACACGAGACAATGATCAGTTTCACGGCCGAGCAGATTCCCAGCGCGCAGGGACGCCGGCTGATCGAAGAACTGCAGGCCGCCCTTCCCGATAAACAGCGTTGGAAGTTTTACCCCGGCGTCAGTTATCGCAATTTGCTGGTTTATTCTCCGGACGATGGTGCCCCGGCTCCGTTGACGATGGAGCTGAAAACCACGCCGCCGCATGATATCACCGATCAACTGATCGAACCGTCGTTGCCAAGCGGGCCGGGTGAAACGGAACTCCGTCAACTGATGCAATGGAGCCGCGGCGTGCTGGAGAAATCGGATGTCAACATCGAGCGCATCGCTCACGGTGAACCTCCTGCAACACAAATCTGGTTGTGGGGACACGGTCGGCACCCGGCTCTCACGCCATTTCAAGACCGTTTCGGTGTCTCGGCGGGGGGGATTACAGCCGTCGACTTGCTGCGCGGTATCGGTCGGTTGCTGGGGTGGAAAGTGATCGACGTCCCCGGTGCGACCGGCTATCTCGACACCGATTACAAAGCCAAAGGGGAATACGCCATCAAGACGCTCGCCGATGTCGATTTCGTCGTCGTTCACGTCGAGGCGACCGACGAAGCGTCGCACGAAGGAAACGCCGCCGCGAAGGTCGAGGCGCTCGAGCAAATCGACAGGCATATCGTCGGGCCGCTGCATGAGTTTTTGCGTCGTCAGGGGGAATATCGCATTCTTGTATCCCCCGATCACCCGACGTTGCTCAGGACGAAGACGCACAGTCACGGCATGGTGCCGTTCACATTTTGTGGGACGAAGGTCGCCGCCGATGCCTGCGAACGGTATGATGAACCGACAGCCTCTGCGTCGGCGTTCTCGTTCGTCGCAGGACACGAACTCATGCCCTGTTTCTTGGGGAAATCATCGTGACATCTCCAACATTCGGACCCGGCGAAGAACAAACGGCGCGAACGTTGATTTCGCTGGCCGTCGCCGAGGATTTCGGAACGCGTGGCGATGTGACGTCGCAATGGTTGATTCCGGCCGATCAACAGGGGACGGTCGATATCGTTTCGCGACAGCACGGTATCTGGGCCGGAGGCCCGGTCGGCAAGCTCGTCTTCGAGGTCATCGATCCGTCGGTGAAATGGACGTCGCACATCGAAGAGGGGGCGAGCGTCGCGCCGGGGACGTCGGTGGTGACGATCAGCGGTGCGGTGAGATCGCTGTTGGGGGGGGAGCGAACGGTTCTCAATTTTCTAGGTCGATTGTCCGGCATCGCATCGGCGACACAAAAATATGTGGCAGCGACCGCTGATACGAAAGTCCGCATTCTCGACACACGAAAGACGTTGCCGGCGTATCGGCTGCTCGACAAGTACGCCGTGCGTGCCGGCGGCGGCCATAATCATCGCATCGGTTTGTACGATGGTTGCCTGATCAAAGATAATCATCTCGGCGCCTGGCGTGCGGTCGATGAAACGCGGTCGCTGGCCGACGCCGTGAAGGCAGCACGTGCCAATCCCGATAACGACCTTCCGATCGAAGTCGAAGTGGATGATCTGAATCAGCTGGCCGATGTCTTGATGGCCCATCCTCAAATGGTATTGCTCGATAACATGAATGCAGAAACGCTGAAGCAAGCCGTTGCGATGCGCGATCAGTCGGCACCGGGCGTGTTGTTGGAAGCATCGGGAGGAATCACGTTGGAAAACGTTGCTGAGGTCGCTCAGTCAGGGGTCGACCGCATCAGCATCGGGGCGTTAACGCATTCGGTGATTGCACTCGACCTCAGTTTTGACTGGCGGTGAATCGATTGAGAATGAACTAACCTGATTACTTTGTTATTTTGGCCTTCTTTCCCCCTCGGGGGAACATTGCTTTACAGACGCGTTTGGCGTAACGGCGATCAAGTCTGGCTAATTGAAAACGTCGGACATCCAGTGTTTGCTTCATTCCGCACGGTTGTTTTATGAACACGAATGGCAAACAGATGTCGAGGATTCGGAGTGGTAATCCAGTGCTGCTCGATTGCCAATTCAATCGCACCGCTTCATTCGCTGGAAGCGAACTCGTTTCGCCGCACCACAAAAATGACGGGATCTCAAGAATCTCGCTGAGCACGGCGACATAATCACCGTGGCGCAGATCTTCAGCGGCGATCGGTTTGGCGAGAGTTGTTTCGTGGGTATCAAGTTGGGTCGTCATGTCTTATCGTCGTTTTCGTTGCTCAGAGACGTACGATTTGCACGCCTTGGAAACGAGACGACACGGATAACTGGATCCACGTTCGGAAGATTTCTGAACGACCGCGGCAATGAATGAGGAAATCACGCTGCGAGGAGACGATTTTTTCGTCGGAGTCGGTAACCGATGAGAGATAACGTCCCGAATACCAGCAGAAGGTGTGTCGATGGTTCTGGAACAAGTGAACTCACCGGCACAGGACCGGGAACCGGGGGATCGATCGTAATAACTTGTAGGTCCGACATTTGGAACTGGATCGGTCCATTCACCGGTAGTTGTGTACTTGTGAATTGAAATCCCCCCAGCGATGTTCCCGGCAGAATGGGATTGCTGTCGGTCGAAAACTCAAGAATCCAAGGTGGATTATCCCAAATATTCGGTATCGGTCCATAGAAACCGGAATTCGCCTTGGGGTCGATGACGGAGTTGAAATTCCAGTATGAACTTGATCGGGGAAGGATGAAAGATTCCCATCCGGAAGGGGTCAATGTCAGCGGGTTGATAATCCAATTCGGGTCGAAAAGCGGAAACGCGAAACTGGATATAGATAATTCTCCCGAGGAAGGCCCCCTCAGATCGATCGAGTAGGTAGCCGTTCCTGCGTTAGGATCTTGGACAACGTCGACTGTCAGATCTTGTCCCTGAGTCGGAGATTGCATTGCGATAACGACAATCGCAACGCTAAGGCATGCTAACCCACGAGGAATGATACAAATCGTAACATTGAACCAGAGGTCTCGATTGAACCGAAGAAGTCGATTCATGGCATCCTCCTTTTTAGTTCTCATGTGACAGGATTGACCAAAGCACCATTGGCTACCATATCACGACGATTGTCGAAAGATCAACCTTTTTCTTTGAATTTGACCAAATTGAAAGCGTCAGATCGAGAAGATACGATGGGATTCAAATGCCGTCGCGCACAAGAATTCATCACGCCGCAGACGTCAAAGAATCAGGAAAACCCCTCATTCATTAGCCTCGGCATCAACGAATGACTGGCTTTCCCCGCTGCAATTGTGTCGAATATTCTGACCGATAGAAGAGATACGCTGTTCCATGTACAGAGGAAAACATCAAATGAATCAGAATACCGATGCGAATGCCCATACTTGTCTCGATCCGATATTCGATCAGGTGAACTCATATTATGCCGAACGCGGTATTTTTCAGGGTCAATTTGGTTTCGGCGAGAAGGCGGCGATTGTCGTCATTGATTTTGCCTATGGGTGGACCGACGAAAAATATGCGGGGGGGAGCAAACGACTCGATGCACCGGTTGAGAACACGGCGAAACTGATTCAAGCGGCGCGCCCGTTGAATATTCCGATCATTTTTACGACGAGTCCTTACCGACCAAAAACCGGCGACCAGCCCTTCAAGAGTGCGGCGGATCCGTCGGTCGGATTTCATCCGTGGGATGCCCGTGCCGTTGAAATTGACGCCCGGCTTGATCCGCAATCGAGCGACTTCGTGATCGAAAAAGAAAATGCGAGTGCGTTCTTCGGCACGCATCTGACGGCCTATCTGATTCAGCACAAAGTCGACACGCTGCTCATTACGGGGTGCAGCACCAGTGCGTGTGTCCGCGCGACGGCGACCGATGCCAAGGGGTATCGGTTCAAACCGATCGTGATCGGCGACTGTGTCGGTGACCGCGTTGCCGCCTTGCACGTGTTCACGCTATTCGATCTGCAATCGCGATTCGCCGATGTCGTATCTTTAGACGAAACTCTTGACTACTTGAAGCGGCATTAATTCAAGTCTGTGAACGAGAGGTCATTTCGTTCCCGATAACCCGACGTGCGAACATTCGCGGGCGATTTCGGATTCAACTTCGAGCAGTCGTTTGGCCAGCGATTCGACATCGCGTTTGTCTTCGGCCGACAATCGACGTTGCGGCGGGCGGACTTCGCCGAAATTCATTCCGAGTACGTTCATCGCATATTTAAGCATACTGATGTTGAAACTTTCGCCCGCTTTGGCGCGAAAGTCTTCGAGCGGCAGAATCAGATTCTGGAGTCGCAACGCTTCCTGATATTCACCGGCGGTCAAAGCGGCATGCAGCGCGAGAGTGAGGTGAGGACAGACGTTTCCCGCACCCGTTGTGTACCCTCCTGCCCCGACAAGCATGTAAAACGGAGCCCACCGCTCGGCGGTGCCGCAAATCCATTCAAGTTTTTGATTCGTGTCGGCCATCACCGTCGCGCGGAACTGGGCGAGATCGTTGACGGCGTACTTCACGCCGACGATGCGCGAATCTTCCGCCATGTTCAAGATCAGTTGATCGCTCGGAACCGGACCGCGTTTATAGAACAACGTTGGGCACGGCACCTTGTCGAGAACGGTGAAGATGTAATCGCGAAACCCTTCGTCGCACAAATAGGGATGCGTGAGCGGCATGAACATCACACCGTCGGCACCCGCTTCCATCGACCGTTCTGCGACGCGAATCGTTCGTTGGATGTCTCCCCCCATCGGGGCGAAAATGATCGCATTCGGTCCGGCAGCCTTGCGTGTCACCTTTACCTGGTCGATGATTTCATCTTCGCTGAGTGAATGAAATTCGCCGGTTCCCGCCGCCGGCATATATACGCTGATACCTGCTTCCGCCAAACGGGCGATGTGGCGGGTCTGAAGGTCGAGGTCCATGCGGTTCTGGTTGTCGAAGGCCGTAAGGGGAACGAGATGAACGGTACGCAACCGTTTGCGATCGATGGTATGGGACATTTTAATTCTCGGTGCTTTTCAGGTGATGCGGTCGTGTGAATTCGAGTATGGTGATGAAAACGTGTGGGTCCGATTTCAACAATCGTTGTACGGTACAGCCCATTGTCGGTCAAGCGGGCGGGGTAAATTGCTCTATTAAAAGGGAATGACAGAGACGATGAACGACCATTCGGCTGATGGTCCGGCCTCTTGCGGATGGACAATCTTTCTTGAAACGATCATTCACCGCGCCTGTGTGCTGGAAGCGGCAGCGGCGAAACCCGGAAATGTCCATCCTCAGGCGTCGTTTGCCGATACGACGTACGCCGATTTCGTACGTTCGGCGGAAATTATCGCTCCGATTCTGGCACGTACGACGCCGTACGCCATCGGCAAATCAATTTATGACGCCGTCGAAGCGACCCAGCGTTCACTCGGGAAGAATACCAATCTCGGCATCCTATTATTGTTGGCACCTTTGTGCGCGGTGCCCGAATTTCAATCGCTCGCCGAGGGAATCGAGCCGGTGTTGCGTCGATTGACACGCGATGATGCCGTGTGGGTATACCGGGCGATTCGACTCGCTCAACCAGGAGGACTGGGACGTGCGGCTGCGGGAGACGTCGCCGACGAGCCGACCGGCACGCTGCTTGAAATGATGCATCTAAGTCGTTCGCACGACTTGATTGCCCGCGAATATGCCGAGGGTTTTCCCATCATTCGAGAGATCACGGAGTGTTATTGGCAGGACATCGGTTCATTCGGTTCGGAATGGAATACCGCGATTATCGCCTTGCAATTAAGACTGATGGCGTCTTATTCGGACAGTCTGATTGCAAGAAAGTGTGGTACAGAAACCGCCCTCCAAGCCAGAAATAAGGCGGAACGGATCTGGAACGAATTCTGTCGCAGTCTATTCGAAAGGAAAACCGAACTGATCGAATTCGACAACTGGCTCCGCGCCGACGGCAATCGACGAAATCCCGGGACGACAGCCGATCTTATTGCCGGTGCCCTGTTTGCTGCGGCACGCGAGCGGGTGATTGAACTCCCCGACCTCGCTACAATAGAGCGGGACATTGCCTCAAGGAGTATTCGATCATGACACCACCGGCCTACCGTGTTCGCGTCACCAAAGATCATCTGGTCTTTAGTGCCGCTCACTTTATTACGTTCAACGGCAACATTTGCGAGCGGCTTCATGGTCACAACTGGCGGACGGCTGTCGAAGTCGCCGGCGATCTCGACGAAAACCATTATGTTTTCGACTTTATTGCCCTGCGCGATGCGTTGCAGACGATCGTTCTCGAACTCGATCACCGTATGTTACTGGCGACACAACATCCCAAAATTCGCTTGAACACAAACGAAAGCGAAGTCGAGGTAACGTTCGAAGATCGGCGCTGGGTGTTTCCGCGAGAAGATTGCGTTCTTTTACCGATCGAAAACACAACGGCGGAACGCATCGCCTGGTGGATCGGCGAGAGACTCCGCAGCGATCTGGGAGTTCGCTTGCAAGGAATGCGCGAGCTGCAAGTCGAAGTCGAAGAGAACTTCGGCCAATGGGGGATCTGCACAATACGATTGGACAGTTGAAGGGTTACCTCCTCGCGGTGCAAGAAGGCGAATTGCATTATGCAAGCGTGTTGAGCATACCGCCGCTGATCCCTTCGATTCCTCCCCCTCCCGTATCACCACAATTCATTTGAAGAGACATCGGCATCTGGTTCATTTGTGAGGCGATCGCCATTCCTGCGAGAAATGCCATCGCCGCGTCGGAACCTCCCCCTTTTTTGTCGTCGTCTTTTCCTCCGCTGGCGAGCATCAATGCCATCAGAATTTGTGCGGTATTCATTCCCTGCATCAGTTCGATGAGTTGATTCATCTGAGGCGAAAGCCCACCCGCCATGCCGGCCTGATCGAGACCAGCAGTACCGCCGCCGATTGAAGCGCTCATGGTCCCGTTGATTCCGGCGGCACCACCGAAGCTGATGCCACCGAGATTGAAGCCGCCCGATCCGATTCCGCCCAGTCCGCCGATTTGCATGGTGAGACTCCTGTCGCAAAAAAATGAGATTGCGTAATGACGTCTTGTGCAAGTCGCGGTCCGAACACTCGTTTC
This sequence comes from Planctomycetota bacterium, assembly GCA_027618475.1. Lineage (GTDB taxonomy): Bacteria > Planctomycetota > Planctomycetia > Planctomycetales > Planctomycetaceae > JAQCEJ01. The sequence continues at coordinate 13,602 of JAQCEJ010000023.1, read as the reverse complement.
GGCGACTGTGACGATGATTTAGCCGCCAGGCACACGGTATCATCCCAATTTCACAGGGGTTAGCGACACGTTTCACGTATCGCCGCGACAGAACTGCGAAAGAATTCTTGTTGATAATCCGCAACATCGGCGGAGCGCTGTGGCACGACGACAACGTCACGCATGGAGGGCAACCCATGAGTGATGCGAATTTGTGTCGCGACCTTTGCGTGTCGCAGGCACACTTTCTAAACTGACTTGATCACTTTCAGTCAGGGCCCACGCGCAACAGGAATCGAAACCGACTGACCTTCTGAAATCCGGAACAACTCATATGCTCGAAAAATCTCAATGGATCATTGAAACGACTGTCGAAACATTCGAAAAGGATGTGATCCAGCAGTCGATGCAACGTCCGGTTGTCGTCGATTTCTGGGCTCCCTGGTGTCAGCCATGCCGACAGCTGGCCCCTATGCTTGAAAAGCTGGCAGAAGAAGCCAACGGCCAATTCGTACTCGTGAAGGTCAATGTCGACGAGAGTCCCGACATTTCGGCGGCGTTTCGTGTGCAATCGATTCCTCACGTCGTTGCTTTGCGAAATGGGCAGCTCGTCAATCAATTCACCGGCGTCTTGCCGGAGAACGATCTCAAGGAATGGCTGAACCAGTTGCTTCCTTCCGCCGACGCGGTCCTGATTCAGGAAGGTGTGCAGCTCGAGGAAAGCGATTTGCGCGGGGCGGAAGCGAAATTCCGCGAAGCACTCGAACGCAATCCCCGCGCCGACGAGGCCAAGGTGCATCTGTCGCGCGTGCTGCTCAATCAGCATCGCATTGAAGATGCTATGGCATTGATTACCGAACTCGAAACCCGTGGATTTCTCGAACCCGAAGCCGAACGAATCAAGTCGGAACTCGAACTTCGTCTGGCGGCATCGGAGACGGGAGGGGTCGACGCCGCACGAAAGGCGGCGGAGGCCGACCCCGAGAATCTATCACTCAAGATTCAGCTCGCCGATGCACTCGCCGTCTCGAACAAATACGAAGAAGCGCTTCAGATTTGTTTAAGCGTTATCGAACAGGAAAGAACGGGGGCCGGTGACGAAGCCAAGGCGACGATGATTCGCATCTTCGATATGCTCGGCAATCAATCGGAACTGACTTCGATCTACCGGCGTCGACTTTCGACGCTGCTGTATTAACCTGTCGGTGAGCCGGAATCTTTCAGCGATGCCTCAAACTTGCAGATGATCGCGAAAGCGAGAGCCGTCTATTGGTCGGTTTGTCCTACTGCCCCGCTGAACGTGTTCCTTGCGGTGAACCGGAGATCGGAATCCCTTTGGGTAACGGGCGGCCGGCAACGATGTACCCTTTTTCGCGGACAAAGGCCTGCACCGTGCGAAACGTATCGAAACCGTCCGGGTAAACCCAGAACGTCAAGGTTGTGTTGGGGGGGATCTGCTGCAGCTGTCTCAGGAACCGCGATCGGGGTTTGAGGGCCTGGTCGAGCGTTTCGCCGCGAAAGCCGGGTTCGGGATCGATATGCCATTCGGTCAGGCCGATGCGCATCATTCCCTGTCCATAGCGGAGTTCGTCGACGATCGACAGCGATTGCTTTTCGATCGCATATTTCAGCGTATAGCCCTCGATCGGCCCGACTTCACCGAGGTATCGCGGATGCCTGAGTAACAGCTCTTTGCGGGATTTCATTTCGTCCTGCACGCGTTCGATCATCTCTTTCAACGGCACGTACGACAGTCGATTTCCCTCAACCAGGAAATGCCATTCTTCGCCAAGTACCACCTGACTGACGGCGGTCAGGGTGTGCTCGATTTTTTTCGCCGGTGGTTTTGCACGGCGGGCGTTTTCAACTTTTGCCTGCAAATTCAGATAATCCCCTTTGACGCCGTTCAACTTAATGCGGGCCTGTTCTTGATCGCGGCGTCGTCGATTGATTGCCTCTTCGGTTTGGTCGAGGGCCGTTTGAAGTTTCTGTTTTCGTTCTTGAAGACTGAGACTCTGCTCACGGGAATTCAGAAACTTGTCCTGCAAACGGGTTATCGACTGTTCCGTCTGTTCGAGCTCGGTTTGAATACGTACGAGTTGTTCTTGTAACTCGGTCACCATTTCTTCCGGAGGAGGTGCTGGAAGTACCGGTTGAAGTCGTTCGTCGCTGACGACCGGTTTCGGGATGATGGCGACGGCGATATCGTCGGCGGGTTCTTCGATCAGCGTCGGCGTGACGCGTGGGTGTGGTTCGAGACGATCGGTCGATTCGATCGGCATCTCGGGTGACGGAACGAGCTCGTTTTTCTGCGCGTCGCGATCGGCGGAGGACGAAATCCATTTCGAATGGGGAATATCCTTGACCTGCAGGCCGGCCAGTACGATGAGAATGATGAGAATTCCCACCATGTTCGCAATAATATCGAGAAACGAGTCGGAACCGATATCGAGCTCTTTTTGCTGTTTTCGACGGCTCATCGTCCCCCTCCCGATCTCGTCTGCCGTTTCGATTGAGGTCGGACATCCTCGGGGAGCGCCGACTGTCCGGAGCGTAGCGATGCCGGCCCGGCCCGATGCCGCATCGTCTCGTTCGAGGTGTGCGTGGCGATCGTCGAGAGTCCCATGTCTCGCAATTCGTTGTGCAACTGTTCGTAACGACCTCCACCCCCTTCTCCGATGTGAAAGTGGACTTTCGGAACCCAGTAAAATCCATTGGGGGGTTGAGGCCACGAACGAACTTCCCGGTCGATGGCGGCGACAACCGATTCTTCGAATTCTTTACGCGTGGTCGAGACACCCTGCGTAGGAATCGAAACCTGGCCGACAATCGTACGGTCGTCCTGAATCTGAATGGGGAGTTCGCGTTCGTAACCAATCGTGGCACCCGGTGCCGGCGAACCCCAGCGTCTGGTGTCGATGCTTCTTCCGTCGCGCGATTTGGGTTTGCCGAGATCCATAATCAAAGGGGAACTTTGGCCACGCCCCTGCCGCGAGTTGCCGTTCGATGGTGACGAGCCGGTGCCTGACGAGTTCAACGAAGACGAACCGAAAGAATTCGGGGTGTTGTTACCCGGCTGATCGGGCGTTTGCGTGTCGCCGGGTTTCCCTTTCGCGATGCGGTCTTTATCGGTTCGTTGTGTGCTTTTGTCATTTCCGGTCGATCGTTTCCCCTCCGGAAAATTTTGTTGGGGGGGACCGAAGGTCTTTTTTTCACCATCCATCACCGGAATTTCATCGCCGAAGTGATAATCGGGATTGGCGAGATCGAGAACGTCTCCCGAGTGCTTCTCGAAGTCGTTTAACGAATTGGCGATGTTGTCGGTCTCGAGGCGATTTTCCGTAAAGCCGTCGCCGAAGCGAGTCGGCTGATCGGCGCGATCGGGATGAAGGTCGTCGATATTGGGGAATTCGACAATACGATCGAACGGCGTCAATTCGGTCCGTTCGTCGTCGGCGATCTTGCGGGGTCGACCTGGTTCGGGAGGTAGGGAGGCGAGTTCATCTTTCCGCTCGGTCGTCAGTTGGCGATCGTGGGGTGATGCGGGGAAACGGGCCGGCGGTTGTTCCAACGCAAGCATCGGTCGCGATGTCGAGAGCCCCCCTTCGATTTCTCCCGACTCGGGGGACGAAATTGACGGTTTCACCGAAACAGGACCGTTGGGATCAAATGACGAGCGAGTACGCGACTGCCGCCGTGGGTCTGAACTTTCAACGCTTGCTACGTCGAATCGATTACGCGGTTGATCGAGGGTGATCGGTTCTTCTTTGAAAAAAGGCTGCGAATGAATCTCCTGATGGATGCGGTCGCGCTGCTTCATTAAAGCATCGATCGCCGCCTGACACTCCCGTTTCGCGCGAGGATCGGGTACGGCGAGATCGAGTTCCCAATCGGCGGAAACGAGTTCGTAACCGTATGGCTGGTTCAGACCGTCGAGCAGTTTGCGGGCGATGTAGTAGGAAACGCTTCCCGACGGACGGACGATGAGCATCACGTACGGTTCATCTTCGACCCCCTTTTCGGGGTGCATGCGATGCCAGGCACGCCAGTATGCAGACAGTGTTTGCGCACCGGTCAACACCGGATTGATGCTGGGGGTAAAACCGTTTAAGTCTCGCGGCGTCAGGCGAATGTCTTCCGGCAGAAAGCGGATGTATTGTTCGGTGCATTCGATCAGAATCGGACGGCGTGAGGTTCCTTTCTGCCCGTTGTACGGCACAAAAGCGTAACGGTTCGCGACGTCTGCCTGTTGGGCTTTGGCGTATTCGAGTTCCCGTTCGAGTTGATCTCGATACCGCATCAGACGGTCGTATTCACTATTCAGGATCAGCGTTTCTTGTTCGATTTGGGCATGTTCGCCGCGCGTCTGTTCGAGCGACTGATCGAGAGCACCGATGGAGTTCGTCCCGATGGCGAGCCGTTCGTTGGTTTTTTCGAGCAGCGTTTCCAGCTTGGCCCGAGTCACCTGTCGTTCACGACGAGTCTCGTTCAGTTCATTGAGTTTCTGTTCAAGATCGGCAATCCGTTGCCACTTTTCGGCGATGAGAGCTTCCTGGGCGGCGCGGTCTTCATCCGTCACGGCAGGTGGTGGCGGAGAATCCGGAACGGCCTCGATGTTACGCGGAAATTGTGGTACCGGAGGAGAGATGTCCGGTTCGTTTGCAGAGGGCTCAGGTGAAGGTACGACCGTTGCCTTTGACGAGACAGAGGCGATTTGTTGGGCCTCGACTTCTTCCTGTCCCTGCATTCGCATACGACGGGTGTTGACCACGAGCAGGAGAATCAGCCCCCCTAGAACGCAGACCAGCACCGCCAAGAACGGAAACAGCGAGATCGTATTGTGATTGCGACGAGAGGTGCGAGACATGGAAAGGCAACGATTGAAGAAAACAGGAATCGACCGGACCAGCCCAGTGAATACGAGGACAAACGATGCGGTCGACAACCTTCAAAATAGTGAGAAATGGAAAAGCGATGCGAAAACAACCAATTACGCGGCTTTGCTGTTGGGTGATTTCATCGTCAAGAGATGCACGGCGGCCGTCAGTCCATGCAGCGTTTTTTCGAGTGATTCGGCCGCGCGAACGGTTTCGAGATTGCGGGCCAGCTGGCCTTGAAGATCGACAAGCTGATGTTGATCTTCTTTCATTTCCGACAATGTCTCTGCGCGATCTTTCCAGGCGCAGAGGATGTTGGCGAGCGTTTCTGTCGAGCGAGACAGTTCTTTCTGGCATGACTGGATTTCATCGGTACAAGACTGCAACACGTCACTGAACTGACGGGAATGTGTCTCTAAGACCGCATGAGACTGACCTTGCCACTGTTCAAACAGCGATTGCATCTGTTGCTCTGATTTCAAGATATGTGCGTGGTGCTGCCGTCGTTCTTCGGTCACGCCCGCCGAGAATGTCTCGGCCATCTCGCGAAGCGATGAAAGAAACTCGCCCCGGACATCGGCGATTTGTTGAACGTGTCCCGCCAGGGATTCTTCAACACCCGCGTTGAGCGCGGCGGTCAAGTCTTCTCGTTGCCGTTCGAGCGATGTCGACCAACTCGTGCGTAGTTCATCGAGTGATCGACTCCAGATGTCTTGTTGTGACGACAGCCAGCGATGAGTCTGTTCGACGAGCAGCGCAGCGGCGTCGGCTTCGGCCTGAACGAGCGGGCTTTCCGACTTTCGCGACGAAAACAACGTCCCGATTTGATGCATGGCCAGTTCTTCGGTCCGCGTAAGAACCTGTTGTTCGGCTCCTTCCACGACGAAGGTGATAAAGACCATCACCAGTGAAAGGCTCAGAGACAACGCCGTCGTATCAAAGGCGACCCCCAGTCCGCGCGTCACCTGATCGAGCGATTGATCGAGTTGTTCGGGAGTGACGTTGGAGATCGCGAGCGTGATGCCGATGACCGTCCCGAGAAATCCCAGAATCGGGATACCCCACGTGATGGTCCTGACCAAAGCGTAGCTCGAATGAATTCGGTCGGCTGCCATGTCGGCGAGATATCGGAGATGATCGTCGAGTCCTTCGGGGCTTTGCTTGCCGCGAAGATAATGGATGATATCCTGCAGGCGATGTCCCCAGATCGACGATCTCCAGCGCGATGACTGCGAACCGACATGTTCCTGCAATTTTTCGGCGACAGGAATCGCGAGGTTGGAGCCCGAGAATTGTGCCGTGGGAAGCGTATCGCGCTTCAGACTGGAGTTTTCGCCGATGAGTCCGACACTCTTCTTAAGCAAGATCGCCAGGCTGATGAAGAACATATAGACTGTGGCGTATTCAATCGGGTGGCTGCAACAATACCGTTCGAGCAGATCGCGGAAGACCGGAGATCGCGGAATCATCAGATAAAACGTGTAGGTCATTACGGCACCGATAAGAAACGGCGACGTAAAGACCTGATCGACAAGACTGGCAAAGCCCGAGGGAGCCGATTCTGAGAGATGGTTTCGCGAAAGAGCGGAAAGTTTGGCAGTTGGTTGTGAAGACATGAAATCACCAGAGGGGTTGGATGCTCCCCGCCAGAGTCGTTTGGGATCGACAGGCGAGAAACGGCAAGTTCAGAGGATGTGAACGGAGGGAGTATAAAACAGGACGAACAGGTGACTTGAACAAGGATGCGAATACGATTCAGGCGCAGCGGTAGAAATTGTTCTATCGTTAAGATCGACCTATCTTGCCAGCGAAGTTAAGTCAAACTGAGATGATCAATTAGTCGGTGCGGGACGCAATGGACGAGAGTGCGCGTTATGGGGTGAATGCGTTGAATGGGTTGCGTCTGTTGCCGGTTAGAATGGGGGGAATTCACAGAATGGTTGATTTTAAATCCATCCCAATTCTTTGAGGTTCACATACGCCGAGATCGTCGCCACGATCCAGAAAAAGAGCCCGGCGACCGTCATGGCGATGCGGACAAGCATGCGGGGCCGCAGTTCTATGGGTAACAGAATGCAATTCACGAATAGTGTGTGCCAGCAGCTGAAGCCGAGGGCGAAATTGAAAATTGTGGTGGCGATCTTGATGAGTTTTTCCGGGTTCAAGGAAAGCATCACCAGACCAAACAGGATATACGTCGAAAGAACGCCGAAGTACACATAGCGGATATTTTTCGGCGGTAATTTGCGTAACGTGGCACTCGACGTCCAGAAAACGTCGACCCAGCGACGAATCACGCCATCCGCAGAAACCGCCATGCTGGGAGCGAGAACGACAAAGCCACACAGCAGCGTCAAATACCAGAATGTGTCTCCCGTCAAACCTCCAATGCGATGTTGAATCGCCCCGGCAGTCTTAACCGATGCCTCCCAGGGATTCTGAACTTCCGACCCGCGAGGAAGGAACTCGGCCGAAAGCAAACTCGGTAACGCCAGGCCGAACAGACAGGCCGGTGCCCAGACAAAAATCTGTTCTCGGGCGACATGGTAGTACCATCGTTTCCAGCGGGGCATGGCCTCGGGCGTCGGGGTGAAAACGGTCCCTTCGTGAGACAGTTGAATGTTATGTCCACCGACCACACTGGGAATCGCTCCTACATAATGACCCATCCCCCAGCCCTGATCGCGCGTGTAATTGCTGACCGGCGTGTTGGATAACCCCCCCGATCCCGAAATCGCGACCAGCATCGAGAGCAGAGCGACCGTGCTCCAGTCGATCGCGGGCCAGCCGCGTCCTTGCTGCTGCGATACAAAAATGTTGTCGACGTTGGCGCCGTCGCGCAGGCCGTCGCCGTCGATGTCGATAAAACGGTCGAGTTTTCCGTCACCGTCGGCATCAAGCCGATAAGGCCCCTCGATGCGATCGTCTCCGTAGACGTGCACCATGACTTCGGTATCGGGGTGGCCATCCTGGTCGAGATCTGGCCAATAGGTCGTCTTGTCTCCGTTAAGAATCGCAAGCGTCGGGTCGGGCAAGCCATCGAGGTTCACATCGGTCGCATCGAGCTTGCGGTCATTGTCGGTATCAAAAACGGCTTTTGTTTCCGGTTCGATGACGTCGAGATGTCCATCTTTGTCCCAGTCTTCACCGGGGTCTAGGATGCCGTTGTTGTTGCGGTCTTCGGCGGCGCGAATAGGAACGTTGCCGATTTTGAACATTCCACTAAACACATCGACCCAGGTATCGAAACCGACATAAGAGAAACCGACGACGAGCAGAAATCCCATGACCATGAATATTTTGAATGTCATGATGGCTTTGAGGGAATTATAAACTTTTCCCCCAATGATTAAGGGGATCATCGACACTATGAAAATCACATAGGCAAGCGTCGTGAGTAGAAACTTATCGGCCGGAACGGCAGGATTGGGGACGTGCCCGCGAATGACGGTGGCCAGCGGCGTTGCCGCACTTGCTGCGAGATACGGAAAGACAGAACCAAAATCGAGAATCAGATAAATCAACACCCAAAACATGGGGCCGGGGAGCAGTCGAAATTTACCTGTGAAGATCGGCTCTCCGGTATAGAGCGTGTACCGGCTGATCTCGCAGTTGTAGATCAACTGGCCGGCGATGCTGAGCATTCCCAGCCACATCAGCGCACCACCGTAGCGGGCGGTGATCATCGGGCCCGAGAGCCATTCTCCGCCGCCGATTGCCGCTCCGCCGAGCACGAGCCCCGGTCCGAGCATGGCCGCCCAGTTTTTCCAGCCGAATGTCGGGGCGGGAGGAATTTCGGCAAGGTTCCAGCGCGGCATCGCACGGGATCCAGGATAGGGAGCCTCGGCAGCAGTCGATGGTGGCGTGTTTTCAGCTGACGACATGACGGTCGACTCCCAAAATCAGTTGTTGAAGGCTGAGGGATAAAAAATGAGTCGGAAACAAGTTGGCGTTCGAAGCGAAAATAATTTGCGAAACATACTGCCTGGCACACGTTGATGTTTCGCTTGAAAACGAAACGCTACGGATGCACGAAATCGTGCTGGCCGCTACGGATGGTGAGCACGGGACAGGGGGCCTTGCGCACGACGCGTTCGGCGACCGAACCCAACAGCATATGGGCGACTGCGCCGCGACCGTGCGTACCGATGATCAGCAGATCGATATCGTCGTCCTTGGCGAGGCGAACAATTTCTACGAAGGGGCTGCCGCTACGGAATTGAAACGATGCCTTGACACCCTGACAATGCTCGTCGATCAATTTTTGCCCCTGTTCTTCAGCGGTTCGCACGTGCATTTCGTGTATATTCGAGGGAATATACGCCTCGGCCGTCGGAGGAAGCTGAGAAATCAGATCGGGATATGGGATAACATGACAAATCAGCAGTTCGGCGGAAAACTGTTTTGACATCTCGACGCCGTAACGTAATGCGAGTTGAGCATGTTCGCTGAAATCGGTTGCTACGAGGATTTTTTTGAGTTGAATCGACATGGTGTCAAGGCTCCCTTTTGCAGTGTGTTCAAGTTATTGATCGAGGCGGCATGAATGTTTCTATACCATGAGCCGACGGTCGTTCCGAAATCCGACGATTCGGCAGTCGGGCGTGGAATCCAAAATAGTCCATGTGAGGCGTTTGTGTTGTGATGTTACGAGGAGTTGACCCTTTGCAAATCGTAGATTCACTTGTTCTACTGAAGGCGCTTGAATCGTGCCGGAGACGTTTTGTCGCAAGAATCGATAGTTGTGAAGAAAACCCTCCCACCGGGGGGTGAAGTTCGAGATGCGTAAAATAATGCAAGTCGAATGTGTCGGTGGTTTGTTTTCCTGCTTATGTTGTTATGATTTGTGCTCTCGTCGTGAAGACTGTATTGTCCGCATTCCGTTCGCGGGTGTCGGTTCCGTCTCGAATGGCGGAAACGAAACCCACTATGGCGTGGACATCGAACGGTCTGTCATGATGTGCTTCACCGTCCGATGATATTACGAGCGTACCGAGTTTGACCGACCATGCCAACCGATCGCGCACAAGTCAAGGATGATCTTGGCCCTGAACTGGAAACAGTCCTCCGAGAGGCCATGGGGTATCTGAATTTCTCCAACGGTTCTCCGGACGCGGCGTTTCAGCGAAATTTGAATACGATGTTCGCCCACTGGGGAGAGAACACGTGGTCGCTCCTCCCGGATCTTCTCATCGATCGGGCGGAAAAGTATCGCCAACAGGATGCCGTCTTCGCCGATAATTCTCAAGCGATCGAAGTCGTGCGGCTGGTGTTTGTTGACCTGTTTCCGGCGTACCTGGCCCATCATGCCGATCTTTTTTTTCATCTCTCTCCCTCCGAATTTCAACAACCCTTTTTGTTGGCCCGTTTTTTCGAGGCGGTGTTAAGACAGGGAGGCCCATGGTCGGAAACGGACCGCATCGTACGGCAGTCATTGCTTCAATCGAACGATTACATCGGACACCGACCGGTCGCCTTGCTCGAAAATGGCCGGTTGATGGAGCCCTACGCTCACGAACGGTTTCGTCCCATACCGCTATATCTGAACGGAGCGGGAGTGGCGTGTGGGGTGTATCAGACGCTGTTGGAGAGAACCATCGAGTTTCTTTCGCAGGTTCCTGAAGAACTGCTGAATGCTGCTTATTTCCACCTCGATCGTCTGGACGAATTGTGCCTCGATCCTCGGGCGCACGATCATTTGCATCCTGTCAATAAACGGACGAATTACATATTCGGCGAATGGGATCCGCATCTGATCGACAATCAGGGTTATTACCGCCGGTTTGTGCTGAGGAAAATCATTCTGGATTCGCTGTGCGACTGGATCAGCAGCCAGGAACCGATGGGTGAAGAGGAAGCGTTATTCGATGCCGCGGCCGTGTTGAGCGGAACGATTCTCATGGCGTCGTCGATCAGCGGCGCGGGGCCCGATACCCATCAGTCGGATATCACGTTGACGTCGTTATTGCCGCGCGTCGCCCGTCAGCGTGACGCGTTTTATGCACGGCTGATGGATATGGTGAGCGGAACACGCGAAAAACGATTGAAGCGGGTCGTGAAATCGACACAGCAACCATTCGGGCATGTAAGGCAGGCGCTCAATCTCGAACTGGCTCATTACGGTGCTCAGCAATTGCAATCGCGCACGCTCGCGGGGTTGTATGCCCGGTTGGGATATCCTGATATTTCGCGAGAAGAGGCGGCCCGTATTCCCTGCCTTTCCGTCCGATTCGAATGCGATATTCAATGCTGCATCACCACCGCCCGGCAGGCGCTCGATCGTGGAGAACTGCACGTCGCCGAAACGCTGCTGCATGACATCGTCGACCTGCTGCACCGTGGAATCGAATGCGGCGCGCTGGTTGATCCGTGGGAGATACTGGGTTTCCAAGGGCAATTTCCTCTTTTTTCTTCCCGAGAAGACAGCGTTCCCGATCAACGGGTCGAAAGCCTGCTCGAACTGGTTCAAGGAACCTTCGACATTTTCTCACGGTTGATGTGTGAAGCCGCAGCTCAGGGACAGACCGCGCTCATCGAGTCGACATCGCGACGGTTTCGTGAGATCGCCGACGAATGGGATCGATACGCTTCGTCGACGGTCGAAGAACTTCCCCGCGTCGTCGGTCGCGAATGCTGGGAATCGGCCGACAGAGTCTCTCATGTGCTTCTGGAATGGAAAGCCGCAGGAGAATCGGCCGATGACATTTCCTTCTGGCGACAACATTCGCACGAATTGCAGACGGCCCAGGCGTATCTGCAGGTCGTCGATATTCTGTTGAAACGCCGCGAGCATAAGGCGGCGCTGGGGCTTCTGATGCAGTGGCTCAGCCAGGCGGAAGAAGTCGGCCTCGAAGCGGGACCGGTCTCCTTTCACGCATTGATCTTGCGCTGGGGGCAACTCATTCTCGGTAGCGATGACGTCCCTGCGATCGTTGACGACCCGTGGCCGATTCTCCGAAAAATGTTCGATTACCTCGAAGCCAACGCCGGCGAATTCTGGCATGCTCCGCTGTTGCAGCAACTGGAACCGAACGGCGGAAACGACCGTGATCTCTGGAACTCGGGCCTCGACGGCGAATTCGACGATCAGATCGATGACGACGAAGACGACATCGAAGATGATTTATTCGAAGCGGCTTACGACGATATTGTCTATCGCGACAGCGCTGAAGATGGCATCAATGAAAGCATCATGGACAGCGGCGATCGGATGTCGCTCACCGAAATCGAAGTGTTGCAGGATCGCCTCGAACCTCGACTGCGCTTTCTGCATACGCTGACGCTGTTGTGGCAAATGGCGGCAGGAGCCTATGGCAGCACGCGGATCGTCAACGCCTCCCCGTCTGATGATCCCACACTCGACGATGATGACATGAATATCCGAGGTGAAAACGTCACCTCAATTCCCGAACCGGCGGATTCGACGGCGACACGCGAAGAGGAAGTCGCCGAGTGGATGACGGCCTGGTATCAGCGGACACTCGGTCTCGAACAGGAACTGTTGTCGCTCTTGCAGCAATTATGGAAATATGACATTCCTCTCCCCTCGGGAGAACACGATGCCAACATCGAATTCGACCTGCAACTGCAGACTCGCCACTATCTGCTGCACGCGACCGTAAGTACCGCTGTCAGTTGTCGGACCTCGGCACGGATGCTGGCGGCGTGCCTGCCGACGCTCGACGGGCAGAAGATTCCTCCGGGAACCAGTCAGACGATGCTGTCGGTGTTTCGCGGTATTTTTCGGCGGGATCCGGTTGAAATTCGCCGTTTGTTGCCCGTGCTGCTGCGAGAGTTCACTCACAAGGCGCTGTTGTACATTCCCTTCGATAAAGGGGGATACCCGAAAGAAATTCTCGAAGCCCGCTCGCTGCAGGCGGTCATGCGGTTTCTGCTCGCACAAATGCCGCGTCTGGGGCTGATTCGCGAAACGTGGCATCTGCTGAAGATGGCCCAGCGGATGGAACGCGAAACGCGACCCGACGGGCTTGCCGTCAGCGAGTTCGATCGGCTGTTTCGTACCGCGCTGAAGAATTCTCTCGAGTGTATCGTCGAATCGTCGGCGCACTGGAAATCGGGTCGGTTTGCTGACGACGAGTTGATCGAGATCGTCGAAGAAGTGCTGACGCGATACACCGAACAGTGGACGCGACACAGCCGAACCATGCGCTTGTCGAGTGTGGAAGCGCTGTTGCTCGACGACGTCTGGGACCAGACCAAAGAATTCATTACTCAGTATGGCGGCGAAATGCTGCAGGCGAAACGGCTCACGTTAGGAAACGTCCGCGCCATTCTGCACATCGGCGTCGAATCGTTTCTCGGATATCTGGCCGAGAATCCCGATCCGATCGCACCGGTCTCGCTGATCGACGACATCGAGTCGGGAGCGGTGGATAAAGAAACCGCCGTCGAAACGTTGTCGCTGATCTACGATATTATCGTCGACAAATTCGACCGGTTTCTCGAATACAATACGACGACGACGCAGTCCGACTACGGCGAGATGTTATACATGTTTCTCGATATGCTGCGGCTGGAGGCGAAGTACGATCGCGATGCCTGGAGTCTGATGCCCGGAATTCTCTGTCACGAAGTCTTTATCCGGGTGGCGCATCCCTCGGTTGTCTCGACCTGGGAGCGAATGTTCGAAGCCCAGAGCCGACCACTTGCCGAGCGCCATCTCTCCGATTTAAGGCGACTCGAACGCAAATATGGCATGCGGCTGCCGTCGGGCGGGGACCACATT
>JAQCEJ010000126.1 GCA_027618475.1 Planctomycetota bacterium | reverse complement strand
ACCTTCACGGAACTAGCGCCACCAGATTCGACCGCCCCGCGCCGCCATTTTGAACCGCCGTCAACAGCACGTTCGCCCAACCCTCGGATCGCGTGCGGCAGGCACGGGGTCTGCTCGATTTCCTCGCTCAAGCTGTTCCCACCGAGAACAATGCATACGGCATCATGCTTCAGAACGAACTTCGTGTCCTCTCGGATAAAGAGGATTACTATCTTCTGCACGAGCATCTCGAAGAGCACAACGACCCGGTTTATTTCTATCAGTTCAACGAACGGGCCGAGTCGCATGGATTGAAGTATCTCGGCGAAGCCGATTTCGGTGCCATGTCGCTCAATCACTTCTCTGAAACGGTGCGGGCCATGTTACGGGCCGTCAGTTCGAATGCCATCGAGATCGAGCAGTACATGGATTTCGTCCGCAACCGGATGTTCCGCCAGACGCTCTTGTGCCGGAAGGACATTTCATTAAAATCGCAGCCCGATCCCTTCGCGCTCTTGGGAATGTGCATTTCCTCAGGTGCGAGACCCGAGCACACACCGGTCAACTTGCGGGCGAATGATCAGACACGGTTCCGCAATCGCGATTCGGTAATGGTCACCAGCGATGGATTGGTCAAAGCGGCGATGTTGCAACTCCAGGAAACATGGCCGAAAAACATTCCTTTCCGCAATTTGCTGGCAGTCGCCGCGTCGCAATTGACCGGTCAACCATCCGTCGTTGATGCCCGATCGGGCTCGCGAGAAGCGCTGCGCCTCGCCGAACCGATGATGCGTTGCTTTGCCACGGGTGTCGTCGACTTGAACGTTCAACCGTCACTGTTCACAACTGACATCAGCGAGAAACCCCTCGCCAGTCCCTTTGCGAGAATGCAGGCGTCGACAGAAAATCGCGTTACGAACGTATTACACGAATCGGTTTATCTCAACGATCTGCAGCGGCAAGCGATAATTTTGTTGGATGGACAGCACTCGCACGACAAAATCATCGATCGGCTGATCGACGCCGTGCAGAGTGATCGCCTCATGCTTCATGATGATGCTCAGCCAGTGACCGATGAAGCCAGGTTGAGAACCATTCTTTCCGACCGAATGCCCGGTGTGATTCAAGAAATTGCCCGCGCGGCACTGCTGTTGAATTGAATTCGAGCGATTGCATCGTATGCAAATGGCCTATGGAAATTAGCCATGTCGGGTCTCCCCATCATCGCCGATCCCGCGAAATGTTTGATTCTCGTTCCGGTCGGTCATCACATCGAACCGGCTTGCGATCAGGCATTACAAGTGCTGGCCCACCGGGGATACCCCGTCCGCCGGGTTTATGGGCATGCGGCTATCGATCAGGGACGCAGCCAGATGGCAACCGATGCACTCGCCGAGGGGTTCGAAGAACTGATGTGGATCGACGCCGACGTACTCTTTCACCCCGATGATGTCGATCGGCTTCGCTCGCACAGTGAGCCGTTTGTTTGCGGTGTTTATCCCAAAAAGGGGCAAAGGGCCCTCGCCGCGAATGTCATGTCGGGGACGGACGAAATCGTATTTGGTCCGGCAGGAGGATTAGTCAAACTCTCTCACGTCGGATTCGGTTTTGTGCTGACCCATCGCATCGTCTACGAAGCCGTACAGCAGAAATGCGATCTACCGCTATGCAATCAGATGTTCGACAAACCAATCGTCCCCTATTTCCTGCCGCTATTACAACCGACCGACAAAGGGCCATGGTACCTCGGTGAAGATTATGCATTTTGCCAGCGAGCACACAACTGCGGTTTTTGCATCGTCGCGGACACAACAATTCGCCTCTGGCACATTGGCTCGTATCGATACGGTTGGGAAGATGCCGGTCTCGAACTCGATCGCTACACGAATTTTTCTTTTCGCTTTGCGAGTGCTCAAGCTGGTGACAATAGGATCGAAAGAAATGATTCGCAATCCATCTACCAGTCGGACGAGGAACCTTCCCCCGTGGCAGTGACACCAACTCATGAGAATGACGCGACCAGCGGCTCCCCTATCGATGTCGGCCCGATAGCAAAATCGATTCCCGTCCCCCGCCAAGACATCCCGTAACAATCAAGACGCCGCAGTTCATCCCTGTTGCATTGGAGACAGAAATCATGGGAGTGTGAGACGAGCGATTTGAAGCAGGAGCCCGGAGGTGATCAATACCCTTACGGACGATCCTGTCATTCAATTTCTTGCCACGCTGGAATTTGAATGGGCAGGCCAAACTTCATAATAGCGTTCTCTTAGTCGATCGGCGCGCGTGACGGCCGATTGTCGACGACGTTGCGTGCAAACGTGTTACGCTGCCTTCCGCTGGTTTGTCGGTGAGGAATACCATGCGGTGTCATCGATTAATTCCTGTTGCGGCGTCACGGGCTTTTCATACCAGATGTTCAAAAGAGAATTGCGAATTCCCAGTTCGGAGGGAATTTTGCTCCGGCCGTGCCAGCTCTTCAACTTTCTGATGTTGAGGACGGAAAATGCATAGCACGTATTCGGCAAGAATGGCAAGGTCTTGACGGTGTCAAATCCGTAGGGGGGACGCAACCAGGTTCGCGGATGCAGACTCAATCGGTAAAACTCCGTTCCGAGTTCCCGTAGCGATTCATCTTCGGCGAGAGCCAATTGCATCGTGACGACTTTTTTGCGCGTATCGGGATGAGGTTTGATCGAATAGCCTTCCGTCTCGCGGAAGAGTTCCGGCAGCGCGTATCCAGAGAGGTCTTTGACGTACGGCACGTCGATACCATAGCGCATTGTCAGTCCCGGAGCAAGCTTTTGATAGACCACCTGCTTCAACTCTGAGCTGACAAGCACGCTGCGCAACGTGTACCAGAGGCGACGTTCATGCGGCAAACGGCTCGCGAGGTTCTTGTTCAGTAGGGAATAACGAAAGCGGTTTCCCATGCCGTCTTTGTTATGGTGCTTACGGTAACCGAAGGATTCGTAGGCGTCGCTACCGGGCAATGTTGCCAGGATTTTGGTGTAAGTATCGTTCGGAAGAAATCCGGAAACAACAAAATGAGGAAACGGATCGGTTTCCAGCGGAGCGTTGGCTACTGTGCGAATGCAGTGATCGAGCATCGCGGTTCGCCATTCTTGATCGATTTCGTGAATGGGAACACGTACGTCGGTAAACGGCACCACATCATTTTTCATATCGAAACCCCGCTAAGCAACTTTTCGCTTCGTAACCCTTTTAATAGCAATCACTTTTAAACAATGGCGACTTACTTTCGTCGCTCTTTGGGTCTTGAGATCGGTACAAATGCACCAATCAAGAAAAGGCGGGGGCGGGTGATGTAATCGATCAGATAATCTTCTGCAAGCCCACTCTTGCGGCGTGACACGGCATAACAGCAAAAATGTGACTCGTGTAGACGGATTTCTCGCACTCTGCTACAAATCCGCCCGCCCGTGAATTGTACGGGCGAACAACCTATTCCGTCGCTCATTCGCACGCAGTCGTCGGAATCGCGTACGAGTCGATGCTCGATTTCACTTGAATCGCCATTCGAACGATGAACAGAGACGACTTGACACACGTGCAAGAAACCCCTCGATTTCTTATTACCAGACTCAGTGCTCTAGGGGACTGCCTTGTAACGCTTCCCGTGGCGTGCGCGTTGCGCGATCATTTTCCGCACGCTCGTATTGTCTGGCTCTGCCAACATGAAAACGCACCGTTGTTGCGGGCTCACGACGACATCGACGAAGTAATAACAGTCAGCCGACGTTGGTTCCGGAATCCGAAGGAAACATTCAACCTCATCAACAGGTTGCGGCGCGAGCGATTTACGACGGTCTTCGACCCTCAAAGTCTCACCAAAAGCAGCGTAGCCGGACTGCTGACCGGGTGCTGCAAACGCTTTGGCCTCGGCGCACCTTGGGGACGTGAATTGGCCCCCTGGCTGAACACCAAGAATATTACCGTCGATCGCGACTCTCATGTTGTCGATCGTTTTCTGGCGTTATTGCGTCCGCTGGGAATTTATCGACCGGCCGTCAACTTTCGTATTCCGATGACTCGTGAGGCATTGGCCGCGGCGAAGACATTTGTCGAATCGCAAGAATTAACCAGGGGATACGCTGTCATAAACCCCGGAGCGGGTTGGGCGTCGCGACGCTGGTCAACCGCGCGGTATGCTGAAGTTGCCCGAGAGCTCGACCACGACTGGGGAGTGCGTTCGGTCGTCGTGTGGCATGGGAACGATGAACTTCAATGGGCGCACGACATCGTGGCTCGATCCGGTACATCAGCCATTATGGCGCCCCCAACGACACTGTTCGAACTCGCAGCTCTGATGCAATCGGCTGCGATGTTTGTCGGATCAGATTGCGGGCCGATGCATCTGGCGGCTGCCATGGGAACGCCCAGTATCAGCCTGCATGGCACCACTCGACCGGAACATTCCGGACCTTACGGTGAGAGTCACATTCGCTTACAAATGCGATACCATGGTGGAAGTTCCAGAGTGCGACGCAAGGCAAATAACGATGCGATGCTCGAGATTCAAGTCGCTCACGTCGTCGAAGCCGCGAGCACCATTCTTTCGCGACGGCTGCATTCCAATGCAGCGATTGTCCAACAGCGCCCGATCGTAGAATCGCCCGGGGATCCTTTTTGCAACGCCCCTATGGAACTTCAACACTGATTCCCCGCACACGGCACAGCGTTATCGGTGTGGCGATGGGAACGCGTCGCAAAATCATACGACACATGCATCATCGTTACGACGTTTGGGGATGGCTCGCAGCCCGATACAAATAGGGGTTGAGCGTTTTATCGTTGTACATCTTGAACTGACGGAAACATTCGTGCCGACAGGTTCCTCGTTCGATTTCATCGAGCAGTGCCGCAAGAGCCTGCGAGAGTCTTAGGTGCTGGGCCTCGCAGACGGCGATTTTCTGGTTGAGGGACACCACGTGATCGACTCCCACATCGGTTCGCCGACGTTGTTCTTCCAGATGATAAAGCCGCAGCGCCATAATGGAGAGTCGATCGACGGCACTTCCCGGAGACTCGGTATTAACGCGTGCGTCGGCCCGAACGACGATGTTGCGGCGCTGAACTTCCTGCGCAATCCAATCGTCGATCTGCTCGATGCGGTCGTTTCGACTTTGATTGAGCTTATCGATGCGACGCTTGACGGCGGCAATCTCGACGTCGCTCGACTGAGGATCGCGTGCCAAGTCTTCTTCGTGCCACAGGCTAAAGTTGTCGTGATGCTGATCGCAAATCAGCGCCATCAAACCAGAATAGCGGTTTTCTCTGTCGGGCTGATGCCATCGCTCGACTGTTTCGAACTGCATTTGAACAACAGCAGCCACGTCCAACAACACGGTTTACTCCTGTCATAGGAACCCGTAAGCAGTCTTTGCACCAACGACAATCGTTTCGCTTTCGTCCGGCGTCGATCTCGATTTCTTGACCTAGTTTTAGATTTTCAATTCTGGGAATCAAGCTGATGCAAAGCATCGGCAACGACCCGTTGTATCGCTTCGCGGCTGTAGTTTCTGGTAACGAATTCCCGGCCCTGTGTAACCATTTCGCACGCGCACTCCGGATGGGCGAGGAAGTCGCGTAATTTCGCACTCATGTCGGCGATGGTTTCGGCACGGCAATAGTGAATGCCGTCTTCCAATCCCAGTCCTTCCACTGCTTTGCCCGTTGCGATGACGACCAGCCCCGCGGCCAGTGCCTCCAGCACTTTGATCCGCGTACCGCTTCCGTGACGAATCGGAAGTAGTGTATAGCCGCTGCGAGATAATAAGTCGACGCAGGATAAAGGGTCGGCGATGAGTTGTATATTCCCCCGCGTTGCCATCCGGCGAATTTTTCTATTCGGAGAGCGACCCGCGACGATCGGTCGAATGTCGAAATTGCACCGATTCATCGCCGGGACGAAATCGTTTGCAAGCTCGGCGACTGCGGCTACGTTGGGAAAATACGACAAATGTCCGATGAATAACGGAACCGGATTGCGATAACGCTCGATGGACAACGGCACCTTCAGCAACGATTCATCGGGAATCGGATTGCCCACAACAATGGAAGCCCCCCCTCCCAACGATTGCAATGCCGCCGCATCGCTCGACGAACAGACCCAGGTCTGATCGGCAGTCCGGCTCAGTTCTCGATCGATTTCTCGAGCGGCGGTAATCGAGTCTCGAAAGCGACGGGCATTGAGAACTCGTTTCATCCAGGATCGCCCGCGGATTTGATCGGCATACAGCTGCGATTCGATATTGTGCATATCCAAAACCGTGGGGATAGATCGTTCTCGAAGTTGGTGCAGAACGCTTCCCCAGGCAACGCCCTCCATCAGCAAAACCGTCGGTCGAAACGAGTCGACCAGGCGATCGATTTCTTCGGTCGCAGCGACAGGAAAACTCAAGCAGATCGGTCGTTGCGGATCGAAGCAGGTCCAGGGGTTCGCGCTGCCGTAATGTTCGAGTTGGCGATAATCCACAGGGAGTGTCGGCAATTCTCCCATCGGTCGTGCGAGCCCGACGCACATGTATGCAGATGCCTGAATGCAGTTCGCAAACATCGCGTTGCGGATGTCACCCCCCGATACCGCCGGCCACGGACAGTCGATGACAAACTGCATCACGCGCATTTCAGACTCTTCTCCAAACCACAGAAATCGAACGGTGGAGCCGGACTTTCCCAAATTGATCTTGCGGCTGCAAGGGATTTCGGCGATTTTCCCCCCTTCGATAGCCGCGAGCACTCCCTCCAACAAATAAACGGCCACATTCTTTCACACAATCGGCGAATATACGAAATGTCAACGAGCGGTGTTATCATGTCCGAACCTGGAAAACGGACTTCCCTGTCGTGTTATGTACTGACTCTCGATTCGCCGGGGGGAGCACGTTACGAGAGTGCCCGGCGTCAATTGGAGTGTTATCCGCTGGCAACGACATTTGTGGAGGGGATTCGACTGACGCGTGACGACAGACCATTCGAATATTCTCGATGGCTCAATCTGTTGATGATGAAACGGGCCATGACACCGGGGGAAATCTCGGTCTACCTCGGACATCGAAAAATCTGGCATCAAATTCTGAACGACGGCCACGATCTCGCGCTGGTTCTGGAAGACGATTTTTTCATTCACGATGCCGAGGCGTTCGTGCAAGCCATCGACGATGCCATGCAGATACAGCCTCGATGGGATATCGTCAAGTTTTTTGACTTCCGTCCGAAACGCGTTGTTCAATCATTCCCTGTCAATCAGACGACATTCGTGATGCATAAATACGCGGCATCCGGATGCGTGGCGTATCTGATGCGAGCTGCTGCGGCAAAAAGGCTGTTGGAACGCCGTCATATCTACCGTCCGGTTGATGAAGACTGGTCGCATCCGTGGGAATCGGATCTGCGTATTCTTTCGGTCGAGCCGAACCCGGTTGCCGAAATCGCATCGAATCTCGGAGGTTCACTGCTGGAAGCCGAGCGGCGCAAGATGAAAAGCTTTCAACGAAACTGGTTGCGTTCTCTTTACGGAAATGTCCTCACCGTCAAAAAGAACGCCCAGGCGATGATCTGGCGGCGAAAAATGGCCAATGTGTGACCTTTGAAGTCGATCACCCAGGCGGTCGAGATGTATGTGAAATTCTACAACGTTAACTCGTTGGTGAATCCAGACCGGACTGCAACAACGTTGCCAACATTTCCACCGAAGGTGATTTGAGGATTCCCGCATGATTGCCGGGAAGCGAATGAACCGAGATTTCACCGGTTACAAAATGCGACCAGCCCTCTTCGGGGGGGCACAATTCAAACAACGGCCGCGCCTGCGATTTGATTATCGTCAACGGCCCGTCGTAGGTGTGCTGACTATGGTGATTCAATAATTCGAGATTTTTCGCCATCCGTTCTCGCAATTGTGGCAGAATCTCGTCATCCGAGAAAAAGTCTTCGATACGACGGTGAGAATCGCCCCCTGGCCTCATACCCGCGAAATGCAAACATCGTTGCCAGCTCAGGCGGATGCGGCGGCGGATGCGGTAAAGCACAGACTGGAGTGAGCTGCGCATCAGATCGTCGCGAAACCAATTGAGAAGGTTATTCAAAAATCTCGCTGTCCACGCAACGGAGAATCGCTTCGGACGAACGGGAAGCTGCGATAACCGCACGCCGGTGTCGATGATCGCCAACTGCGAAACGGACTCGCCTTCCTTCCGCAGCTGGCATGCGATTTCATGTGCCAGTTGACCACCGTACGAATAGCCGGTGAGGCGATAGGGTCCGTGATGTTGAACGGTGCGAATGGCATCCACATATCGTCGGGCCAGAGCAGAAAAGTCGTTCATCGACGCGAGCCAGTCCGACGACGCCGATTGTTGTACTCCGAACACCGGTTGTCGGTCGTCAAGATGATCGATGATGTTGCGGGTATACAACAACTGACCCCCTAACGTGTGCAGAAAGAACAAGGGAGACCCACCCTCCCCCCGATTGAGTTCAACGAGGTCGTCGCCATCAAACGTCGAGCGTTCGATTTCGGCGGCGAGTTCAACGATCGTGGGATGCTGCAGGATCGCCGTCGCAGGAATCCGGACGCCGAGCTGTTTTTCGATTTCGAGAATCAATCCGATCGCCAGCAGCGAATCGCCGCCCGACTCGAAAAAGTCACGATGGATTTCGCAAACGTCTCGTTTGAGCAAGTCTCTCCAGATGGAAAGGAGCGCCGCTTGCGTTGCTGTTTCCGGCTCGGTCTGCTGCATTTTGCTTTCGAGAGGAGCAACGACCGGTTTTGGTAATTCCTTGCGATTGACTTTGCCGCTCGACGTCAATGGAATGCTGTCGAGTTCCACAAAGTATGAGGGAATCATAATTGCCGGCAAGCGGTGGCCCAGTTCGTGCCTTAACTCGTGAATGCCGGGGCGTTCGCCCGTCGCATAAACAACATACGCGACGATCTGGTTTGAACCCGCCGACATTTCGCGGGCGATGACCGTCGATGCCTTGACGTAAGGGAGGGCGTTTAATGCAGCCTCGATCTCTCCCGCCTCGATACGCACACCGTGAACTTTGATCTGATGATCGATGCGGCCGAGAAATTCGATGCAGCCGTCAGGGAGCAGCCGCGTCAGATCGCCCGACTTATACATTCTCGCCCCCGGCTGATTCGAAAACGGATCGGGAACAAACCGTTCCGCCGTCAGTTCAGGACGGTTCAGATATCCGCGCGCGACTTGAACTCCCCCCAGATAAAGCTCGCCGGGAAAACCGACCGGGACCGGTTGACCGGCTTTGTCGAGTACATAGACCCGGCAGTTTGCCAGCGGTTTGCCGATGGGGACGATCCCCCGCGGTTCGTTCGCGTCGCAGCGGCAGCCGGTGATATGCACAGCGGTTTCGGTCGGTCCGTACAAATTGTAAATATCGACTTTCAGTTTATTGATCGTCTGCTGCACAAGATCGAACGGCAGCGCTTCACCACTGCTAAATACACGCTTGAGCGATGTGCAATTGTTGATCCCCGGTATCATGAGAAAAAAACGCAGCATCGAGGGGACGAAATGGGCTGTACCGATATCTTCGCGTGCGATCAACTCAGCAAGGTACCGGGCGTCGCGGTGTCCATCGGGGCGTGCCATTATTTCCGTCGCCCCACACATCAGGGGGACAAACAATTCCCACACCGAGACATCGAAGCCGAAGGGAGTCTGCTGCAGAATGCGGTCGCCGAAACCGAATTGAAACTCCTGTTGAAACCACAACAAATGATTGACGATCGCAGCATGTTCGACCACAACCCCTTTAGGTTGCCCGGTCGAACCGGAAGTATAAATCACATACGCGGCCTGCGTCGGATCACTCTCGCTCTGTGGATCAGTCGACGCATAGCGATCGAGAGTGGCATCAGTCGGATCGATGATGATTACTCTGGAGTCGCATTCAGCAATCAATTCGGCCGAAGGCCCGCTGGCGATGGCAATCGAGACGGCCGTATCATCCAGAAGAAAACGCATTCGCTCGCGCGGCAGATCAGGTTCGAGAGGAACGTACGCTCCTCCGGCTTTGAGTACCGCCAGCAGCGATGCCATCAATTCGGGTGAGCGTTCGAGCGAGACAGCGACAAACGAGTTTGCGCTTACTCCCAGTTCGACCAGGCGATGGGCGATTCGATTCGCCCGCCGATTGAGTTCGGCATACGTCACCCGATGGCCTTCACACACCAGGGCCTCGGCGTCGGGCGTCTTACGAACTTGTGCCTCGATATATTCGTGCAGACAGCGCTGTTCGGGCCACTCGACGACAGTCTCGTTACAGGTTGAGACGACTCGTGTTCGTTCCTGATCGTCGATAAAAGAAAGCCGACCGATCGGTTCGTGCGGATGAGTCATCGCTCCTTCCAGAAAGTGGCGAAAGCAATCGGCGATGTGTTCGATCGTACTGCGGTCGAAGAGGTCACTGGAATACCGAAGCCGACCGCGCAGCCCCTCGTGCGACGGCTGAAAATCGAATGCGAGATCAATTTCGCTACACCGCAGATCGACATCGGCTCGACGACATAAAATGCGAGACTCATCGTCGCCCGCAGTAAACACCTCGGCAGCGTCCGACAGGCCGTCATAGTTTCGTAATTGCAATACACACTGAAACAGAGGATCAGTTTCCAGATTTCGCCTCGGCTTCATGTCCAGCAACATCTGACTGTATGGTGTGGATTGGTGCGCAAAGGCATCGAGAATCGCTCGGCTGGTCAATTGTACGATTTCGGAAAACGACTGGTCGTCGGTTATCGCCGCACGCAACGGGAGAGGACCGGCAAATAGTCCGATAAGAGGTTCGACTTCAACACAGTGTCGTCCTGACGAATACGTACCGACGATGAAGTCAGACTGATTCGTGTAGCGAAATAATAGCGCCTGAAACCCAGCCATAAGCGTCATGAACAGTGTCGCATCGGTATTCCGTCCCCACTGTTCAAGCCTGTCGATAAACTCCTTGTCCCAAATAAAACGATGTACGGCTCCCGATAAGCTCAAACGGACAGGCCGACGTCGATCGTACGGAAGATCGAGCAGTCCTGGAGCATCCTGCAGCCGCTTGCGCCAATACTCCCGATGCGGTACGGCCTCCGGTGCCGTCATTCGATCATTGTGCCACGATGCATAATCGACATACTGGATAGCCAGGTCGCAGAGATTTGGCTTACGACCATCAGCAAATGCGTTGTAGCATTCGCGAAGCTCGCCGACGAATATCCCTTCCGACCATCCGTCGAATGCGGTGTGGTGAAACGTGACGATCAGACGGTGATTATCGTCGGAACGCCGCAGCACCCGGCACCGTACGAGGGGACCGACATTAAGATCAAACGACTTAATGATTTCGTCATAAGTGCACTGCTCGACTTCTTCGTCCATCGCCGCGCGCGACAGCTCGTCTACCGGTATCGTCATGATCTCGCCGAGAGCCGGTGAAAGAACGACCAGACCGTTCGACACCTCCATGCGCAGTTGTAGCAACTGATGCCGATCGACTATCAATCGAAGCGATTTCTCCAGATGGGCGAGGTTCAGCGGTCCGCTAAAGTCGAGCACGACTGGTCGATGATTCAGCGCCGTCCCATGTACAAGATCGTTGGCAAACCAGAGTTGACGTTGCAGAGACGTTGCCGGGACATCGCTTTGCAAAGCATGTGGTATCGATTGCGGTGACGCGATGCGGGCACGCGCCCGTTCAAACCGCTCACGCAGCCGATCATCGATCGCGGCGGTCTTAGAACCAGCTGGAAGCCCTTCGTGTGACATGACAATCGACGGAGTTAGTGGGTTGATATCGGGAAGCGGTCTCTTAGTTCGATTCGAGCTGATCGCGCAAACATTGTTCAATTAATTCCGCCTGACTGCGAATGGTCGGCGATCGAAACAAATCGCCTACGGCCAGTTCGATTTCAAACGCGGGGCAGATGCGGGTCAGCAGTGACATCGCGAGCAACGAATCGCCGCCGATATAAAAAAAATTGTCGTCGATGCCAATGTCGTTCGTTTCGAACAGTTCTCTCCAGACATCGAATAAGATCGCCTGACATTCGGTGTTCGGTTGGCACTTCGGCTCACAGAATTGGTCTTTCAACTTGTCGTATAACCCGATCCGCTGCAGCTTGCCGGTCGGACCTTTGGGAATCTCGTTGACGATCAGCATACGTGTAGGAACCTTTTGCGGCACGACTTTCTGAAAAACAAAGTCGCGCAACGTTGCTTCGGTTGTTTGACGACCGGGGTGCAAGACCACGGCGGCAGCGAGATCTTCACCCAACCGCGGATGCGGCACCGCGAATGCCACCGCCTGACGCACATCGGGATGGTCGAGCAACACTTCGTCGACTTCGCGGGGTGAAATCTTTTCGCCTCCGCGATTGACGATCTCTTTCAACCGGCCGGTGAGAATGTAGTACCCGTCTCCATCGCGATAACCCTGATCGCCCGTCCGAAACCAGCCGTTGGTGAACGCAGCGGCATTCGCCTTTGGATTTCCCTCGTAGCCCGGCGTCACGTTTTCGCCGCGAATGACAATCTCGCCAATTTCACCGTCTGCCAGCAGGTCACCGGCGTCGTTCATGATGCCGACTTCGGGCCCCGCTGGTTTGCCGACCGAACCCGGCTTCTGCATGCCGGCTGCCAGCGGATTGCTGCACATCTGGTGCGCCGCCTCGGTCATCCCGTATGACTCGACGATGGGAACGCGAAAACGCGATTCGAGTTCTTTCATCACCTGCGGAGGCAACGCTGAAGAAGACGAACGGATCAGTCGCAACCGCGAGAATGCTGGTGCTTTGTCCGTGTGCCTCAATTTTTCGAGCACCATCTGATGCATCGTCGGCACGGCGGTGTACCACGTCGGTTCGTGAGCGGCCATCCAATGTAAAAAGTTCTCGGCGTTGAAACCGGGTGTGCAGACGACGCTCGCTCCGCAAGATAGTGTCGACAATACCGCGCCGACGATGCCGTGGATGTGAAACAACGGCATGACGTTCAAACAGCAGTCATCCGCGACGAGCGATAACGTCGTCGCGTGTTTCTCGCCGACCGAACAAGGTTACGATGCGTGAGCGGAACGATCTTGGGTCGAGAGGTCGTCCCCGATGTATGCAACACCAGCGCGACGTCGTCAGGTTGGGCCGGTATCAATGATCGCACGGTGTCAGTTGCCGAGTCATTCGATGCGGCGCCGCACAATCGAAACTTTCCCGCTGGTCCATCGGGTGACGTTTCGATTTCCAGAATTGGGATACCCAGGTTTTCGGCGACAGCACGAACGGGGCTCGTAACATCTGCCCTGACGACAACCGCACGGGCGTTGAGATCCTTCAGATAGAACTCGAATTCGGCAGCCTGATAACCAGGGTTGAGCGGAGCACACACACCCACGGCTGCCGTCGCCAGAAACGCCGTTGCCATTTCTGGTCCGTTGGGTAAGACGACGGCGATGCGGTCGGTACGGGTCATCCCCAACCGTGAAAATTTCCGCCCCATCGCATCGACATGCTCGAACAGTTCCCGATAGCTGAGGCCAGGACGTCCGGGTGACGAAATCGCCGTGTTCTGATCTGATGACTGAGCACGTTCTGCCAACAGATCGGTGAGAGTCGCTGATGCCATCATGGTTGCTGTGCCGACCGGTAAAATTTCGCTGGTTTCTTCTTCGACTCGATCTTACTCCCCGACCCGAGACGACGCAACGGGCGAATTGCGGGAATGAATTCGGTTTGTCAGGTTTGCTGTGAATAATCGATACCTACCAAAAACCAACCGACCCATCCTGTCTTTCATGATCTTCATTTTCACTGTACCACTGTCACAATTTCTTGCTTCCCATCACCGTCACATCTGTCGCATTGCACATGTCGCTGATAAAATCGGCATTCAACTCAACCCTGATCATTCGACAAGGAAAACATGATGAAACACGCAGTCACTCTTATACTTCTTCTGTATGCAACCACACTCCACGATCCCCGCGTCATCGCCGACGACAAATCTGGAGCACAGAGGCCCGCCAGACTCGACACGCACGTCCACGTCGAACTCGAATATCTGTTGTATCTTCCGAACGACTACGAACAACAAGAGTCCTGGCCTGTGCTCCTATTTCTGCACGGTTCGGGAGAACGGGGCGACGACTTGAATCTCGTGACGATTCACGGGCCTCCCAAATTGATCGCGGCGGGTAAGGATTTTCCGTTTATTGTCGTTTCACCGCAGTGTCCGAAAGATCGCCGCTGGGAACCGATTGAACTCGTAGCGTTGCTGGATGACCTCGAAGCGAATTACAACGTCGATCCCGATCGCATTTACGTCACGGGGCTGAGCATGGGAGGCTTCGGCACCTGGGAACTCGCCTCATATGCTCCCAAACGACTCGCGGCAATCGCTCCCATTTGCGGCGGCGGCGAAATCTATTGGACAAAAGGTTTCGCTCATCTGCCAACATGGGTCTTTCACGGTGCGAAAGATGCAGGCGTGCCGTTCGAACGTTCGCAGGCGATGGTCGACGCGATGAAGAAAAACGGCGGCGACCCGAAGTTCACCATTTATCCCGACGCAAATCTTCTACCCTGG
>JAQCEJ010000125.1 GCA_027618475.1 Planctomycetota bacterium | reverse complement strand
TACCCCTGCTTTCCAAGGGTCTGGCGCAAATCGCGTGCCAAAGTTCGGGAAGTCAAATGGGAAATGCGGGCTTGAATGGCAACAATAAGGAAATTGGAGTGACGTGGCACTCGGGTGGGCTGATCGCTGCCACGAAAAGATTTTTTAAGAATACCAAAGATGATGTACCAATCAGTGATATGAGCGACGCCGATCAGGAATTGATGTACCACAAACTCGTAGCCGCGGTAAGTTTCAACGTTCTTCCCCGATTATTTGAAAAAGTTGTCGAGGAGATCAATAGTGGCCATACCATTACAATTGGCCCCTGTATTCTGTCAAATTCCGGTTTTGCATTCCGCACTGGAACGGTGTTCCGACATGATCATTTACTGACTTGGGCTAACTGTGATACACAACTGCAACACGGTCAGATGACTGTTTTTAGTAAGTCCGACCACAAGATTCAGATATCGATGTCTATCGTGGAAACGGACAACGCCGTCCTTGTTCCATTCATTATTGATTGCATGAAAAAGTAGGTACGAGAGAACGAGTATGGAAATCATTCCCCAAGTCCCAAAATGCATACTGATTGCCATGAATCAAATTTTCGAATTGGAGCGAAAACTCGACAATTTCGACGATACCGCCGGTTTTCGCAGGCATCTCGATCGGCTTAAAGATGCCTTTGCGGAGGAAGGGTTGACATCACCGACTCCGAATGGAGGGCAGGCCAGAATCACTATTGTATTTGAAGATCCGATCGGACAGGTATTTAAGGAAACCCGGACAGATTTGGATGCCACGATTGCCGGAATCAGCACAGACAATTTGGTCGTCGTAGAGGTAATCAAACCCATCATCCGAGCCAGTTTTGAAGACGGAACGTCGAAAATCGTTCAAAAAGGAATTGTCATCGTCGAATCACCTAAGGATCGCGAACAACATGAGTAACATGATTAACTTTGGAATCGATCTCGGCACGACCAACTCATTGATCGCAAAATTCAATAAAGGAGAAGTGGAAGTTTTCAAGAACCCGAGCGGGTTTAAGGAGACGCTTCCTTCTGTCGTGGGATGCCGCAACGACCGTATTCTTGTGGGTGACCAAGCTCGCACGTATGTCGAACGCGATCCAAATAGTATCGTAAGCCGATTTAAGCGATTGATGGGCACAACGGAAAGTTTCCAGATCACGGCCCTCGGTCGCTCGGTGACGCCGGTAGAGCTTTCCTCATGTGTTCTCAAGGAGCTTAAGACTTTCATTCATACGGGGGAATCACCAGACGCGGTTATCATTACAATTCCCGCTTCATTTGACATGGTTCAGGCGAACGCAACCAAAGAAGCCGGATATATTGCTGGTTTCAAGCAGGTGGAATTGCTGCAAGAGCCAATCGCCGCCAGTCTTGCATATGCCAACAAAGAAAAGAATGTGGACCTGTCAAACAGTCAGTGGATTGTCTACGACTTAGGCGGTGGGACATATGACGTAGCCTTGGTCAAGATTATCGAGGGGGAACTTAGGATTGTAGACCATGAGGGGAACAATTTTCTCGGCGGTGCCGACTTCGACGCCTTAATCGTCGAGCATTTGATCGTCCCCCAGTTAAACACGTTAGGGCATTTTTCTAATCTTATCGCCGATATGAAAAGCCTATCGGGAGCGTACAACCGGCTTTGGACGACGCTTTTGCATAAAGCGGAGGAAGCAAAAATCGAGCTCTCCAATAAACAAATCAGTGACATTGATCTTGGGTTGATTCGTGATTTGAAAGATGAAAACGGGAAAATCATCGACAACCTTATTAGCATTACACGATCAGATTATGAATCCATCATCAAAGACGCCATTGATAGTACGGCAGAAATGCTGAAGACGATATTGACCCGCAATTCCATAGTACCGCAAGACCTTGATTTTATACTTATGGTTGGTGGTTCGACCTACACTCCGTACGTGAGAAATCGCATCGAGGAACTGCTCGGGGTTCCCGTTAGCACGGAGATTGATCCGACGAACGCCATTGTAGTGGGGGCCGCCTATTATGCAGCGACCCGGCCTATTAACTTGGACGAGAGCCCGAGAAGAGTGGTTCAAAAGGACCAATTGAAGGTTAAGGTCTCGTATTGCCCTGCCTCACAGGAACAGGAGGAAATGTTCGCTGCCAAAATTGATGGCCATATCGAGGACCTGTTTTATCGCATCACCCGCGACGACGGTGGATTTGACAGCGGTTTAAAGAAATTGACTTCACGGATCCACGAAGACCTTCCTCTTCTCAAGGAAGCGTACAATACGTTCACACTCAAGATTTTTGACAGTCAGAACAACATCGTCCCCGCTGAGATCGATACGATCCATATTTCTCAGGGAAAGTACACTGTCTCAGGGCAGCCTCTTCCGGAAGATCTCTGTATGGTTGTGGACGACGTCGAGGGAAAGGATGTCAGACTTGAACTCCTCTTTCCACGAAATACTGTTTTACCGAGGAACCGTAAGGTCGTGAAGTCGGCAAGCAAGACGTTGATTCATGGTACAGATGATGAAATCCGCATCATGGTCAAGGAGGGGCCGTCAACGAATCGCCCAGACGCAAATGTGACAATCGGTGTTCTCGTCATCCCTGCAAAACAATTGCGAAAAGACGTACTACGAGATACTGATATCGAGCTCGAATTCGAAGTGGATGAATCACGACTACTTTCCGTCAAAGCGTATGTTTCTTCCTTAAGGCAAGAATATTCGAGGGTGTTCGATACCACAAAACATGAGGTCTCAATTGAAATACTTAACGAGGAAATGGAGTCGTTAGAGGAGCGTTTGGAATCTGAGAAACATCAAGCAAGTGATAATGAAAATTATGAATTAGCACATGAAATAGACAATTTGCAAAAACAGGCCCGAATAATCCGAACGGCTACCATAAATTTACGGACAGACGACGTGAATAAAGACGCGAAGCACAAACTCGAAGCCCAGAAACGGAAAATTGCCCAAGAATTAGCACGTTTAACATCCAGCAGTCGGGTCGAACGATTGCGAGACGAATACCTCACGTTGAAAGCGGAGTTCACCCACATCATCAAGACGAGCGGGAACGACAGTGAACGGCGTCAGCTGAATGAACTTGTCGAGCATGAAAAAACGTTTATAAACTCGATTCAAGGATTGGAAGGAGCAATGGTGCATATCCGTAGTATCGAGGCACGGATTCTTCGTCGGACGCCAGACTTTCTCTTAGGAGCGTTTCAGTACGTGATTAGCAAACGCGAATCGCTTAATGATCAATCCCTCGCAACAAACCTCATCGTGGCAGGTTATCGACACGTTGAGATGGAAGATTACGAGAAACTTGGTGAGGTTATTAGCCGATTGATTTCCCTACTCCCGGAAGATCAGGATACCGAATCGATGCGGCAAAAAATGGGCGTGGGAATTAAATGAATCGATTACCACGTTGAAATTGACGAGAGGCACCATCGACGGGGGTTACTTACTAATTCGACTGTCCGGAGTTGATCTATCGTTATTACCCCGCATTTCCCAGATGGAAACCAGAAACGACGATTCACAAAGTCGGTTTCAGTCGGTAAAAACAGGGGTGTACTGAACGTTGATGGCTCTGGAGGATCGGGGCCAAAATCGTGCGTCACGCCCGGTACGTGACGTTTCAGATGGCGGAGGTGGCCATTCCCCGTTCGCTGTTCCGGGAAATCCTGCGGCGGATCGAGCGATTGAAACCACGGTCCGTCGCTCTGGACTCAGGCTGAGGGGATGAATCTATGGAAATCACCATCCATCATGAATCTGTTGCGGTCAACGTCCGCGCGGAGTCCCGATTTTGGCGAAAATATCGACTCTCAAGGGGAACAGAACAGACCGAGAACGGACAAAATATGTCGAAATTGATCGAACGACCGGTTACAATAGCCATGAAGCAACACGACGGTACTGCGTCAGTGCCGCCGAAAAATCTATCTGGGAAATCCCGGTTCAAATCGGAGTTTATATAGATGGTAGCCATATGGACGATTTGCGCCTGGTGTGGATCCGGACTACTCGTCTTCTATTCGTTGATGCAGCTCACCTGGTTAATCGAACTCTATCGACGATATCAACAACCGGTTGAGTTGAAAGGTCCGTACTTGAAATCGGCTGTTGCCCTGACGTTGCGAGGGGCTGATCCCTTTCTTCGCAACTGTCTTGCGGGGCTGATGTCACAGGATCATCCCGATTATTGCATCGTCGTCATGATCGACTCGACCGAGGATCCTGCTACAGGACTCGTGAAACAGATCCTGAAGGATTATCCATCGGATAAAGTCCTCGTTCGATATGTGACAGCGCCTCGAATGACTTGCAGTTTGAAAATGGAAGCACTGATTCAAATCGTCGAACAGCTCGACCCGTCTTACGAAGCCGTCGTGATTTGCGATGCCGATACGATTCCCCACTCGAGTTGGCTACGAGAGCTGGTGGGTGTGCTCAATGATCCTCATATCGGAGTGGCTTCGGGAATTCGCTGGTATATGCCTATGGATAAAGCGTGGGGTTCGCTGGTTCGACATGTCTGGAATTTCGGGGCCACTCTGCAAATGTCCGCGTTTGATATCGGCTGGGGCGGATCGCTGGCAATCCGCCGGAAAAGCATGCAACAGATCAATTTGCTCGACCAATGGGGACAGGCGATGTTCGAAGATACGTTAACCGTCAGTCGGCATCTGGACTCGAACTGGAAACTGGCGTTCGTGCCAACGGCTACGATGATCAATCGAGAAAGTATTGATCTCAGAAGTTGCATTTCATTCATCACGCGTCAACTCTTAAATGCCTGGTTGTATCACAAGAATTGGAAATGTGTGATCGGATCGGCGACGTTGGTAGCGATTGCCCTTACTCTGTCATTCTTGTTGGTCGGGGCGGGAGCAATTATTGGTAGCCCGTCGATTGTGATGATTGCAGCATTGGCAATCCTGTTCTATGCCGGGACGAATATCGTCAGCGTCGTCTCACTGGAACGTCAGATTCGCCGACTCATGCGAACTCGCAGCGATTCACCCAGTCCTATTCCGCTCCGTATTTTCGCAGCCGCTGCCCTGACCCAATTTGTCTATTTGTACTGCATATATCGAGCCTTGCGTACTCGTTCGTTGGAATGGCGAGGATTGAAGTACGAAATTGCAGGACCATGGCAGGTTCGACTCTTGGAATATAAACCATACATTCCCCATACGATGGTGGATTCCGTCGTTTCGCTGTAAAACTTCCATCGCTCAGCCCAGAATGCCACCCCCGCGAGAAATGACTTTTCGTGATTAACATCGGTAGTCACGAGAACGCATCATGCCCGAATAGCAACACGATTACATCGTCGTCGGTTCCGGACTGACTGGGGCGGTCATTGCACGGGAATTATGGGAACAATTACAAGTGTGCCATTTCCAGCTCCGGGCAACCCGGGTTTTCACTGGTGATCATCCACCGGCTCCTATATCTGCCTGTCGGCAGGGGTGTTCTCGATGCCTATAAACCGATCATTGATTGATGTTTACATAAGTTATCATCGAAAAGAGACGCCATTCTCGGAACCATTGTAATATCGGACGATCGGCAGTATTGTTTATCCAAGTAGCCGTGAGAACGGCTGCGTATTATTGTCAATATAGGAACTGTCGTGTGTAACTATTAAGGGAGGATTAATGCGCTTTATTCCGTGTTTCATTCGGCAGACTGCTGCGATTGCGGTCGTTGGAATTCTCGCCTGGTCGAGCACAGCGAGTGCTGATGTGATTCCAATTCTTGAAGATGGAAACTCAACAGTCGATCTCGACGGCTATGGCACGCTGATCGATAATTGGACCATCGATGCCAACAGCATCCTCTATGAGCAAGGGTTGTTCTATCGTATCGGCTCCACAGGCGAGGAATTCGGTTTAAACAGTCTGGAAATGCTCGATTTTTCTCTAACGGGGACAAATACGTTTTCCGCGCTGTGGCAACTGGAAGATGTCTTCCAACTCTCAGTTTCCGGCGAGCTGACCGGTGGTGCGCCGGGAAGCGGAACGTCGCAGTTGGTGACCAATATTGCAATCAGCAATATCAGTGGCAGTTTACTCGACTTCTTCTTGTTCGCGTACAGCGACCTCGACATCTTCGATATCGAGGGGGACACGGCGACCTGGATCTCTTCGAGCCGAATCGACCAGAGCGACACCTCGGGGGCCGTCATCGAAACGAGCTTCTCGACTCCCTTCGATGCGTTTGAGCTGGCCCAGTATTCGGATCAACTGGATTCGTTAACCGATTCATCGACAACAACTTTGAGTAACTCTCCCACATCGATTGGACCATTTGATTCGACATTTACGGTAATGTGGAACCCTCAAATCGCAGTCGATGACTCGTTCGAGCTGTCGATTACGCAGATCGCCAACAACATTCCCGAAGGGGAATCTGAATACGCCGTACCTGAGCCGGGTAGCATCGTCCTGCTGGGACTGGGTGGCTTGGTCCTGCTGGCTGCACGTCGGCGAAAACGCGCCATCTGATTGGGTAGCAGCATTCATACGAAACAATCAGCAGACCGGTCGAAATTTCGACCGGTCTGCATTTGTTCTTTAGAACTGGTTTTATAACCCGGTTGGCGACGGAAGAATCGTCCAAATAGTCTGGAATACTCCGCCGTCCAGAGGGTTATGAAACTGCTTGTAGTCGGCGTTAACAGCCCGTTCAAAAATGGGTGGGATGTCCGGCAGTGTGGTTGTGAGACCGTGTGCAGGGTGCCTCGGTTGACGTGATTCGGCTAGCCGTCACGTGATTGAGGTGATGGCTTCGGAGTGCATTCTCACGGAGTTCCTTCGGACATTCGGTCATTGGGAATTGATTCGTCATTCGGATTTCGACATTCGTCATTCCGGATGAAAGGCACCCTCATCCGGCCTGCGGCCACCTTCTCCCAGGGGGAGAAGGAAATTTCGATAGACGCAAACACGATTGAGTTGCGCGCAACGTTTTTCAGACCATTTTATGTCGGTGTGGTCATAAAAAATGCATCCATGTTTCTGAATATGTCGGATCTGCGCAAAAGTGCGCATTTTGGCCCTAAAATGGGCGCGAAATGCGCGCGAGAGGCTCGTGAAACGAAATCTGGAGAGATTTAGAGCCCTTTTTTGCATCACAAACAGAGTTCGCCGAGAGCGCAACGGAGAGGGGTAAAGGCCTGGAATTTCTCGGTTTTTCGGGGTTCGGCGCAACCGGGTCCGGGAGGGTGCAGGGGGGGATGAACCTTGACTCTGAGACATCGAAAGGCCGGGCAATGAATGTTTCCTGCCGAGTGAAAAACTCGACGACGTGCGTAACGGTTTCGGTGTTCGCGCTCGCCCTTCACCCGGCGACGGCGCCGCCACCCTCTCCCGACGGGAGAGGGTTTTCGTAGAACCGCTCGTGAAAGACCTTACTCGACGATGATATCCCGCACTGTTCCGCCGCCGGGGATCATGGGGAGTACGTGTTCCTGGTACGGCGTGATCACGTCCAGCAGATACGGCTCGGGGCTGGCGAGCATTTCGGCCAGGGCCGCGGGGAACTCGCTCTTCTTGCGAACGTGTTTCGCCTGCAGACCGAAGCCTTGAGCGATCGTCACGAAGTTCGGATAGGTCTCTTCGGCGATGTTGCCGTCCCCCTTGCCGAGCCATTCGGGGTGATCGATCGGGCCGAGATAGGTGTGAGCCCGACTTCCTTCCATGAAGCGGTCTTCCCACTGCACCACCATGCCGAGGTGCTGATTGTTGAGCAGCAGAATCTTCACCGGCAGCTTTTCGCAGTGCAACGTGGCGAATTCCTGAATGTTCATCAGCATCGAGCCGTCGCCATCGATGTCGACGACGAGCGAATCGGGGTGAGCGAGTTGCACTCCCATCGCGGCGGGAAGGCCGAAGCCCATCGTTCCCAACCCTGAACTGCTGAGCCAGCGTTTCGGCTTGGCGAATTTGTAGAACTGCGCGGCCCACATCTGATGCTGACCGACTCCCACGCTGATATATGTGTCGCGGTCTTTCGTCTGCTTCCAGAGTTCATCGATCGCGTATTGCGGTAGAATCCATTCGCCAGCGTCGCGATAGGTGAGCGGATAACGTTCTTTCCACGCGGCGACCTGGGCTTTCCATTCGTCGATTTGAGGAATGTCGTCGTCGCCGAGTTCGCGATTGAGTGCGACGAGCACATCCTTGACGTCAGCCGTGATCGGAATATGGGCTTCTTTATTCTTGTGCAGTTCGGAGGGGTCGATATCGACGTGCACGATCTTGCCGTGGACGGCGAATTCTTCGAGCTTCCCGGTGACGCGATCGTCGAACCGCACACCGAAGGCCAGGAGCAGGTCGGCCTCGTTGATGGCGTAGTTCGAGTAGACGGTTCCGTGCATGCCAAGCATGTGCAGCGACTGCGGATGATCGCCGGGGAAGGCTCCGAGCCCCATGACGGTCATCGTCACGGGAATGCCGGTCTTGAGTGCGAACTTGGTGAGTTCTTCGGCGGCGTTGGCGTTGATCACACCGCCGCCGACGTAGAGGATCGGTTTTTTCGAGCGGCGAATGGCGGCGAGAATCTGACGGATTTGTTCCGGAGGAACCGTTCGTTTTTCGGGTTTGTATCCCGGCAGATGCATCGGCGGATCCCAGTCGATCTCTTCATCGAGCGTCGCAATTTGAATGTTTTTGGGGAAGTCGATGAGCACCGGACCCGGCCGGCCGGTCTTGGCGATGTGATACGCTTCTTTGACGATGCGGGGGATCGACTTGAGAGCTTCGGTCACATCTTCGGTGCGGGCCCAGTCGTTCGCCGTGATGAGGTAATGATGCTTCGTCACCGCGCGGCAGATTTCGACGATGGGAGTTTCTTGAAAGGCGTCGGTACCGATCACTTTTTGCGGCACCTGCCCGGTGATGGCAATCATGGGGACGCTGTCCATTTTCGCATCGGCGATGGCGGTGACAAGGTTGGTGGCTCCTGGTCCGCTGGTCGCCATGCAGAGGCCGATTTCGTCGGAACTGCGGGAAACGCCTTGCGCGGCGAATCCGCCCCCTTGTTCGTGGCGAGGGAGGACGGTGCGGATGCGGTCGCGACGCTTCACAAGAGCCTGATGCAACGGCATGCTCGCTCCCCCGGGATAGGCGAACATGCTCTTCGCCCCCTGCCGAATGAGGGCTTCGACCAGAATGTCGGCACCATTCAATTGAGCCTGTTTTTCGGTTTTCACAGGCTTCTCTGCTTTTTTCGTCGTTGCTTTAGCCATCGTGTGATCCTTCCGAGAATGTTGGTCTCGGCGTTATGAACTTCAAATGTCTCTGTCGTCGGCTGCTGTCGTTCGACACCCTCTCCGCATCGCCGTGGGGT
This sequence comes from Planctomycetota bacterium, assembly GCA_027618475.1. Classification (GTDB taxonomy): domain Bacteria; phylum Planctomycetota; class Planctomycetia; order Planctomycetales; family Planctomycetaceae; genus JAQCEJ01. Next base: position 5,338 of record JAQCEJ010000125.1, on the reverse strand, counting down.
GATGGACCGACACCGATTAACGGGTAAGGTTCCGGGGGTGGAGCGAATCGAACGCCGAGGTCATCCTAGACCGCGATCCCATTGGGTAGGAAAGTTCGATCACTCCAGTGTATCGACCAGCCGGAGGGATGACGAGTGCGGAAGTGGCCGGAATCGGAATTTTCCACCGCGCCGACGGAGAGTTAGGACGCCAAATCATTATTTTGGCTGGAGTTATGGTAACAGTGGTAGCGGTGATGACGGCTGGGGTGGAGGCTTGCCGAAAAATCGCTTTACACCCGCACGCGACCTTCAACGCACTGCTGAATCTTCGCAATCAGTTCGGCTTTGTTAATCGGTTTGGGGGCGTAGTCGGTGCATCCGACGGCGAGGCATTTCTGGCGGTCCCCTTCCATCGCGTGGGCGGTGAGTGCGATGATGGGGGTCTCAAGTTGCTGTGCACGGAGGTGTTGCGTAGCCGTGTAGCCATCCATGACGGGCATTTGCATATCCATCAGAATCGCGTCGAATGGATTTTCGGACGAGCTCGCTGCCTCCACAGCATCGAGAGCCAGTTGGCCGTTCTCGGCACACGTGACGGCGGCACCTGCTTTCTTCAGAATGAACGAAATCAATCGCTGATTGTCTTGACCATCTTCGACCAGCAATACGTTAAATCCCGCCAACAGGGTTGGCAACGCGACGGCCTGAGTAGGAACCGTTACCGAACAGTCGACCTCGGTGGATGGGATCGAAGGATCGATCCAGTTAACCCCCTGCAGATTTCCGGCGGCGACCTGCAATCGAAACGTCGAGCCGAAGCCCGGATCGCTCTTCACGGTAATATCACCTTTAAGCACTTGCGCCAGCCGGCGGCTGATGGTTAGCCCTAGCCCCGTCCCGCCATATTTGCGCGTGGTTGAGGTGTCGGCTTGGGTAAAGGGCTGAAAGAGATGTTCCTGCTGTTCGCCCGACAATCCGATACCGGTATCAATGACATCGAAAAGTAAACACGTCGGCAAACCGAGTCGGGGACTTCCCTGCCACCATTCACCCGGTTTCAAATGCCGGGCGGTCTCTTGATCGGCGGCAGAAACGACCAGTTGTACCGAACCGTTGCTGGTAAACTTGATCGCATTATTGAGCAGATTGATAAGTATTTGCCGTAGCCGGGTGGGGTCGGAATTGATGGTTTCGGGGATGAGGCCGTGGAAATTCAGCGAAAGAGACAGGTTTCGCGAGGCCGCTCGGACCTGCATCAGCGAGATGACGTCGTTCACCACATCGACAGGTGACGTAGGGATCGTCTCGATGACTAACTTCCCGGCCTCGATTTTCGAGAGATCAAGAATGTCGTTGATGATCTCCAGCAGAAACAGGCCGTTGCGCTTTATCGTGTCGAGATATTCGCTGACTTGCGGATTATCGTTCGTCTGTTCGAGCAGCAAATCAGTATAGCCGAGAATAGCAGTCATCGGCGTGCGGATTTCATGGCTCATGTTTGCGAGAAAGTCGCTTTTGGCGCGGGTTCCTTCTTCCGCCTTAACCTTTGCGGCGGTAAGGTTTTCGATCAGCTCGTTAAGCTGCCTGGTGTTTTCTTCGAGTTTATCTTTAGCGAGCAGGAGGTCGAGTGAGTATTGTTCCTGTCGTTCGTGTGTGAGAATGCGATCGGTGATTTCTTCGAGCACTCCGACATACGTGACACCCCAATCGGTAATTGTAGGGCTGAGACGAATATGACCCCAGCGGTTTTCAGGACGGTTGTGCGTTACAGCATCACCGAGACGAAATGTGCCTTCAAACGATTCCAACTGGGGAACGGCCTCCAGCCAGGCCGAATATGCTTGTGCACGATCGTCGGGATGCAACGCCTCATCCCAGCAGAGGGGTACCGATTCATCGAAGGTTATCCCCGCGATCTTTTGCCAGCAGGTGTTGGTATATTGACAGGCTCCGGAGAGATCGACGACGAATACGCCCAGCGGGAGTGATTCGCTGAGCATCAGAAACCGCTCTTCGCGTTTGCGACCGATATCCTGGAGTTCACTCCATGGTGATTTGCTCACAACTGGCTTTCCTCACCGAATTCGAGTTTCGCAGCGAATCGATATAATACCCTTTCGACCGCTGAAAAAATTGAAGAGACTGTTAGAATAGGAACCTGACAATTCAGGAGCTGCGCCGAAACAACATGGCTCTCTGTGTCGTACAACTGCGTGGATAAATAATCCTGTGCGACGTGTTGCGTGACGGTCGTTACTATTATCGTTCGGTATAAGGGGAAATGGTTCGTTTTTCAAAATGTGAAGCGTTGATCGTTAGAATCCCAACCCAAAGGCGATACGAATTCGACGCACTTTTCGTTCTATCAGAACAACCGGTAAAAGATTTCCATCGACCAGGACTGCGAAAATTGAGGTCACTTCCCTTGTTTCGGTAGCAAAAGAACCCCTTTGTTCATTAGTATATTCTCAGGTAAGAGTTGTCTCGTGTGTCATACACGAGCGGACAGTTGAATGATTCGATCGCGCCAGTTGACACGTTCAACGAAAGTGTGACAAACGTGAGAGTATTCATATCATTGCTGATTGCAACGGTTTGTCTCGCGATATGCGCCACGGAGACCGTACAAGCTCAACGGCCACCAGGTGGAACACCGAAAGCCGGACCCCCGGGTGGTTCAGCGGTCCCCGGACAGAGAGGCCCCCCAGGAGGGGGACTTCCACGAAATGAGGGTTCCACTCCGGGTACGCCCTCGACGTTAGGGGCACCTCCGAACCCCACTACGAGTGGTGTTCCGGTCTCGAATGGCAACGAGAATACGGCAGGATCAGGCCCTCAAAATACCGGCGGGCCGACCACTCCGGTCGTCGCCAGTGGCACTGCTGTGGGAATGTATCCACCTCCGCCGGGGGGAATATTTTTCCGCGGCAATGATTTTGGTATTTCTGGAAACTATTTCAGCCTGACCAAACTCTTCTTTGTGTTGGCTCTCTTCGGCATCTGGACGTCGAGTTCTCGCTGGATTTCCGATGACAGTCGTTCGCTGAAAGTCCGTTCGGAATTCTGGTGTGCGTTGGCACTGCTGATCGGTGCGCTTGGGTTCCTCTCGGTCCTGATGATTCGCGACTTTCGTTTCGGTTTCTTGCTATTGTTGATCTGCTACGGGTGTCCGCTTGGATTATACGTTTACGAACGGAACATGAAAGTTCCGCCCAATGCGCGGGTGCTCACACCGCAGCACCTTCGAAGTGTGGCGATTCGTCAACTTGCTCGATTCGGAATTCATCTCGGCTCAAAGGCGGGGGGATCGACATCGGCCGGTCCCGATATCATTTTCATCGGACGATCGACTGCGACCGACGATGGACATGCTCGTTCGAAGCAGGTCGAGAATTCCAAAGGATATCTCGCCGCAAAAGAACTGGTTTACGACGCAATCTTGCGGCGTTGTACCGATATTCACCTCGAACCAAAAGAGGATGAACTGTCGGTCCGCCTGCGAATCGACGGTGTGATGTATCCTACCGAACCGTTCGATCGTACGGTCGGCGACGCCGTCATTAACATCTGCAAAGTGCTCGGGGCGATGGACATTACCGAAAAACGTCGTCCGCAGGACGGCAGTTTTCGGGCGATTACCGGTGGACGCGAAGTCGATTTTCGCGTCGCCACGCAAGGAACCCGCCAGGGTGAAAAGCTCAGCCTGCGTATTCTCGATCAGGCTAATTCGGTCAGCAATATCGAGCAATTGGGACTGCGAAAGCAACTGGCCGAAAACATTATGAACGTGATCACTCAGCCACACGGCCTGATGCTGGTGGTCGGTCCCACCGGGGCAGGAAAATCGACGACGTTGTATGCTTGCCTGAACACCATCGACGCCTATCAACGCAACATCATCACCATCGAAGACCCGATTGAATATAAAATCGACAACGTGACACAGATCGAAATCAATCAGAAGGCGGGACAGACATTCGGCGGATCGTTGCGCAGTGTGCTGCGGCAAGACCCCGACGTGGTGATGGTGGGAGAAATTCGAGATGCCGAAACCGCCGTCGTTGCCTGTCAGGCGGCCAACACCGGCCACATGGTCTTCTCGACGCTGCACGCCAACGATTCCATTACCGCACTGTACCGCCTGATCGACTTGGGGGTCGAACCCTTTATGATCTCCAGTTCGCTCTCGGCGATTCTGGCCCAGCGGCTGGCGCGACGGCTGTGCAACGATTGCAAAGAACCGTACAAACCGAAACCCGAGTTCCTCAAACAGGCCAATCTGCCGGCGGACAAGATCGATGTGTTTTATCGCCCCCCAACCAATCGAGACAGTCCCTGCCCGTCGTGCGGCGGACTCGGTTACAAAGGCCGGATCAGCGTGATGGAGTTATTGAACGTCACCGACCCGATCCGCGAAATGATTCGGGAAAAAGCGTCGCTCTCGACTTTGAAAGCGGAGGCACGTAAGAACGGCATGTTATACATGAAGGAAGAGGGCTTGCGACTCGTTGTGCGTGGTGTCACCTCGGTCGATGAACTGATCCGGGTTGTCAAATGACGTTTCCCCCCGTTCGGACGAGGAGTGGAGAGAAATCATGATCGATGTCCTGTTAATTGCCGTTGTGGGTGTCGTCACATGGACCGTTGCTGCTGAAGGTGTCGTTGGTGCAACACTGATCTTCTTTTCGGTGCTGTTTGCGGGCCTGCTGACGATGAACTTTTTCGAACCTCTCGCCATACTTCTCGAGAGCTTTTCGTCAAATGCATCGTGGGTGGCGTTGTGCGATATCACAGCGTTTCTCGGCTTGTTCGGGTCGCTTGTCTTCGGATTTCGCGCGGCGACGGAAAAGCTATCGCCGACGTTTATCTTTGTGCCGACACTAGTTGATAACATCGGTCGCTGGGCTTTCGCCGCGGCGACCGGTTATGTGAGCATGGCCATTCTGCTGACGTCACTGCACACATCGCCGTTTCCAAGGGAATTCATCGGTTTCAAACCGGAGCGTAAGAATTTGTTCGAGATCGCCGCCCCTGATCGACAATGGCTCGGTTTTGTGCAGTATGCATCGGAGATGTCGCTCCGCCGCGGGGGGGAGAGCATCCGCATTTTCGACGGTCCCCAACTTTCACTTCCCGGTCAACAAAACACGATTTGGCCGAGCTTTCCGATACGTTATGCCTACCGTCGTCAGATGATCGCCAGTGGAGTGGCATCGAATTCCGCTGCGCCGGCCGCTCCGGTACCGGTCTCCGCACCGGCAACAGGTGGAGGAGGGGGCGGCCCCAATTTCTAGAGCCTGTTATTGACTTATCTCAAGAAATCTGTTGATGTTCGGTGATGAGCACGACACGGAAG
>JAQCEJ010000124.1 GCA_027618475.1 Planctomycetota bacterium | reverse complement strand
CCAACATGGAATGGTGGTACCTGTCGACCGGCAAACCGAATTTCGTGTATAACACCACCTCGGGGACGTACGACCTCCAGAATATTACGGTCGGCAAGTGGGGCGAGTTGCCGCGGCTGTTTTCGGTGATCAATGCCGTGACTCCGTGGAACCCGGCGGCGGCGAATCCGTATTCCTTCCCGTTTCCCGGACTGAACGGTTACGACGACAACCAGAATCTGTACGAAGGGGGTCTGTACACGAACAGTACGTCTCTGTGGCCGACGACGATGGCGTTTTATCCGTTCGAACATCCGTTCGACTTTGTCGGTACGGGACGCACGACGCTGGCGGGAACCTTCGGCAAGACGACGCTGGTCAACAACGTCGGCCGTCTGACGTGGCGTTCGTATTCCAACTATTACAGCAACCCGACAACCGGGTTTCGCAACGTGCTCGGCGGCGCATTAATGCCCGGAGCGACCGACTATTATCAGACCGACGAGCCGACCGAAATGGTCTTCGACCCGTCGAAGGCGTCGGCGACCGACGAGATTTTCTCGACGTCCGAGAATTACGCCCTGCACGGGTCGTCGAACGACACGACGCTGACCGGGCTAAGCAGCCGGTTACGCGATCTTGCCCCGTTGAATTTCGAATCGTCGACGCGGGCCGAGCAGATTCGCAGTCAGTACACAACCGACAGCTGGGATCTGAAAAGTTTCGCGAAACCGTGGTATGGCAACAGTCCGTATGATTGGACAACCTTTACAACGCCTGGTGTAGGACCAACGCCCGGAGTAGGTCAATACGATGTGTTTCGTCGTTGGGAGTTTAGCGCCGATACAGATCTTGACGGATACCTTGAATTCCCCCCCGATATGGGCGGCACATATTATTATGATACATCGGTTGGATTTTCGGGTTCCGCCGGTACGGCCGGAACAACATTTGATCCGTTTCGTGATGCCGTCCGCAATATGCTGACGATCGAGATGGGCGATTCGAACATCTACAATAGCATTCGAAAAGTGCAAAGAAAATTAAGCCTAAACGGTCTGGCGGAGATTTATCCACCTTTCCCCGCTCCTGATCCCAAGATCAGAATTCGACCCTTGACGCCTCATCCATTGGTCAACCCCGGTGCGGACGGTCGGTTTGGAGTCGCCGGTGTAGACGATGATGGTAACGGCATCATTGATGATATGGGTGAAATCTTATGGCCGGGAAGTGATGATTCACCTATCGCCAATTCTGTGATTTCAACTATCCCATCTCCGCCGAGCTATCCTGAAGATATTACGGGAGCTGGCTATTCGCTTGTTCGTCAGGAATATCTCGCCCGCTACGACCGACAACGAATGGCACGTGATATCTATGTGTTATTGTATGCCTTTTGTGGCGGTCGCGATGACGTCGATTATCGTGCATCGAATGCACTGTTGCCATCCGGCGGTCGACCGATTTACTCCGACACACACCTTCAAGAAATGGCACAGTTCGCCGTCAACATCGTCGATGCGCTTGATCCTGATGACATTATCACTGTCTTTGAATATGACAGGGATCTAGGAATTAATACGACGGCAGGTACTGGAGGATGGGATCTTGGCGATAATGCATTTCTAGATGATGAAACGTCAAGAGAAATTGCCGCGAACGCATCCGGTGTCGAAGAACGGGCCGTCGTGTACGGCGTCGAAGCCCAACAGTTGACGTTCGGCGAAGCGATGGCCGTGTTGTGCAAACGGGTGGCCGATTCGACCGGCACGTCGTACGTCAATCACGGGTCGACCGAAATCGACGATCAGGAGCATCGCGATTTCACGTTTATCGAGCTGATCAACGTCAGCCCGCGCGTCGTCGACTTCGCAACCGAAAACGACGGCTGGCAGATCGCCGTCAAACCGGAAGACACGGGGAGCGGTGTGGCGACGGGTTCCGAACGCCGTCTGACGCTGACGACAGCCGCCGGTTCCGTCAGCACCGGGACGTCTCCCGGCTTTACGATCGGAACGGCGGGCGACGGACAGAACAAAGACATGATGTCGGGAAATTACCTCCCGAGTTATCTCAACGTCGATTACAACTGGACGATGGCAACCATCAATCCGATGTACACACGCATCGCCCCCGATGCCTCGGGTTCAGGGCTCTCTCTCGATCTGATCACCACGCCCACCTCGACGTATCGCATCAACCAGGCGCCGGGGTCATCGACGGCGCAGGGGGACGGAACGCAGGTGTTTAACGATCCGAAGTATGGGGCCGATCCCGCCGGGGGAGATCTGTTGCACCTCGTCCCGACGCCGTCGTCGACGCTCGATGCCACGCTCGACGCCGTGATCGACGATACGCAGACGATCGTGATGGAACTCCGTCGCCGGGTGAATACGCATCGAACGTCTCCGGTTCTTGTGGGGTCAGTAACAGGAACGCACGAAGCCGAATCGCAGGATAACCCGTGGGTCGTGGTCGACCGCATTCGCGTTCCTCTGCAGGTGTTCAATCTCGCCCACAATACCGATGCAGCGAGTTCGCCCAACATCGGCACCAAACTCGATCAGGTGAAATCGAAAGAACGCTTCCAGCCGTTGTACGGCGGAATTCGCAGCGACGACACCGAAGCCTACACCGACGACACCGGCACGCAGACGCCGGTCGGCGGTGCCCACATTTACAACAGCCTGGGGGGAGACAATCGTTCGAGTCCGCCGACGTACTCGCTGTGGCAGCCTTACCTCGACCGCGAGTTCAGCACGTCGTACGAGCTGTTCACCGTTCCCGTGCATAGCCCGCGCGATACCACGCTCAACCTCGGTTCGCGGCAGAGCGAAGATTTCACGACCGCCAGTTCGCCGTTGCTCGTCGGCTGGTATGCGGGAATCAACCGTTTTCTGCAACCCGGCAAAATCATTGGATGGAACGCCACCACCGTGTACCAGTATGGCGAAGAAATCGTCCCGAGTCTCTATTCGGGAGAGATCTATCGCTGCACGACAGCGGGAACATCGGGGGCCGCACCTCCTACGTGGGGTGGGGCGACCGTCGGCGACGGCAGCGTCACCTGGCACAAAATCCCGGGAGCACGGGCCAATCGCTGGGCGCGGCTGCTCGAATTCTTCGAAGTCCCCGCACGCGAAGGACGCCACGACGAAGTTTCGCCGAACATCCTCGACCTGGGTAATCTCGGCAATAACGACACCGACTGGCCAGCAGGGGGAATCCGCCAGCCCGGTCGGATCAATCTGAATACCTTACGGCATCCCGCCAACCTCGCCGGGTTATTCGACGATCCCGATGTGATGTCGATCAATCCGACGGCGACGGGACTTCAGACGTTAGCATCGGGGACTGGATACTTGCCAGCATGGGATCCGGCAGACACCTTGTCGCCGACGTTAGATCCATTTTATGACCCACTTTACCCTGGGCGAACTCGCGACTGGTGGGCGGAATTCATTCGCGCACGAGACGGGCTCGATCCGATTTCGTTGACGTACATTCCGGGCATCCCGGGCGCACGACCCTACCGCGGGTTGAACTTCACCGCCGAGGGGGGATCGAGCATCGATCACACGATCTTCCGCGATATCTCGACGGCGGATGGCCGCAAACTGTTCGAGCTCGGGTCGATTAACGACCACTACAACAGCAGCCTCGACTTCGTCAGCCGGCAGCGGTTACTGACGAAACTGGGCCAGACGACAACGACCCGCAGCAACGTTTTCATCGTGCACATGCAGGTCGATTTCTTCGAAGCGAAAGAGATTGTTATCGCAACCCCGCCTTCTCCTGCTCCTCCGATTACCGTTGTTCGCATCGGTGCGAAGTTGCCGGACAGCCCCGGCCACCGCGGGTTCTTCGTCGTCGATCGTTCGCGGGCACTCGAAATGCTGACGGCCGCTGATTTGCCCGGCTCTCGTTACGTGACAGGGATGACTCCTCCATATCCGTATACATACAGTTTTAACCGTCGTGAGGATGATAACGGAAATGGGGTCATTGATGCGGGAGAAGATGTCAACGGCAACGGCATTCTCGATCGTTTCCCGTTCCGTTCGCTGATCATTCATCGCCAGTCGATTAAATAACGAACTTTCCCCTATTTGCAGCCAACCCCTGTATTTGTAGCCGGCCTCGATGAGGCCGGAAGGTATTTCGCCAATTGAGAAGGATTTATGAAAATTGCAGCAGTCGGGATGGCAAATGCCGGAAAAAGATGGAAGAATAGATCAGAATCCGAGAATTTCTAACAGAAATTTCAAACACTTGTGTCGAAAAATCGGTAGAATAAGCAGAGCGAGAGAGCACCACATCTCGGACTTTGCCGTGGGCACGTCCGCAGCTACACGCGAAATCCCTATCTATTTGTTCGATTCATGCCACGGGCCTGTGGTCAGAGTTCTGACTTCGCCGGTTGTGCCGTTCGTCGGTCCGCAACAGATGCGGAACCGCGTCGGGCACGCAGGAGTTGTCGGAGGTACGTGAAGTCAAATCGATGTGGGCCGTCCTATCCAACACAGGGAGCCAAAAATGAAAGTCAGTCGTTCCAGGTCTCGTTCGTCGAACCGACGAGGGTTCACCCTCATCGAATTATTGGTGGTGATTTCGATCATCGCCACGTTGATCGCCTTATTGACCCCCGCCATTCAGTCGGCCCGCGAAGCGGCCCGCCGCACCCAGTGCCTGAACAACGCGAAAAACCTGGCGCTCGCCGTCACAAACTTCACCACAGGTAACAACGACCGCTATCCGCAGTTGACGTCGAACATCGGCGGCACGACGTACGGCTGGCCGGTCGGTTTGATGAACTTCCTCGATCGTCCCGATATCGATCGTATCGTCCGCGCCGGCGGGTCGCTTCCCTCCGATCTGTGGATCCCCGTCTTCACCTGCACCTCCGACTCGAACAACGACCACATCCCGTTCGGATTAAGCTACGGTGTGAACGTCGGTTACATGAAATCGACGATCTGGGGGACCGAACTTTCCGCGAGTGGAACATGGCATGTCGCCTCGGGCCACGACACGAATTCGCCTCTCGACGGCACGGCCGAAGAAACCCCGTTCAACTGGAACGGTTCGAGCTCGCCGACCTATAGTTATGCGTATCACGCTCCCGGCGACGACGACGCCCTCGCGTTCGCCACCGGTGTCTTCTGGCGTCCGGTCAATGGCGGCCAGTTCCGCATGACACAAGACTACATCTCTCGTTCCGACGGTCTGGGACAGACCCTGATGATTCTTGAAAACGCCGATCCCGGCAGCTTTGTCTCGACCAGCGCCGACGTCGTCGGTATCGGTTTCTACGCCGTCGCCGGTGAATTCGGTGCCAGCTCGCTGAGCCTGGGAAGCGTCACCTCGGCCAGCTACGCGATCTCTCAGCCCGGTGCGGTCAGCGCGTTTACCAACGCCCCGCGACCGAGTTCAGGACATGCCGGCCTGATCGTGGCAGCCTTCTGCGACGGACGCGCCTTGACGATCAACACCAGTATCGACGCCTCGATCTATGCCCAGTTGCTGACGCCCGGCGGTACGTTGTACGGCCAGGGAATCATCAATGCGGGTGGATATTAATCGAGTCCCGTTGTCCATATTTGGCTTCCTGTGACAATCGGCAAGAGCGTCTCATCGATCAGATGAGACGCTCTTTTTTTTCGCCCGCCGTTTCTCCACCGGGTGCCTCCGTGAAATGGTAGAGGCCATGCGGGTGGCCGGGACAGCTTTGTGTCCCGGTCGCGCAGCGATAAGAGGTCTTCGACTTTGATCCGGCCTCACAGAGGCCAGCGACAGAGGCCTATCGGAAGGGACCATCATTTCACAGAGGCACCCGTCTCCCCCGGCGATCCCGATTGCGCTTGACATACTGTTGTGTCTTGCATACTATGTTACGCATAGTATGTGTCCCACACACTTCGGGAGAACGATCATGCGAGTCGAACGCGAACTGATGCGCGGGGCGGGACCGGTCGCCGTCCTCAAATTGCTCGAATCAGGCGAAAAATACGGGTACGAACTGGTCGAGGCGCTCGATCATCAGTCGGCGGGGGTGCTGGCAATGGGGCAGTCGACGCTCTACCCCATGCTCTATAACCTCGAAGCCCAGGGGCTCGTCAAGGCGACCTGGCGCGACAGCGACGCGGGCCGGGGGCGAAAATACTACGCCCTCACCGGCAAAGGAAAAAAACGCCTCGCCGCCGATGTCGCCCAGTGGAAGTCGGTCGTCACCGCCCTCGCGTCGTTGGGTGTTCTCTCCCCTCAGAAATCCGGTGCCGTTTCGTAAGGAGGCGATCATGACAGAACCTCAACGCGACGGCGAACCCCGCTCGTTCCGTCTCGCCCGCGACGCCCGCTCATTTCGTTTCGACGCCGGTTTCTGGTCGCGTCTGCGGCAATCGAAGCCATCTGCCGTTCAAGACACGCTCGTCTCGTTCGAACTGCCGGACGAATTGAACACGTTCGTCAAGACGATCGTATCGAGCACCAGACTCTGGCGGAGCGAACAAGTCGATGTCGCCAAAGAACTCGCCGGGCATTTTCGCGACGGCCTCGACAGCGGCGCGTCGACTGAACATCTCATCAAACGCTTCGGCGACGTGACGCAAGCGGCGAAGATGATCCGCCAGGCCCGCAAACGTTGCCGGCCGCTGTATTGGCAAGTCGGTCATTACGGTTTTCGCGCCGCACTGATTCTGTTTGGTGTCGTGCTGTTGTTCTATAGTGCGCTCGCGATTCGATATTTCACGTCGTCGCCGACCGTGACGCGGCTCTATTTCGACGAGATCAATTCTGCTGCGAAGGAGATCCCCGAGGCAGACCGGGCGTGGCCCTTTTATCGCGAAGCCATTTTGTTGTTGCAACAAATTCCGGAAGATGAAGAACGGCATTGGTGGAACAACGGGGAGGCCCCGCCCGCGATCGATGCACCGCAATGGCACGATCTGGAAACGCATATCGATGCCAATCGCGACGCCATCGCGATGATCCACAAGGGAGCGAAATACCCGCATATGGGTTACGTCTACGGCGATCCGGAAAACCTAAAATTCCTCGATCAGAAATTGTCTGTGGATAGTACCGATCTGCCCAAGCCCGGCCAGACGATGTTTCACATCCTTTTACCGCAGACACAAGAAATGCGATCGTTGGCCCGATTGCTACAGGCGGATTCCCTTCTCGCGGCCGCGCGGGGAGAGGGGGAACGAACGTCGAACGACCTGCAGTCGATGATCTCGCTGGCATCGCACGCGCGCGGAAACGGGTTCATCATCGAAGATCTCGTTGCCTATGCCATTTTTTCGATCGCCATGGCGCGAACAACCGACATTTTGTACGAGCAACCCGATTTATTGAGCAGCGAACAATTGGTCGATCTGGCCCATCGATTCTCTTCGTTCGCCGGCGGCGGAGCGCTGCGCCCGCCGATGAGACTCGAACGCTGGGCGTTTGACGACTTCTTGCAACGTTCGTTTAGCGACGATGGAACCGGCGACGGACGACTGACGCCAGAAGGGCACAGGTTATTGGACGAATTAGGGGGACCAGTTCGCAAGCTGAGCGATCAGTCTGCCACACCGATTTCCTCCGACACGTTGACCACCGTACTAGGACCGGGCTTGATGGCGTTTGTCGGTACGCGAAACGAAAACTACGATCTCGCAATGAAACTGTTCGATCGCAGCGTCGCCGAGAGCAGCGATCCCTACTACACCTGGAAAGAATCTTCGGTTGACGATGAATTGCGTCGATTGAATCAGTCGTTAATGACAAAGATGAGATATCTTCCCGTGCGGTTGTTTCTTCCCGCCATGCAACAGGCGGCCGCCGCCGGCGAGCGAGTCTCGCAAACCCGCGACGGGCTGTTAACGGCGATTGCGCTGGAATTGTTCCATCGCCGCGAAGGGAAATGGCCCGATACGCTGAATGAACTCGTGCCACGTTATATACCTGAAGTTCCGCTCGACCGTGTCGTGGGAGAACCGATCCAATACATCGTCAGAGACGATCGTCCGGTCGTTTACTCCGTCGGCATGGACCGCCAGAACGACGGCGGCCGCATGCCCCCCGATCACGAACAATGGGTCGAGACATTTACGTGGCGGAGTGTCGATGACACATCAAAACCGAAGCGCCCGATCAGAGAAGGTTACGATTGGATGTTGTTTCCGAGGTATCGGGAACCATATAAGGAACCCAATTCGGAAGAATGAAGTGAATGCCGGGATTCAAGACCCTGCACGGTGAATGAGCGCATTGACCGCGTCGCCCACTTCGTTCGTCTTCGCCGATCCACCTAAATCGGGGGGGCGCGGGCCGCTGGAACGTAGCAACTCGGCGACGGCGTCCTGAATGCGCTTCGCGGTTCCCTGCAACTCCAGATGATCGAGCATCATCGCCGCCGAGAGCATGGCGGCTAAGGGGTTCGCGATCCCCTGTCCGGCGATATCCGGGGCCGAGCCGTGAACCGGTTCGAACATGCTCGGGTATTTTCTCGACGGGTCGATGTTCGCACTGGCGGCGAGTCCCATGCTGCCGACGATGATCGCTCCTAAATCGGTCAGAATATCGCCGAATAGATTGCTGGCGACGACGACATCGAAACTTTCGGGACGGCGGATGAACTCCATCACCGCCCGGTCGACCAGCAGCGATTCGGTCGCGATCTGCGGATACTCTTTCGCGACGGACGAAAAAATTTCGTCCCACAACACCATGCCGTAGCCCTGCGCGTTGCTCTTGGTGACCGACGTCACCTTTTTCTTCGGGCGATGGACCGCCGCTTCGAATGCCGCGCGGATGATTCGCTCGCAACCGATGCGGGTGAAGATGGCTGTCTGCACGGCGAGTTCTTCGGGATGGTCGGAATAAGCCCGCCCGCCGACGTTGACGTATTCTCCCTCGACATTTTCGCGGAAGACCCAGATGTCGATCGACCCCGCCGGCTTGTTGCGCAGCGGGCTTTCGACCCCTTCATAAAGATACGAAGGCCGCAGGCAGACGTACTGATTGAACCGTCGGCGAATCGGCAAGAGCAGGCCGTTGAGTGTGATATGGTCTTGTACTTTGGGATGCCCGACCGCCCCGAGCAGAATGGCATCATGTTTCGCGAGTTGATCGAGGTAATCGGCGGGGGCCATGCGCCCGTGCTCGAAGTAGTAGTCGGTTCCCCAAGGGTAGTCGGTCCAGGTGACGGATGCGGCGTGATCGACGGCGAGAGCGGTTTCAACGATTTTTTTCGTCTCGACAATCACTTCCGGCCCGATACCATCTCCGGAAATGACGGCAATGTTGAAGGTTTTTGTGGGCATGATTCATCCAGAAATTGTAGCTGGCCTCTGTGAGCTGATTGAACGAGAGAATAGCCATCTTACCAACGAACATCATCCAGAGCGAACGTGCCGTATCGATAGGGGTGAATGTTTTCAGCCTCGGAGAGGCGGTCGTCAATAGCCTGGTGGCGGAAGCCCCAGGAACCAGATTGATCAACAACCGCAAGCTCCGGAGGGGCGACAGATTGGTGATACGCGCATCATTGTGTCGCCCCTCCGGGGCTTGGCAATCATGATTTGATCGCATACCTGGGGCTTCCGCCCCAGGCTATTCACGTTCGCCCCTTTCGGGGCTCCTGATTTTATCCCTCACTCTACATCCCTTTTTTTGCTGTCTTGCTCTGCTATCGGGCGTCTTCTATCATTCGAAGACGGGGACTGCTCCATTTTCCCGTAATTCGCGATCGATTCTTACTCGGGTTCAGGAAAATGGACCTGTCCCCTTTTTTGGATTTCGACATTCGACATTATGAATTCTTCCCCCCGCCCTGTCCGCACGCGTTTTGCTCCCAGTCCGACCGGTTACATGCACATCGGCGGAATGCGGACGGCTCTCTTCAACTGGCTCTGGGCACGCCATAACAACGGGACGTTCATTCTGCGCATCGACGACACCGACGAACAGCGCAATCTCGACGCCGCACTCGGACCGATCTTGCGGGCGTTCAAATGGCTCGGGCTGAACTGGGACGAAGGCCCCGAAGTCGGCGGACCTTTCGAACCTTATTTTCAATCCGAGCGAAAGTCGCTCTATCACACGGCGATTGAAAAATTGATCGCCGAAGGGAAGGCGTATTACTGTTTTGACACGCCAGAACAACTCGCCGCCGAGCGCGCGGCTGCCGAGAAGGAAAAACGACAGTTTCTCAATTCGAGGCGCTCGCTCGAACTCTCGGAACTCGAACGCAACAAGCGCATCGCACAGGGTGATCCCCATGTGATTCGCTTTCTCACGCCGCGCGATTTGACGGTGAAACTCGACGACGCGATTCGCGGCCACGTCGAGTGGGATTGTTCGCTGATGCCCGACCCTGTGATCATGCGCGGCAACGGTTCGCCCCTCTACAACTTCGCATCGGTGATCGACGATGCGCAGATGCAGATCTCGCATGTCATTCGAGCCGAAGAGCATCTCTCGAACACGCCGATTCAGGTGTTGCTGCATCAGGCGCTGGGGAACGAACTGCCGATTTTCGCGCACATCCCGTACGTGGCGGCACCGGGCTCGAAAGAGAAATTGAGCAAACGAAAACTCGAGCAGTACCGCAAGAATCCGCAGTTCAAAAAGATGTTCGAGCGGGCGGACGACGTGTTCCCGAAGATCGGCCTCGAAAATGCCGGTGGACTCGACCCCGTGATGGTCGAGTATTACGAGAAAATCGGTTATCTGCCGCAGGGGGTGCTCAATGCACTCGCCCGCATCGGCTGGTCGCTCGACGATAAAACCGAGATTATGTCGCTCGATGAGATCGTTAAAAATTTCACGCTCGACCGTGTCGTGAAAAGTCCCGCGGGACTCGATCCCGACAAGCTCAACAGCTTTCAGGCACACTGGATGATGCAGTTGCCCGTCGACGAAAAACTCACCGGATGCCTGCCGTTTTTGATCGCGGCGAAGTACATTCCCCCCGAGCCGAACGACAAAACGAAGGAGACCGTGCGGCAGGTGATCGAAGCCCTCGGCGACCGGTTGAAACTTTTCAGCGACGTGCTCGATTACGACGAATTCTTCTGTGCCGACGATCAACTGAAGTACGATGAGAAAGCTTTCGAGAAACGATTAAAAGCCGAGGGAGCGGCGGAACTCGTCCGCGAATTCGCCACGCAGCTCGAAACCGCCGAACCGTTTGACGCCCCGACGCTCGATGCGCTGTTGCATCGGTTTGTCGACGAGAAACAATTGAAAATCGGCGAAATCATTCACGCCCTGCGTGTCGCCGTCACCGGCAAGCCGCAAGGGATCGGCATGTTCGAGTGCCTGGCATTTTTAGGCCGCGAACGATGCCTCAATCGCATTCGGCATTCTCTCGCTCGGCTGGAAAAATGAAGATGAAAACAGCTGTCCGCAGATTTTCACAGATGAGCGCAGATAATAAGACAAATTCAATCCATGTACCAAGACAGATCAATTAGAAGATGGAAATGGAAATGGGAAAATAAGAATCCTATTTGTATATCATCTGCGTCCCTCTGCGAAAATCTGCGGACTGACTTTGTGTTCAAGATTTAACTCCACTCTGTGGTGAAAAACAGAATTCAATTAGGACTGACGATGTCCGACGAATCCGAAAAAAAAACGCCAACCAACTTTGTTCACGACCTCATCGACGAAGACAACCGCACGGGGCGGTTTGACGGGCGGGTGCAGACGCGGTTTCCTCCGGAACCCAACGGCTATTTGCACATCGGCCACGCCAAATCGATCTGCCTCAACTTCGGCACCGCCCAGAAATACAACGGCCTCTGCAAGCTGCGGTTCGATGATACCAACCCGACGAAAGAAGATGTCGAATACGTCAATTCGATTCAGGAAGACGTCCGCTGGATCGGCTACGACTTCGGCGAGGCGGTGTTCGCTTCCGACTATTTCGACCAGCTCTACGACTGGGCCGAACAGTTAATCGGTGACGGACTGGCGTATGTCGATTCGCAGTCGCTCGATGAAATTCGCGAAGGACGGGGAACAGCGATGCAACCAGGGACCGAATCCCCGTTTCGCAATCGATCGGTCGACGAAAATCTCGACTTGTTCCGCCGGATGAAAGCGGGCGAATTTCCTGATGGAGCCCATGTGCTGCGCGCGAAAATCGACATGGCGTCAAAGCATCTGGCGATGCGCGATCCGATTATGTATCGCATTCGTCATGCGCATCATCATCGCACGGGGGACAAATGGTGCCTCTATCCAATGTACGATTTCACGCATGGGCAGTCCGATTCGATCGAAGGGGTCACGCATTCGATCTGCACGCTCGAATTCGAAAACAACCGGCCGCTCTACGACTGGTATCTCGATAAGCTGAAAGTCTATCACCCGCAGCAGATTGAATTCGCCCGGCTGAGTCTCACCTATACGATGATGAGCAAACGCCGGCTGCTCGAACTCGTGCAGGAGAAAACCGTCTCGGGATGGAACGACCCGCGCATGCCGACGCTCTGCGGACTGCGCCGCCGCGGGTATACCCCCGAGGCGATTCGCAATTTCTGCCAGTCGATCGGCGTGACGAAGTTCAACGGCTGGACCGATCTGTCGGTGCTCGAAAATTCCCTGCGCGACGATTTGAACAAGCGGGCGCCGCGCGTGATGGGAGTCCTCAACCCGCTGAAGGTCGTCATCACCAATTATCCCGAAGGACAAATTGAAGACCTCGAAGCGGTCAACAACCCCGAAGACGAATCGGCCGGAACGAGAATGGTGCCGTTCTCCCGCGAATTGTACATCGAACGCGATGATTTCATGGAAATCCCGCCGAAGAAATTCTTCCGGCTCTCGCCCGGCGTCGAAGTACGGCTGCGGTATGCGTACTTCATCACCTGTACCGACGTCGTCAAAGATGCCAACGGCGAGATCACCGAATTGCACTGCACCTACGACCCGGCGACGCGCGGCGGAAATTCCCCTGACGGCCGCAAGGTGAAGTCGACAATTCACTGGGTCTCGGCGGCAAAGGGGCTGAAGGCGACGGTGCGAATTTACGACAACCTCTTCACGAAGCCCGACCCCGACGACGTTCCCGAAGGGGGAACGTGGAAGGATAATCTCAACCCGCATTCGCTCGAAGTGCGCGAGACCTGTTACGTCGAACCGAGCCTCGCAAACGCACAGCCGGGGGACCGGTATCAATTCGAACGGCTCGGCTATTTCTGTGCCGACAGCGAAGATTCAAAACCCGGCCAACCGGTCTTCAACCGCACGGTGACGCTCAAAGACACGTGGGCGAAGGAAGCAAAGAAGGGGTAACACCCCAACCGCTACAAAGCGGCAAAGCCTTCGATCGCGATCGCCGCACACTCGATCATGCGGCGAGCATATGTCATTAGAAGTCAAAGTGAGTTGCCTCCCAAGACCATCAGGCTGTGATCTTGACCTATGGGGCCGTAGGTTTCTGCTGAGGACACGAGCTTAAAATCATCGTGTCGAAACAGTTTTTTGGGTTGATCAGAGCAAATGACCACGACCATAATATGTATAATTGTGGTGGGTCTGAGGCATAAAGCCGAGTCTAAACCTAATAAGTTTTCCCCAATTATTTCGGAGAAGATGCATGTCTGGCACCGTATATCAGAAGCGTCTATCGGCGTGTGGTTTGGTGTTAGCCTTATTTTTACTTTTCGGTGATCAGGTAGCCCGAGCTAATCTCATCATCAATGGAGACTTCGAAATTTTTACTCCCTTCGCAACCCCTAATTTAGGAACAATTGTGTCAGGTGGTTGGGTTTTTAAGAATCAGTCGGGTGTTGTAGGAACAGATGGGAATCCCGGTCAATATGCTCGACTCGAAAGTCTAGGAAGTCCGTCAAACGATCCCTCTATCGAGCAGGCCGTGACTGGTTTAACGATAGGGCATACGTATACTGTTTCATGGGATCTTGCCTTGAGAGTGAATTTCGAAGGTGCGGGCACAGGACGATCGTTCGGTGTTTTTCTCGATAACTTCGCGTTCGGAAATGCTTTGTTGTTTGATGAATATTTGAACGATGAGGTCTATAAGTCCGATTCGGTCAACTTCATTGCCACATCGACGTCACACACTTTAATTTTTGCAGGCGAACTTGATAGTCGAACCAATGGCGGTGTCGGAGATACCGACGTCTCTTATCGCATCGACAATATCGCTCTTACATCAGCTGTCCCCGAGCCTTCGACCATCGCCCTGTTGCTCACCGGCGGTGTCGGTCTCGTCGGCTACGGTTGGCGACGCAAGAAGAAACTCGCCGCGTAAACACGCTGGTATCATGAATTCAAATCACTGCCAGCGTGGCGGGATCTGTTTCCATCTGGGAGATGTCGGATAACACCATTATGTACAAATCTGGATGGTTTTATGTATTCGTGAGAGGAAAATTTAGCATGGGAATAAAGAACGCGGGTCTGGCATTTTTGTCAATACTGCTTGTACTGTCATCACAGAGCCAAGCAGCAAACATCACCTTCTTCCATCCATCGGTATTTTCACCGAACACAGCGGAGATGGATGTAATTCTTGGGGTGGCTGGCTATACCATCGAAGATTTTGAAGATACGACGCTCGTTCCAGGTCTCTCCATCAGTTACACCGGAAACGGATTCGACGAAACCCACTCGACGTTATTTCAAATTCAAACAGTAACCGGCCAATATCCGCCACCACCGCAAGAACCAGATCCTACACTTATCTTCAACAGACCTTGGGATGGTGTGAGTCATGTGAATAATGATCCGGATAACCCAATCCCTTTTAACACTCTCGAATTACCCGATCTAATTTCATTTAACTTTAGCGGCGGAGTTAACTCGGTGGGAGTCGGTCTCACAGGTTTTCAATC
>JAQCEJ010000022.1 GCA_027618475.1 Planctomycetota bacterium | reverse complement strand
ATACCGAGTTCACACCGATCGAACCGTGGGCGAAGAACAACAACGAGATCGTCAGCGGCAAATTGCAAAAAGAATGGGAAGCGATTACCGGAGTACTCTGGGGGGCTCCGAATGCGCTGATGTACAAGGACCAGTTTCAATTTCCCGGCGACGCTGGATTGCCAGCGAAGGAACCCGTCAACGGAAAAATAGAACCGGTTCGCATGTGGACTTACGACGAGCGTGGTTCGTTTAACGCCGTCTGCGGATTGTTGAGGAAACTGGGGGTCCGCTGGTATCTCCCCGGTGAACTGGGTGAGATCGTGCCGAAGCAGACGACAATTTCGCTGTCGCCGATCGACGAAACGACGCGGCCCGATATCGCGATCCGCCGCTTCAGTATTCGCATGGGGGTCTACGGCCACGATCTCGGCATGTGGGTGATGAGGCTCGGGCTTCGCGATCCGTACGGGTTTCAGACGGCACACGGGCTCGACGATATGACCAATCGCGAAGAAGTCTTCGCTGCGCATCCCGACTGGTTTGCGATGTACGGCGGCAAGCGCCACTTCGAACCGGGCACGAATAACCAGTTATGCTATTCGAATGAAGAATTGCTGGCGGAGACGATTCGAAACGTTCGCTTGCAGTTCGATCACTTCAAGATGGATGCCGTTTCGGTGATGCCTCCCGACGGTTATACGGCGATGTGCCAATGCCCGCTCTGTGAGGGAAAAGATACCCCCGACCGCGACGACCGGGGACGCCTCTCGGATTACGTCTGGGGTTTCGTCAATCGCGTTGCCCGCGAAGTCCGAAAAACTCATCCCGACAAGAAGGTGCTCAACTGCGCGTACGGCGTCTACACGCTTCCGCCCCTTAAGATCGAAACGCTCGAACCGAACGTCGTCGTCAGCATCGTCGGTGGGCGTCGGCCGATGAGCAACCTCCCCGCACAGCAGGACGAATGCCGCAAACTGCGCGAAGCGTGGGTGGCGAAGACGAGCCATCCGATCGTTGTGTTCGAGAATTACCCGATCACCGGACGGGGGTGGTTTCTGCCGGCGTTTACGCCGCATTCGCTCGGCGAGAGCGTTAATGCGACGAAAGGAATCTCGCAGGGGGAAGATATCTGGCTGACAGTCGACTACGACAAATCGGGGGCGGCTCTCAATCACTTTATGACGTACTTCACCGCGCGCATGTACTGGGGGGGCCGAGAGGCCGACGTCGACGAATTGTTCCGCGAATATTGCCGGTTGTTTTTTGGTCCCGCTGAAAACGAGATGCGTGAGTTCATCTTGTATTGCGAACAGAACTGGCAAGAACTCGAAAAAGATAAAGTCAAAACCGACATCGCACTCGACCTGTTCGCCGCAGCCAAGTCGCGTGTCGACGACGGTTCGATCTACGGCGTGAGAATCGGCTTGTTCGACGAGTTTCTCGTACAATTGCGCATCAAGAGCGTATTACTCGCACAGAAGCGAGGCAAGGTACCAACGTTACGGCTGGTGGGGGCAACGCGGCACGACATCGTCATCGACGGAAAGCTCGACGATCAATCGTGGGTCGAATGCCCGGTCGCGGCGACTGTCCGCTTGAGCGAGCTGCAGACGGGGCGTCAACCAACGTACGGAACGACCGTCAAATCGGCATGGAAAGGGAACGACCTGTACTTCGCGATTCGCTGCGACGAAGCCCCCGGCGAAAAGCTCAACATCGCTACGACCAAAAACGAAGATCAGGCAATCTGGTACGGCGACGCGGTCGAAATTCTTCTCGAAACCGAAATGCATTCGTATTACCAGATCGTGGTGAATCCGGCCGGAGCCCTGATCGATCTCGATCGCGGCGCCGAACGGCAGGCGTGGTTCACATGGAGCTCCAGCGCCGAGGTCGCAACGCATGTCGCCGACGATCATTGGACGGTCGAGATTCGCCTTCCCGTCACGCAGGACGAAAACGATCCGCTGCATCAGGTGGTCGGACGGCATCCTCTGAACAGCCTGCCGTGGCACATCAACATCTGCCGTCAACGCATTCGCGAGACCGGTGAAGAATACTCGGCATTTTCGCCGACGGGAACCGCCGGATTTCACGAGGTGATGAAATTCGCCTACTTTTTCGATGGCCGGTCAGAAGAATTCGAAGCCGATCCGACGGTGACCGATTATCTCACCGCCACTCAAGCCGCGACCGAACTGTTGCGGCAACGCCAACCGGATGAGGCGCTCGCCGCGTTCATCGCGTTATCCGAAGGGGATGTCACTCCGCTGCAGAAGTCGGTCGCCCTCGAACGGGCAGCGGAGATCGCCTGCGGACTCAAGGACTTTGATCAGGCCGACGAACTCACCAGCCGCATTCCGATCGATGCCGTGAAAAAAACGACCGAGATGAACAACCGGCTTGCCCGCCGCGACGCTCCGGCGGTGATCGAACAATTTGCCGACGAAGCGATCGACGAATGGCCTTTCTGGCAACGCGGAGCCGGCTGGTTTGCCCGCGGCCGCGCCTACGCC
Organism: Planctomycetota bacterium; assembly: GCA_027618475.1. Classification (GTDB taxonomy): domain Bacteria; phylum Planctomycetota; class Planctomycetia; order Planctomycetales; family Planctomycetaceae; genus JAQCEJ01. Next base: position 61,114 of record JAQCEJ010000022.1, on the reverse strand, counting down.
CTCACCGGCGACGGCGAACACGCCGAGACCGATCTCACCCGTGCGCTGGAATTCACCAGAGACGAGCGAACGAAGCAGAACATCCGATTCGACATTGCCCAGAATCGCGAGCATACGCTGAAAAACGACGTTGCCGCTCTGGCTGCGTATCGGCCGATTTTCGAGTCGATCCAACAGATCGGAGGGGCCACTGAATTCGCCGCCGTGCAGGGGGCGGCTCGCATTCTCTCGCGCCAGGGAGAGCACCGGCAAGCGCTCGAAACATTACACCGAGTCGAGATCGACGCCTTGAAAGGATATTGGCACGGGGCGATGCTCTTGTCGCTGGCCGATGCCGAACTCGCCGCCGGGAACAAACAAAAAGCACGAGCCGCCTGGCAGGCGCTGCTGGACGACAACACGACGGAAGGCCGCCATCGCGAAACGGCTGAAGAGAAGTTGAAAGAGTAACATACGGGGCCATTCGCAGGTGAGCACTCCGCCACACGGGATGGATTTGCACCCAATTCAACGATCTCCCGGTTTACAACCCTTCCCGTTTCGTCGATAATCTGAAGAGATACAGATTCACTTCCCAGGAGGTTTTGCTCTTGTCGCCGTTTGCTCCACAACGTGGTCCCCTTTCTTCGAGGCAGATCGATCGTCTCTTACGGCGTCGGTTTCTGCAACTGGGGGGAGCCGGTTTGATGGGGTTGGCGGGGGATCGGTTGCTCGGACGCGAAAACCGGGCACAGGCTCAAGCCGGTGGATCGTTCGGACGGGCAAAGGCCTGTATTTTTCTCTTCATGTGGGGTGGCCCGGCTCAGCAAGAGACCTGGGACTTGAAACCCGAAGCCCCCGCCGAGATTCGGGGAGAGTTTTCGCCGATCGCCACCGACGTGCCGGGAGTTTTCATCGGCGAGCATTTTCCGCTGCTTGCCCGGCGATGCAGCGATCTCGCGATCATTCGCTCGATGACGCATACCGATGTCAATCACACGACGGCGACCAGTTATTTGCTCACGGGGCATCCCCCCTCCCCCACGGGCGACTTGCGAGGAGACTTTCCACACATGGGGGCGGTGTTGTCGCATCTGGGGCGCGGGACCGATCCACTCCCGCCGTTCATTTCGATGCGTCCCAAGCTGGATAACACCGTACCGAGGTTCGTCGAAGAAAGTCACGGACAATTCGCCGGCTGGCTGGGTCAACAGGATGATCCCTTCACCATCGATGCCAATCCGGGTGAAGCCGATTACCGCATCGGCGATTTTGCACTTCAGGCCGGAATGAACGACCGGCGGCTCGCCGAACGGCGGCAGTTACTGGGGGATCTCGAATTCCCCTCTGCGGCGACGCAGCTCACACCGATGGCGGCGATGGATCGGCATTATCAGCGGGCGTTCGAATTGCTCAACTCCGAATCGGGTCAACGGGCCTTTGCACTCGACGACGAACCGGACGCAATCCGCGACCGTTACGGACGCAATCCGCATGGTCAGTCGGTGCTGCAGGCCCGCCGGCTGATCGAGTTCGGCGTGCCGATCGTCACGGTCTTTTGGCCAAACGACGGCATCAAGAACGTCTCGGTATATTGGGACACTCACAGCCGAAACTTTATCGATCTGAAAGAACGCTTGATGCCGGTGACCGATCAGGCGTTTACGGCATTGATCGACGATTTGAAAGATCGCGGCCTGTTCGACGAGACGCTGGTGATCTGGTCGGGAGAATTCGGACGGACGCCGCGGGTCGGACAGCGAAACAGTGACGCCGGTGCGGGGGCCGACGGCCGCGACCATTGGCCGAATTGTTTTTCAACGGTGTTAACCGGAGGGGGCATTGCCGGCGGACACGTTTACGGATCATCCGACCGGCACGCAGCGTATCCCGCTTCGAATGCGGTCGCCCCGGTCGACGTAGTAGCAACCGCGTATCATCTGATGGGCGTTCCCGCCGATCTGGCGCTCAAGGATGTGCAAGGGCGCGAGCAAGTGATCTGCCCCGGTCGTCCGATTCACGACGTGTTGGCATAACGCGTTTACGCCAACTCGCGCCGCTCCAGACTCAGCATCCCCGACGCGATCATCGTGATCGAGACGGTCGCGAGGTTGATCCATTTCGAGGCTTCGTGCAGAGTTTCGAACGTGGCGTCTCGCGGCCCTTGCTTTTTTATATGGTTTTCCAGCGGCGTGTAAATCCACGTATGATCGACCACCATGCCGAGCAGTGCAAGCAGCAGCAATCCGGAGGCGATTTTCACGGTGATCGAGCGCGGGCCGACGAGCTGCGACACCGAGGCACCGATGAAAGCGGCGATCACCAGACTGAAACCGATCGCGTAATAACAGGGAAACCGCAAGAGAACCAGCAGGTCTTTGGCGCTCGAATCGAGCTGAGGCGAACGGACTTCGCTGATCCCCGCGATCACGAACAACACCGCCGCACCGACCCAGGCAGCGGAGCAGAAGCGAGCGAGTGCAAGACTGAGGCGGTGAACGAACATCAGAACCCTTCCGTTGGCGTTACGACAGTCCGAAGGAATTCTTTTACGTTACCTTGCTTCGACCGGTTCGACCAGTGGATGACACGAGAGAACGATCAGTTTGTCTCCGTTCGGGTTTGTCGAACTCGAAAAGAAAAAATCGTCCGTAGATTCGTCAGAACCGGCGAAATTGCTACAATGCGGTTACTCGTGGATCATGTGGTCTACGGATTCACCATCAGCCTTCACACGCACTCGTTGGGATATGAAATGAACCGAGCCGTTATTTTTGTAAGAGCATTATTCTGTGGTTTCCTGCTGCTGGCCGTATCGTTTCCGCAAGCGACATCGAGCCATGCCGCCGAACTCAAACCGGCGGCGACGCCGGTCGACAGTCCTGTCTCTCCCGAAGAGGGAATTCAGTTGATGGAAGTCGATCCGACGATTCGAGTCGAACTGGTGGCGAGCGAACCAGACGTCGTCGACCCGGTGGCGATCGCCTTCGATGAATCACTGCGGATGTGGGTCGTCGAGATGCGCGATTACCCGTATCCTCCCAAAGAGGGTGAAGCGCCGAAATCGCGAATCAAGATCCTCGAAGACCGGGATCACGACGGCCGCTACGAGACGGTGCATATCTTCGCCGACGAATTGCTGTTCGCAACGGGGGTGCTGCCGTGGCAAGGGGGAGCGATCGTCACGATGGCGGGGGAAGTCGTCTACATGAAAGATACCGACGGCGACTTTAAGGCCGATGTCCGCGAGCGGTGGTTCAGCGGCTTTACGATGGAAAACCCGCAGTTGCGGGCGAATCATCCGACATTCGGGCTCGACCATCGTATCTATATCGCCAACGGGTTGCGTGGGGGACAGGTTCAGGCCAACGCCGAAAAATGGGGAACCGAGCAGCCGGTTGTTTCGATCAGCGGGATGGATTTTCGTTTCGATCCGAGCACCGGCGAGGCGGAAGCGATTTCCGGAGTCGGACAGTTCGGCCTGACGTTCAACGACTTCGGAAATCGATACGTCTGCAGCAATCGAAATCCCTGTTCGCACATCGTGCTGGAAGATCACTATCTGAAGCGAAACCCGTTTTTCGCGGCACCGTCAGTGTTTAACGACGTCTCACCCGCCGGACCGGCATCTGCGATTTATGCGATCAGTGCGCGGCCGTGGACGACCTCGACGCTGCACGCCGGTCAGTTTACCGCAGCGTGCGGCCTGACAATTTATCGCGGCACGTTGCTTCCCGAACGATTCTACGGCAGCAGCTTTACGTGCGATCCAACAGGAAATCTCGTGCATTGCGATATCCACTCGCCGGACGGTGCAACCTTTACCTCGAAGCCGTCGGCGGAGGGGGTCGAGTTCATTGCCAGCCGCGACGAATGGTTTCGCGCGGTCAATCTGACGACTGGTCCCGATGGTGCACTCTATCTCTGCGATATGCACCGTGCGGTTATCGAGCACCCCGATTTCATGCCCGATGAACTGAAAACACGCCCCGACCTGTTGCTCGGAACCGACCGCGGGCGAATTTACCGCGTGGTCGCCGCCGATGCACCGACGGCTCAGATGCGCGACCGGTTGACGCCGATGGAGTCGCTCACCCCCGAACAACTGGTCGCCTCGCTCGGTCATGCGAACGGCTGGCAGCGCGATACGGCGGCTCGACTGCTGTTTGAACGGCAGGCAACGTTCGATCTCGATGAGCTGGTTCCGCTCGTTGTTTCTCAGGTGTCGGAGGGAGTCACCCCGGCAGTCCGCGTGCAGGCGTTATGGGTGCTCGATGGCTGGCAGATTGCTGACGAATTATTGAAAGGGGTTGTCCTTTCGGCTCTCGATGATGTCGACCCGCGCGTGCAGGAACAGGGAGTGAAGCTGGCCGAACGATGGCTCGCCGATGACGAAGAAATGGTCTCTCACGTCGCGGCACTTGCCGAATCGTCGGATGCCCGTTTGCGATTTCAGGTCGCGCTGTCGCTCGGCAACGTAATCAATCTCGACGTCAGCTACGCGGCATTGGCCGTGATTGCAAAACGGAGCGACGACCCGTGGACCGGATACGCCGTTCTATCGTCATCCAGTGCGGCACCGGGAAAACTGCTCGATTTGCTGGAAATCGCCGATGAAATCTCTCGCGGCGAATTCGAAAGACACTCAGAACAGTTTACGGCGTGGATTCGCCAGCTTGGTGACGTCATCGGCGCGAAGAACGATCCCGAGGAAGTCCAGGCGGCAGTCGATCAACTGGCATCGTGGGCTCTTGCCCTCGATGCGACGCAGACGTCCGCTGCCGAAGAAGAGTCGGTTCTGCGAACGATCATGCAGGGATACGTCGGCCTGGCCAACGGACAGGCCCGCAAAGGCCGTTCGATTGCTGCCAATTTTGAAGCGTTATCGAAGTCGGAAGCGACGAAAGACGTACTGCCGCTGCTCAGTCGGCAGAGCGTGCAACTGGCGACCGCCGAGTCGATCGACGATGCCGTCCGACTTGATGCCTTACAGTTTTTGAGATTGTTCGGATTCGACGTCGCCGGTGATGCTCTGATGGAGTTGGCCCGGCAGGAAGCGAATCGGACGATGCAGCTCGCCGCGATCGAAAGCCTCGCGCGATATGCCGATCCCGGGATCGCCCCGCTGCTGTTGGGAAAACTGAAGTCGCAGCCCCCAAACGTTCGTCGGGCCATCATCGGCACCCTGCTGGCCAATAGCGGGCGTACGAAGCAAATGCTGGACGCTGTCGAAGCGGGTGAATTCTCGATCCGCGAACTCGATCAGGGGCAATCGAAACAACTCAGTAACTCGGGCGATGCCGAAATTCGAGAACGGGCCCAAAAACTTATTGCCGCGTCGGCTCCCGCTGATCGCAAGAAAGTGATCGACGATTATCAGGCGGCGTTGAAATTAAAAGCCGATGCCGTCAGCGGGCGTGAAATCTTTTCGAAGAATTGCACGACCTGCCATAGAATCGGCAAGTTGGGGGTCAATGTCGCACCCGATATCGCCGACTCGCGCGTGACGACGCAAGAGGCGTTGCTCGTGAATATTCTCGACCCCAACCGGGCGATCGATAACAACTACTTCAGCTATACGGTTATTACCAATGAAGGGAAGATTCTGAACGGAATCCTGGCGGCCGAGACGGCGACGTCGGTGACGCTGAAACAGGCGGAAGGTAAGACCGTCACTTTGTTACGGGAGGAAATCGACGAATTGCATTCCGACGGCATTTCGCTGATGCCGGTCGGTTTGGAGAAGAATATTAATCAACAGCAGATGGCTGATCTGATTTCGTTCATCAAAAACTGGCGGTATCTCGAAGCGAATATTCCGGTGAGCGCCGGACAGTAGAGTCGATCCGCAAGCGTGCCAACGTCTGTGCGATAGGCTGTGGCAATAAAAAAAGGAGTCGAAGAAACTGTTGTTTCTTCGACTCCTTTTTGATGGCATTCGTCGTGAAATTAAAACCCGGTATTGAGCAGTTGGTACTGTTCCGGCAGCACGTTTTCGTTGAACTGTAAAGTTTCGACCCCGTTTCCGAAGGAGTCAGCGGTCAAATCTAATGTATAGGCGGTGTCAGGGACGATTGGCTCAAAGCCCGAAACAGCTCGCTTGCCGAACGGTTCCAGTGTAAACGGGTCGATCTTACCTCCTTCACTGGTATTGCTGAACAAATCGGCGAATTTGGCAAAATTGCCGGCGTCGCGATTCTCCAGGAAGTAGGGCGAACCGGCCGGGAAATATTCATCTTGGAATTTCATCAGATTAATCGCCGCAATGTCATTGGCGGACAGGTCGGGACCGTACTCGGCAAACGATTGAACGATCATCTGCCATTGCTGCAGTTCGGTCGGAACCAGATTCGGCGATCCGATAAAGTCGGGATCGAAGAAATTGCCGACATAACTGACGAGTTCCTGGAGAAATGAAATTCCGACATTCTGAGAATTCGGATCATCCGAGTCTCCAAAAATCGTCATGAGGTCATGAAAATAAGGCCGCAGAGAATCGTCGATGGTATTGCCGTTGCTGTCGATGTTGCTGTTGTCCGATGTCCACAACAGGGCCATCAAGGTCAGAGCGAGCCGGCGATCGCGAATATTCTGCAGATGCGCGTCGGTGTCGGAGTGCGAAAACCCATCCTGGCGGAAGGCGCGATCGATCGGCTGGTCGAAATACTGTTCCAGTTCGTCCAGGCCGGGGAAAGTTCCGCTGCCGGATTGAAACACGTCGTTGAAAGATGCCAGGTTGAATGTTCCGTTGTACGTGGTGTCTTCGTCGAGTGCATCGCGAATGGCGGCCAGCGTATTGACCACCTGATTGTAGTGCGATGCATTAGGTTGTTCTTCATATCGGCGAACATGGTAGGCTTGCGCGTCGTCAAAATCCTGCGTAAGATTTCCACTTAGACGAATGGTCGCCTGGTCATCGTTGCCGATAATTTCCAGAATGCGATGTATTTCACCGCCCGTACGCAGGTCGCCGATAAAGATTGAGTCGCCAACACGCAAGTTTCTAAATGGATTGTCAACGGTTCCGTTTTGCGGACTTCCGTCGGTTATAAGTGCTTCTACATCTAGAACGTTGCTCCCTTGATTCCCTGTAAACTGCAGATAGTCTCCACTTTGAATATTGAATCTCGAAGAATTGTAGGTAAGGGGATTATGGTCCAACACGGCCACACGTGTTGTCTGGGGATATAAACCGAGAAACGGGTTTTCGTTGCGGTCGGTGTTATAGAAGTCGCCGAAGAACTTATTGTAGATCGGACTTTTTCCGCTCATGATCGTGCTGCGATTCGTCAGCAGGTAATTGAGCGCCAACCGGACTTGCTGCTGGGCGATGTGGTGACTGTTCGTGATATTGTCAGTGTCCTGACCGAGTTGCCGGTTGCCGTTTAATTCATACGAAATAATCGGCGAAGGAATGTCTCGAAAATAATCGATCAATACCGGTTTGGCGCGATTGCCTTGTGCATTCGCGGGAACCGCGCAGAGACCCAATACGCAAATCGCCAATGTGCATGTCCAACCCAAACGGTTCGGCATCTTCATTCCCCTCATTTGAACACAAGTTCGTTTATTGTCGCAGCAGAGAAATCGGCTGATTTCGTACTCGGCTGATTTCGTACAAAGAGATATTTTCAGAAATGATCGTCAACGCTGGTTGGCGTGTAATATCAACACATTTTACGAATTCGTTGAACCCTATTATAGATATCCTAACTTGCCAGTTGAGGCGAGGTCAAAGGATATTTTTGAAAAAGTGATCGACCTTCGCGAACTGTTGGACCAGACTCGTGCGATTCGTCGTGCCCGACGAGGGGCGTCAAAACGGTTCTGCCAATGGAATCGGTTGTAACGGGATATGCCACGTGCCGATCACACGATCAGCATCGCATCGCCGTAACTGAAGAAGCGGTATTTTTCGGCGATCGCCTGCTGGTACGCCTCGTGGATGAGTTTCCTTCCGGCAAAAGCGCATACCAAGACGTACAGCGTCGATTTCGGAAGGTGAAAATTCGTCAATAGCCCCTGCACACAGCGAAAGTCGAATCCGGGACGGATGAACAAATTGGTTTCGCCGGCCCACGAACGCAACGGACCGCCGGCGCATATCGATTCGAGCGTGCGTACCGACGTCGTCCCCACGGCAATCACGCGCCCCCCGTTTTTCTGCGTCGTTTGGATCTCGCTCGCGGTCGTCTCGGGCAATTCACACCATTCGGTATGCATTTCGTGCTGACTCAGGTTGTCGACGGCGATCGGTCGAAATGTGCCGAGGCCGACATGCAGGGTTACGCTCGAACGGGCGATCCCCTTTTCTTCGCAGGCATTCAGCAAATCGGGAGTGAAATGCAATCCCGCCGTCGGAGCAGCAACCGCCCCGGGGACAGCCGCATACACGGTTTGATACCGTTCTCGATCGAGTGGATCGACATCGGTCCGCTTGAGATAAGGAGGAAGCGGTACCGATCCCCAGCAATTGAGCGTGCGGAAGGGATCGTCGCTGGTCTCGGGCCGAGCGAGCCAGACGCCGGCATCGAGACGCTCTTCGAGCCGCAAATGATAGAACGCCCCGCTCGCGATCGATCGTTCTTCCGGGGGATGTAAGGCGATCTGCTCGCCGGTCTGCAACCGGCCGCGCGTCTGACCGATGATCTTCCATAATCCCGATTCCGTCGCCCCGAGAAACAGCCCTTCCCAGGCCCCCCCCGTTTGCGCGCGGTGTCCGACAAGGCGCGCGGGAACAACTCGCGTGTTGTTGAGAATGAGCCGGTCGCCGGTGTTGAGCCATGCGGGGAGGTCGGTGATCTGCTGATGCGAAATCTTCTGTCGTGAGCGATCAACGACTAGCATTCGCGACGCATCGCGTTTTTCCAGCGGGTATCGTGCGATCAGTTCTTCCGGAAGTAGATAATCGTACGAAGAAAGGTCATCATCGGAAGAATTCATCGGTGAACCGTCGTCGCAGTGGGGGTAAATGTTCAAAGTCGGCATGCAAATCAACAAAATCGCCCGATGTCGCGTATGATAATCACGAGGCGAAATGTCGCTGCACGATTATGATAGGGAATGTCGAAGGCGGCGTTAAGAGTGACCGCTGCTGATGGTTGTCCGTTTTCGTTGTCGATGTGTGAAAGTTCGTAATGCAGCCCGTGCCGATTGCCTTTTGTATCACCGAGCTCGACCCCGGCGGAGCCGAGCGGGCCTTGGTGCAGATTGTCACACGGCTGAACCGGGACGAATGGGCACCGACGGTGATTTGCCTTTCCGGACGGGGTGAGATGGTCGGCCCGCTGGAAGCGGCGGGAATACCCGTCGTTTGCCTCGGTGCCCGTCGTAAGATCAACATCGGGATCGTGACGAAATTGATCCGGGAACTGCGTTCGTGCCGGCCACAAGTGCTGCAGACGTTCTTGTTTCACGCCAATATTCTTGGACGCATCGCCGGGCATTTTGCCGGTGTTCCCCACATCGTATCGGGCATTCGTGTCGCCGAGCGGCGATCGCGATGGCCGATGCGGATCGATCGTCTGACTCAGCGATGGGTCGAGATGAACGTCTGCGTCAGCCGGTCGGTTCTCGATTTCACGCACGAACAGGCCGGAGTTCCTTCGTCGAAATTGACGGTGATTCCCAACGGCGTCGATGTCGACCGCTTTCGACTGGCCCGCGCGGCGGAGGTCTCATCGTTCGGCATCTCGCCGGGAATCAAACCGTTGATCTGCATCGGACGACTCGACGAACAGAAAGGGCATCGATATCTATTCGAGGCGCTGGCGAAACTGGCTCCCGCCGATCCCACGCTCCATCTTCTCGTCGTCGGTCACGGGCCTCTGGATGCAACGTTAAAAGAGCACGCCTCTCGACTCGGTCTCGCTTCCGTTGTCCATTTTGTCGGCTGGAGCGACCAGATACCTGAGTTTCTCAAGGCATCTTCGCTGCTCGTCCTTCCGTCGTTGTGGGAGGGGATGCCCAATGTGGTGCTCGAGGCGATGGCGAGTGGACTGCCGGTCATTGCCAGCGATGTGGAAGGGGTCCGAGAACTCATCTCTCCCGATCAAACGGGAATCATTGTTCCTCCGCGGGATAGCGATGCCCTGGCCCGAGAAATTCAACGGTTGAGAGCCGATTCGCAACTCGCTGAAACTGTGGGTGATACGTCGCAAGTATTTGTGACAGAGCATTTTACGTGGGATGCTGTTGTGCAGGGATACGTCCAGCTGTACCGCCGACTTCTCGGCTCCCCTCCCCCCTCCCCACCCGACAACTGCTCCCGCTGACGGACGCCAAAATTTTTCCAAAATCGTTAGAGCCAACGCTGGCTTGGATCTACGTCTCGTCGGCGTCTCCAATTCGTCGTTACCGGTGGGAATATGCTTGACGATTTGGGGCCAGTTGATAAAACAGTGGGGCATTGTGGTTGTCAGTGGGGAAAAATGGAGGATGACTCGGGTCCGCCGGTCTTCATCCAACTCCACACGATTCAATAGCTTTCCGTTTTGTCGCAGAACGTAACAAAGACCATGCCCCTGACCGGGACTTATCAGCGGAGTCTGGATGTAAAACGCCGGGTTGCCGTACCAAAACGACTGCGAGAGGATTTCGGCGTACCAGACGTCAAATTGCTGTATATCGCTCCCGGAACCGATCGTTCGCTGAGCGTATACTCGACAGAAGGATTTGAAGAATTTGCCAGAAAACTCTCCGAGCGGTCGCCGACGCGTGAGGATGTGCGAAGTTATTTGAGATTGTTTTACGCTCAGGCCGAGCGAGTAGACGTCGATCAACAGGGACGCATTCGCATCCCCGATCGACTGGCTGAATTTGCTCAGTTACAGCGGGAAGTAGTGCTGCTGGGAGTCCATGACCATGCCGAAATCTGGAACGCGGAAACATGGAATCAATTTATGTCGGCGCGGGTCTCCCAATTTGATGACATGGCGTCGCGAGCCTTTGAATAGCGAGATTTTTCGATTTCGCAACGGGAACGAACACGGGGTTGAATTCTCTGACGCCGGCTTGCCCCGTCGGTGACGGCGACGACGAGCCGTCGAGAGACACATCTGTACGATTGGATTCACAGTTAGAATTTCAGGAAAATCCGCTGGCATCCGGGCTTTGCGGATAGCGTTGTCATGGAGGACAACAGTGACTGAACAGTTGGTTCAATGGTGATCCGGCTGCAATTATTCGCCTCTAACGAGGACAGGGACGTCTTCGGAGGCGAATAATTGAGTCATTTCGAGTTGGTCTTTTCAAGATTTTCCTAACCGTGTACAACCCCGTTGTTGTAATCACGGTTTTTTTAACATTTCGACTGAAGTCTGTTGCTGTTTCCTGTCGAGCCCTTTAAAGGTGATTGTCATTTCTACAAAACGAGGTCTATCGACGGACTTCGATTCTCCTTGACGCTGCCTCACGAAATTCACGTCTCTTGTTCTTACGATTCGTCGAAGACATTCGCCAATTCCCGTCCTGATGTTCCACTTTCAAAATCTGTTGTCATGAATGACGCCCCCGGTGTGGAAGGATTTCATCCTTCGGTGCACATTCCGGTGATGTTGTCCGAAGTGCTCGCGCTTCTGGCACCTCAGCCCGGAGAAATTGTCGTCGACGGAACGGTCGGCGCAGGGGGGCATAGTCGAGAAATTATTAAAAAAACAGGGGAGACCGGTCGGCTGATTGCCGTCGATCGCGATCCTATGATGTTGAAAATTGCCCGTTCGGTTCTACCACAAGAGAATTGTGAATTTCATCAAGGAAGTTATGCCAATCTGCCGGCCTATCTGGCGGAACTGGAGATTCAACAGGTCGATGGTATTTTGCTCGATCTCGGTTTTTCGTCCGATCAGTTGGAAGATCAGTCGCGAGGGTTTCGCTTCGACAGTCCCGGTCCGTTGGACCTGAGATTTGATACCGAATTCGGTGAGCCTGCCTGGCAGTATTTGCAACACGTTTCTGAAGAAGAACTGGCCGATGTGTTATGGAAATATGGCGAAGAACGATTCAGCCGCGAGATTGCCTCCTGTCTGATCCGGTTGCGGAAAACGCAAACGGTCGTGACAGCGAAAGAGGTCGTCGAGGCGATTCTGCACGGCGTGCCGACCAAATTTCAACACGAAGCGAGGCGGCATTCGGCGACGCGGGTCTTTCAGGCATTGCGAATCGCCGTCAATCGCGAACTCGAACAATTGGAAAAATCACTCACGGAGAGTTTTCCCTCGGTGCTGAAGCCCGGGGGGCGTCTCGTCATTATCAGCTTTCATTCCCTCGAAGACCGCATGGTCAAAACTGCATTTCGTGATCGTGAGCAATGGACATGTCTAACTCCCAAACCCCTCACCGCCACTCCGGCGGAAATTCGCATGAATCCCCGAAGCCGGTCCGCGAAAATCAGGGGGGCCGTCAAACTGTGAATTCATCCCGTTCAGAACCAGGTGATGATCGGTCCGGTCCCCCCGCCGATTCATCGACAGATTGGAGCCTGCCCGCAGGGAGATCGAAAATGTCGTTGGGAACAAAAATCGGATTGTTGCTCGTCGCCGTCCTGTGCGGAATCGGCGGGTATTTCGTCTATCAGAATATCAAGAACAACACGGTGATCGTCGAGGCTCCCCCTCCGGACGAAAGCAACGAGACACCGGTCGACGACGGGAATCCGGGCGATGGACACAAACACGACCGGCATTCTCATCGACACGCCAAATCGGACGTCGACGATTTCGATCCCGCCGTCGAGTTGGCCGGTGCCGTGACCGAAGCTCCATCCCCTCAAAATCACGACCACTCGCGTCACGGCCGCAGGGGAAATGGGAAATTCGATTTTGATGATGACCTCACCACCGACGAATCGGGCGTTCCGCAAGGACAAACAGAACCGGATAGCGATCCCTTCGAACAATTGGAATCGGAACATCGTGGTCACAGGCACCATCATAAAAGCTCGAAACCCGAGATTGTGACGCTTGAAGACGATCTGGAAGACGTTGGTACCGCCGACAAAAGCGATCTCGACGACTGGGCCGACGACGACTTCACTCCTCGTTACGGCAGGCGCGGCGGCAAGTTCGATCGCAAGTCGGCATCGTTGGACGAAAAAGGGAATCCCATTGTCGATGCACCGAAACCGTTGCCGCGCGATCGTAACAACGGATCATCGTCCCCGAATGCGGGTCAGGCCTCGACCGGATTCGATGATTTCACAGTCGAAGAGGGACGCGACACCAGCGCCGACGAACTGTTGAACGACGTCAAACCCTCCGGACAGGCCGACAATCGATGGGGGGGTGACAAGTGGAATAATGACCGCTGGAAAAAAGATCAATGGGACCGCGACGCGGCCAGTGTTTCACTCGACAACGATGCTCCTGAAGCACTCGACGACGAAATTCTCGATTCGGTTCCGTCACATCACCACCATTCGACCGCGCATTCGCCGACGACGTCCCCTGGTGATGTGCGCCGCTTTCCTCACGAAGGTCACCGCGATCACGACCATGGTCAACATCACGGTCTGATGAAAGATATGCAGGTGTATGTTGTCGAACAGAACGACAGTTTCTGGTCGATCGCCAAGAAAGTGTACGGCGCCGGCAGTTATTTCAACGCTCTGGCCGCATTCAATCAGGAACGAATCCCCGATCCGCAGAAAATGCGGCCGGGAATGAAAGTCTTCGTTCCGCCGAAACAGGAACTCGAACGCCAATTTCCCCAACTGATCGCGACGTTATCATCCACAGCACCGGTGCAACAGTCAGGGTTTTCCACGACGGTTCACGGCGGTCACCATCATCAGGGAGATCGCGTTCAACCGGCGGGATTCTTCGTGAGTCCGCAGGGGCAGCCGAGTTACCGCATCGGCAAATCCGATACATTATCGGATATTGCCAAGACGCATCTCGGCCGGGCATCGCGGTGGAGCCAGATTTATGAGTTGAATCGTCAGGTTCTGCAAACTCCGCACAGCTTGCAGGTCGGCCTCGTGCTTCAACTTCCTGCCGATGCCAGCAGTGTCGCTCTGGTGAAAGACGGGTATTCGACCCGATAACAGCCGGTAGGCAACGGGTTTTTGCATGACGGTACGTAGCAGTCATCGGGCTGGGGTTCGATGATGTTCGTTGCCGGTTGTCCGTTGCCGTTTGTGACCCCCCGGTTTTAGCGACAGTCGAGATCGGCTATGTATTTTCGATTTGCCAGCGGCATCATTCTGGTAGTTCTCATCGCGCTCGTGGGTGTCGGGCTCGAAAAAGAAACGCTCTCGCTCCGTCGCGAGGTTTCGCGTCAGCATTTTCGAACGGAAATCCTCGTCGAGAACAAAGCCAAGCTGCGCTGGGAATGCGAACAACTCGGTGCGCCGCAACGCCTGATCGAGCAGCTCCCTCCCGACGACGACAGTACCGAGAATATATCAAAATCGCCCGCGAAGACTAAAAGCGGAACCAGGTCGAAATCGAAATCGAAATCGAAGAAGACCGCCCAGATCAAAGCCTTGCCGTTGTTATAATCGTGGGCCCGCGTGACCGTGATGAATCGCACACCCGTAGATGAACCTCTGACCGCTTCGGTCCGCTCGCGTTTTCTCGCGAGCGGTCTCGTGCTGGTCTGGCTGGTGCTCGCGGGGAGGCTGGTGCAGCTGCAATGGTGGGAACAAGCGTCGCTCGCTCGCCGCGGCGAAGATCAGTGGTCGTTTCTCGATGAAGTGGTTCCCCGTCCCGGCGACATCGTCGACCGCCAGGGACGCGTGCTTGCTACGTCGGTTCGCGTGCAGAGCGTGTACGTCATCCCGCAGAAAATCGCAGATCGCGAAGCGATCGCTCGCGATCTGGGTTCCGCGCTGCAGATCGAACCCGATGCGTTGCTGAAACGTTTTGCCGATCATAGCGACAAACATTTTATGTGGGTCAAACGTCGCGTGAATGACGACGAAGCCCAACGAGTTCGTCAGCTCAAATTGCCCGCCGGGTCTTGGGGTTTTCGCGACGAATATCTGCGACGATATCCGCAAAAATCGCTTGCCGCCCATGTGATCGGCCTGCGAGACATCGACGGAATCGGTCGAGGAGGGCTGGAAGAATCGTGCGATGCGCTGCTTCGGGGCCAACCGGGCCGCAGATCGCTGATTCGCGACGCCCACGGCCGCGTTATCGAAGTGCGAGAAGAAATCGAAGAAGTGCCGCAAGCAGGGCGAAACGTCGTCAGCACACTTGATACCGTCGTGCAATTGTTTGCCGAGCAGGCGCTCGATCGCCTCATGGAAGAATGGAAACCAAAATCATGTTGTGCCGTGGTGATGGACCCGCAGACTTTTGAAATCTGGGGGATGGCTTCGCGCCCGGCGTTCGATCTGAACCGCACCGATCAGGTTCCCGACGATGCGTGGAATAACGGCGCACTAACCGTCATTTACGAACCGGGTTCGACGTTCAAACCGCTGATGGTCGCCTGGGGATTACAGATCGGAGCGATTCGTCAGGACGAAATGTTCGACTGCGAAATGGGCGAGTACAAAATGGGAGGCCGTACGCTGCACGACCATCATCGATACGGTTTGCTCAGCCTGACCGACGTGCTCGTCAATTCGAGCAACATCGGCATGGCGAAAATCGGCGAGCGGCTTACCAATGTCGAACTGCACCGTGCGTGTGCCGCGTTTGGAATGGGACGTCCGACCGGAGTTCAACTCCCCGGTGAACTCCCCGGGTTGCTTCGGCCGTTAAAAGATTGGACGTCGTATTCGACCGGCTCGATTCCCATGGGGCAAGAACTCGGTACGACACCGATGCAGATGATCGCCGCCCATTCGGCGCTCGCCAACGGCGGGATGTTGATGACGCCGCAACTCGTTAAGGCGGATGTCAAATCGACGGTTCGCTGGACCGGAGACTCGAATGAAAGCTCGCTTCGCGAAATCCAGATTTCATCGCACGTCGTCGACGAATCGATCGCTCGGTGGGTGATCGAAGAGCCGATGTTCGAAACGGTTCAACGAGGTACCGGACGACGTGCGAAAATGAGCGACTACACCGTCTTCGGCAAGACCGGGACGGCCCAGAAGTTCGATTTTAAGACAGGCAAATACTCGAACGAAAAACATGTCAGCTCGTTTATCTGCGGTGCCCCCGTCAGTCGGCCTCAACTTCTGGTGCTGGTCGTTGTCGACGAACCGTCCGTCGGAAAAGACCATTACGGCGGCGTGATTGCGGCCCCCGCCGCCAGCGAAATTCTGCACCGTTCGCTCGTCTATCGGCATGTTCCCGTCGAAGAAGTCCCGCTCCGCTCGGCGAACTCCGAAGTTGATCTCGGGGTCGAGTTGTAATCGAATTCGCCGAATTCATCCGTCAAAAGGCGTGCATGTCGATTGAAGTCGGCTATAATTCAATCGGATACCGTCGCGAATGAGCCCGTTCTGTTTTTGTCGAGTTGAATGGTGACATGACCGAGCCTTACACCGTAAATCCTGTTTCTCAGCCGATCCGAGGGACGATACGTCCTCCCGGGTCGAAAAGTCTGACGAATCGGGCGTTGATTGTTTCGGCGCTCGCGGCGGGAACGTCGCGATTGACGGGGGTTTTGGACAGTCAAGATACACGCGTGATGGTCGAAAGTCTTGGTCGGCTCGGTCTGAGAGTCGATTGCGATGTTGAGGCCTCGACGATGACCGTGCATGGTTGCGGCGGTACTTTTCCGATCAATTCGGCAGAGCTGTGGCTCGAAAACAGCGGTACCAGCATCCGCTTTCTCACGGCGTTGTGCGCGTTAGCTCACGGACGTTTTCGACTCGATGGCAACGGACGCATGCGCGAACGGCCGATCGGCGATCTTACGGCGACGCTCAATCAACTCGGCTCCGATTGCCGCTGCGAACGGGACAACGATTGCCCTCCGGTGGTTGTCGTCGCACAAGGATTACCGGGAGGCAAAGCGACCGTCCGCAGCGATCTGTCGAGCCAGTTCCTCAGTGCGATGCTGATGGTCGCCCCGTATGCGATGAAGCCGGTTGAAATTCAGATCGAAGGTGAACTTGTCTCTGAACCGTACGTCGAGATGACGCTTGGCGTGATGCAACAATTCGGCATGCCCGTCCATCGGGCCGATGCGAATCGCTTCCGGTTCGAACCGGGAGTTTACAATCCCGTTGATTACCAGATCGAACCCGATGCATCGGCAGCGAGCTATTTTTTTGCCGTCGCCGCCATGACGGGAGGCCAGATCACCGTGCCGGGACTGTCGCGCGTCGCCTTGCAGGGGGATGTCAAATTCGTCGAGGCGCTCGAACGCATGGGTTGTGAAGTGCACTGGGATGTCGACGCAATCACCGTTACCGGGGGAATGTTGCACGGCATCGACATCGATATGAATGAAATCAGCGACACCGCACAAACGCTCGCGGTCGTGGCGACATCGGCACTCGGGCCGACCCGCATTCGCAATGTCGCCCACATGCGGCACAAAGAGACCGACCGTGTCTCGGCTTTGGTGACCGAACTGCGACGGCTGGGGCAGGAAGTCGAAGAATTTCCCGACGGGCTGTTGATTCATCCCGCCGTCGTGACCCCCGCTGTCGTCGAGACGTACGACGATCATCGCATGGCGATGAGCTTTTCGCTGCTCGGCCTGCGTCACGCCGGAATTCAGATAGCGAACCCGAGGTGCGTCGAAAAAACCTATCCGAACTACTTCGCCGATCTCGAACGCCTGTGTGGTGTATCCTGATGCGTCGTGAGAAATCGAAATCGGGTTCGACCGTTCCGCCGTTTCTTCTGCGATCACCCTCCGCACGGTCTTGGGCTTTCGGCGTGCTGTGTGAAATGCAGTCGACATCGCTCTTCGCTCATCAGATCTGGGAACAATGGTCCGAGGAATGTCCGTTAGACGACCGCGACCGCCGGCTGGCATGGGAGCTGATTCACGGCACAAGTCGTCGCCGACGCACGCTCGAAACAATTCTTGCGGCGGTCGTGACGCGACCGCTCGATCGCATCGAGCCGGAGCTTAGAATTCTCGCACAGCTCGGCATTTATCAACTCGTGTTTTTAAGTGCGATTCCCTCACATGCCGCCGTTCACGAAACGGTCGAACTTGCCCGGGCCTGCGGTCAGCCCCGTTGGTGCGGATTTCTCAACGGTATTTTGCGCGGCGTTCAGCGATTGCTGACCGACGACGAACGGAACGAACCGTCGGCCCAGCATGTGCCGTTGTTCGACGGCAGGTATCGGGTGCTCGAACGACCGGTCTTTCCCGACCCGAACCGTCAACCGCAGGAATACATCGCGACCGCGTTCGGTTTGCCGTTCTGGCTCGTTGAACGTTGGAGCAACAGGGAAAATTTCGACGAACTTGTTCGCTGGGGATTCTGGTTCAACACCCCGGCTCTGCTGACGTTGCGGGTCAATCGACGGCGATCGAATCGCGAGCAGATGATGCAGGAGTTGCAGGCCGCCGGCATCCCCGCCCTGCCCGGTTCATGTGAAGAAATCATCCGTCTGGAAGCCGCGGCGTCGGTCACGCAACTTCCGCGATTCGACGATGGCTGGTGGACGGTGCAGGATGAGACCGCCTTTCAGGCCTGCCGACTGCTCGCGCCGCAACCAGGAGAGTCGGTCCTCGATTTGTGTGCCGCGCCGGGAACAAAAACAACGTGTCTCGCCGAGATGATGCAAGATTCGGGATCAATTCTCGCAACCGATGTCGCCAGAGGCCGGCTTGAAGCGGTCGTACAAAATGCCGCACGGCTGGGGCTGACGATAATCGAAACGAAAGTTGTCGGAGACGTGACGAAATCGCGAAAGCGATTTGTCGAACAATTTGCGGAACGGCAATTCGACGCTGTGTTGATCGATGCCCCCTGCTCGAACACTGGTGTGATCGGCAAACGGCTCGAAGTTCGCGATCGATTGGAGCTCAAAGAGATCGGTGAACTGGCGGAAATTCAGTTCCAACTCCTCTCCGCTGCGACCGATCTTGTGCGTCCCGGCGGTCGCATCGTTTACTCGACATGCAGCATCGAGCCGGAGGAAAACCGACATGTCGTCGAACGTCTGTTACGAAAGCGAGACGACGTCACGCTGACGAGCGAGCAGTTGTTCCTTCCCACCCACCCCGCCGACGGCGGCTACAGCGCACTCCTGGCAAAGATCGAACCGTCAAAATCCTCCGAACAATAGTAGCAACGATTTTCTGCCTAATCCCCAACCCCTAACCCCCAACCCCCAATTCATTCCACCCCGAATCGGAACCAGCGAATGACCGATTTCGCATCTTCGTAGCACCAGAAGGCGACGAAGACTTCGCCGTTGTCGAGCCGATTGATGCAGGGGGCGCCGAACCGCAGCACGCGGAAGTTATCGACCATCGAGGAATGTTTGCCCGTCAGTTCGGCGGCGTTCTGACCCCACAGCGGAACCGTCTCGCCGTTGATCCAGCGGTCCCCGTCAAGATGTGAGACGGTCGCCCACAATCCCGCTTCATCCATGCGACGATACACGTTGATCATTCGGCCGTCGTCGAGTACGAACTGCGTCATCGTCTGACCGAGCAAGCCCGTCGATTGCGGCGTCGACCATGTCTTACCGGCGTCTTTGCTCAACGAATAATGGTTCGGCGAATCCTTGCCCGTTTCGTAGTTGTGCGTCCATGCCTGCGCGAGCAGCGTACCGTCGTCGAATTCGACGATTTTCGATTCCCAGAAAATCAACGATTGTCCTGGCAGCGACATCGGTTGAACCGCTTCGGGCCACGTAACCCCTTTATCGTGCGAGACGAGGGCCAACATTTTGTAGCCGGGATCGAGTCGACCATCCCAGCATTTCCAGGTCGACGTCGGTAGCAGCCATGTGCCGTTGTTGAGGGGCGTGATCGGCGAACAGAGTTCGAATTCGCAACCTTTCACCGACGGTTCGAGCCGATGCGGTATCGTCCAGGTGTGGCCGTCGTCCATCGAACGGAGAATATGAAACGACGTCGGCACGAACCCCATATTTTCCGGATTCGACAAACCGTCGTTCGGATGTTCGCGGCGATCGCAGAGATACCAGAGCACGACCGGCTGCCCCTGTTCGTCGATGCTGATCCGACCGCTCTCAGAAATCATTTCGCTGGTTCGTTCGGTGTTGAGCGGTCCGCAATGCGTCCATGTCTCGCCCCGATCTGTCGAGCGGGAGACATGTAGACGCACGTTCGCTGCTTCAAACGCCTCGCCCACCGCATAGGTCGCAATCAGTTCGCCGCTCGGCAGGCAGACAACCGATGGAAAGTAGGCATGTTCGCTTTTGATATGCGCCTGAGGATTTGCGTAGATCAGTCCCGTCGAAAGATTGGTGAGCATGATGAATTCCTGCTGTGATCGTCAAATGTGGATGTTTCAATCGTTGTGTGTGACGTCATTATTTCGGTGCGGCATGGGTGACAAGAGAAATCAAACGGTCGATGTCGCCATCATCCCACGGTTTATCGCACATGCCGACCGGTGCCCGCGGTTTTCCGATATCGACGTCGAACCGACGCTGCATCGCTGCGCGGAAGAACGTCCAGAGCGAGCCGGAAGAGAGAACGGCCGAGATCATCTGTTGAAATGCTTGCATGAATTTCAAACCGGCTTCGACATCTCCCGCGACGAATTTCGCGCGAGCCGCCTGACATTCGACGCCGAAGAGGTTGTAGAACGATCCGATCGCGGCGACCGCTCCACTGATGGCAGCGTGACACATCACTTCGTCGGCTCCGCTGAAAAGTGTCATCTTTCCCTGCGTGTGGGCTGTGATCAAGCCGAACTGAAACAGATCGCCGTCGGTGATCTTCATCCCGGCGATATTCGGCAACGACAATAATCGCTGAGCATAATCTTGAGGCGCGATCTTGAGTTGGTTGACCGAACTGAGATGATAGACATACAGGGGCAATTCCGCCGCTGTGCCGATGCGTCGGTAATGTTCGAAGACGACATCGGGGCCGAACGAGTAGTAAATCGGGGCAACGGCGGAGACCCCGTCGGCTCCGATCGACTTCGCATGGCGGGCGAGTTCTTCGGCGTCGGAGGTGGTTACGGCACCGACATGTACGATCACGGGGAGACGTCCCTGCGCCGTCTTGACGACGCACTCGGCGATTTCGCGGCGTTCATCGAGCGTCAACAACGGCCATTGCGCGGTAGAACCGAGAATGTAAAGTCCACCGAGCTTCTGAGAGGCGAACAGGTCGACCAGTTTTTCGATGGTTGATAACGCCGGTTTTCCGTGCTCGTTCATCGGTGTGATGAGCGCGGGCCAGATTCCGTGATAGGCTGACGTCATGATCTTTATTTTCTATGAATCGTTTCTTGAGCCTCGTGACGTCGAGTTCGTCTGTCGTCATCGGGGTTATGAAACCGATTCGTTGGTGTTTCGTCGATGAAGCGATCTCAGATCTGTTGTATGCGAACGAATCGTCGCCTGCAATGATCACATTAGGGGAGAGCCACGTTCAATTCACCGGCGAGTTTGGTGAGTGCCCCCCAGTTGCCGTCATCAAGCGGGATGCCGGACTTTTCACGGTCCGCCAGCGTGCGACGTTCGGGGTCGCCGGGGAGCGTGATGCTTTTCACGCCGTCGATGAGAGGTGTGCCGCGAACAAAACCTTCGAGTTGCAGCGTTTGAGTGACGAGATGATCACTGCCGGCGAAGAGTTTCGGATCCATCACGATGAAGACGGCGCAATTGCCCATCGGGGGGGGCGGATTTTCGTGAACGACTGGTCCGCCGGAAAAACCGCCGCAAAGAAGTTCGATCATATAGGCGAGACCGAAGCCTTTATACGCTTGATCTCCCCCCATCGGCAGAATTGAACCCGGGGGATTGCCGTAGAGCTGATTGGGATCGGTCGTCGGCTTTCCTTCGGGATCGAGCAGCCATCCGGGGGGAACCTGTTGACCGGCGATCTGCTTGACTCGGACTTTTCCTTCCGCCGTGGCGCTCGTTCCGAAATCGAGAATACACGGTCCTTCTTTGCCGCCGGGGACACCGATGCAGAGCGGGTTGGTTCCCAATCGGGGTCGCTTTCCTCCGACCGGGGCGACCCGTTGTGCGGCCCCGTGCGTGTTGGCACAGATGATCGACGTGAGTCCGCGAGCCGCAGCCGTCTCGGCGTATTCGCCCAGCCGGCCGATATGAGCCGATTGCCGCAGCGTTCCGCAAGCGATGCCGACCGTCTCGGCTTTATCCAGAATACGGTTCAGCAAGTCTTGAGCGAGCACCTGGCCGAACCCCCAGTGCCCGTCGCCGACGACCGCAGCGGGAGTTTCCCGGACGACGGTCAGGCGGGCTCCCGATTTCAGAGCCCCTTCTTTCAGTCGCATGAGATAAAACGGAATTCGCATCACCCCGTGAGAGTCGTGACCCCGGAGATTTGACTGCACAAGACTCGCCGAGACGACAGTGGCTTCGGTCGCATCGGTCCCGCCGGCCAGAAGTAAATCGTGAGCAAATCGTTCGAGTGTTTGGGCAGTCAGAATCGGCACAATCGGGTTCCTTTTTCATCAACAGATGTGAATCGCAATGGATCGAGGTAACACTCTCTGATCATCGTGAAAACCGGTGGATCTTGCCAGTCTTAGAGACGTGCAAATTTGACTCAGGATGAACAGATACCGCGCGATGAAGTTTGCGCCGGACCTGGGATCGCTGCAATCGGACTCGTTAACGCCAAGATTGCGAACGTGCGCATCGACGGATTTTAAGGCGAAGAGTCATTACGACCGTTACGAATTAACGCCCGTTATCGAGGCCACTGGCATGACTTGAAGGGAAAATGAAATCGTCGGTGGTGATTCCGAATCCCTGGGCCGAATGGAGCACCCGTGCGGATTTGACGTGACGGACACAGCGTAGCTGTCGGACCGATTTCCCGCATGGCATGTGTCGCACCGACGGACAAAGGGAATCGGCAGCAGCCGTGTTGTTCGACCGATATCAGAGGGACGAGAGCCGCTTTCACGGAGGAGAGCGCCGCTCCTGCTTCCTTTTTGACACCACGAAACGCGACCGAGATCAAGACGAGATCACTTATGAGCGTTGGGATTGAACAGATCGACTCGATGCAGGCCTTGCGCCGATACATTCACACCGCGCTGTGTGATAAGGAGCAATTGCTCGAAGAACAGTCGTTGCTGGTTGAACTTCCCCTCTTTCGCACCAACCAGTTGTGCGGCATACAATTCACATTACATGGCCCCCGCAGCGTCAAACTCTCGGCTGTCTGGGCGGCAGACAAGAACATCGTCTTCTTGTACGACACTCGAGGCGAGCGTTACGCGAAGATTCCGCTTCGGTCGCGGTTTTCGATCGAACAGGAAGCCGCGTAAACGCGAGTTCATTCCCCCTGTCGATGGCCGTCCGGAACGCGAGAATCGTTGTCGCCGACATTCATTTCCGGCGTTTCAGCGACAGTCCGACAGATCCCTTCGCTGGTTCGTATCGAGACGAATTCAAGCGCGACGAGGGGGGAGTCACTCGATGTTCGGCATGGCGTTTCTTGAGCACGGCGGCGGCGTGAGCGACTTCGGGACGAAGAGGTGACACAGCACCGTAGCGAAGGTGTGACGATCGTGACGATTGCAACTCGGCGGCTTCAAGAACGGCACGGTCCATTTCTTCAAAATCGTGAATCCAGACGTGGACGCTGGTGCTCGATCCTTGAGAAAACGTGCCGGTGTTGGTTCCCGGCCGCGAAAAGCCGAACGATTTCCGCGACGCGCCGGCACGATGAACGCCGCCAAGGATGATGCCGCCGCGATCCGGAACCGAGACGGTCGTGCCGACTGAAAACTGTTCGACGACCGGTTGCTGGATCGTCAGATTCTGCGACCAGACCGGTCCGCTGCCGAGCGCGAAGAGTGCGATCGCGGCGATGCGACAAACATTCCGAATTCGTAAAGTCTTCCGCTGAAGGCGTAGCATAACAATTATACTCCCTGGCAGGGAACGATCCGGCAGATCGCCCGAGGATTGCGTGTATCATGGGATGCTCGCAGGTCGATGTCAATCTCAAGTTGTTGCAGAGATAAACTTCGACGGAGTTCGATTGTGCGGGTCGCGTAATTCTTCCCTCTTGTCATGCGTGGACACATTTCGAAAATCTCAATTCAGGGAGATATGATCATGGCATCCTGTTCTCTCCGCTCGACGGTGAAATCGATCGCCCGATATGCGGCGGGTCTTTTACTTATCGGGGCGGTTTTCACTTCGCTGGAAACTCAGGCGTGTGCACAGGCGACCGATGCCTGGGTCGAAGGACAGGGGTATTCGCAAGGGGTCAACCCGGTTCGCGGACAGTATACCTACAAAAATCAATCACGCTGGTTTCGCGATCGGCAGGTCGACAGTTATCACATTCGAGAAAACCGCTTTCTGAACATTCACAAAAGCCAGGTGAATCGCGTTAAGGCTGAAGGACCGGCGTTCAACGACACCTATTATCACCGCTGGACTCGCGGGTACCACATCTATCGTGGAGGTCATACTTGGTCGCCGGATGACTGCGGCTGGTGATCGACCGTCGCGGCTCCTCGAATCATTTGAATCACTCGATCTTCAGCAATGCTCATCGGGTGTGCAAGCGACTTTTTCCAGAGTTCGCTCAGACGTTTCGTGGCTGTCGTGCTGTTTTGCGTCCATTCGTCTACGAATCGTCCCTGCTGAATGTCGTCTTTGAGAAATTTCCGCGCTTTGGCTTTGATTTCATCCGTCAATAACGTCTCGGCCCGCGTGAGCGTGCCGTATTGACTGGTTGTCGAGTGATACTTCATCTGCTTGAAAAAGCCGTACTCAGCCATCAGCTTCATGATTTCCGACGCTTCGGTCGAGGCGTAAAGTACCATGATCACATGCTCCGGCGGATACCCGTGCTCGACGGCCAGTTCGAAGCAGAAGACCAGCCACGCCGCTAACCCCGACCAGACGACCTGTTCGGTGTAGAGGTTGAGTTCGGCTTCTCCTTTAAAAGACGATTCAAAGACGCCGACGCGTGTGAGCCCCATTCCCTTGCACAGCGCCAACGTGAGTTCGTGCGCGGTACCGGTTGCATCGTTTTCGACGGCGAACTGGCCGATCACTCCGCTCCCCGCCTCGTACCGCGTGCGCACGACGTTCCCCGGCATAATCGGGGCGATCATGATCCAGTTCGCCTCTTTCGGTGGATGAATCAATCCGTATCCGACATTGTAGCCGCTTCCCCAGCAGAGCGTCTTACCCGAAGCGATGCCTGATGCAATTTGCGATTCCCAGATCTCGGGCATGCATTCGTCGGTCGTAAGAACGAGCAGAATGTCTCCCGCGGCGGCCGCATGGGGGAGGTTCATCGGCGAGAAGCCTTCGTCAATCGCCAGCTGGCGATAGTCGTCGTCGCGGTTGCCGACGATGACGTCGAAGCCGCTGTCGCGTAGATTGAGAGCCTGCGCCCGGCCTTGATTGCCGTATCCCAGAATCGCGATGGTCTTCCCCTCAAGCGGCGCGAGCGAAACATCGGCGTCTTTGATGAGCTTCATGATCTGTGATCCACAGAGTTGGGGAGGCTTTCAGTCGGCATAGTCGGGCGATTCGCGATCAAGAATTCTCTGGATCGCATCGAGATGTTTCGCGGCGAACGATTGATCTTCGACAAACTGAGTATACGTTTTCAGGCAAATGGCATCATCGACGATTTTAAGCGGCTGCTGAGTTGATTGTGCGATCACCTGCACGGTGCAGGCCCGTTCGAGATAATACAAGTCATCGAACGCGACGCCGATGTTGGGACCGACCACCACCACGCCATGATTGGCAAGAAACAGAATTCGTTTTCCTCCCATTTTCGAGCAGATGCGGTCCCCTTCTCCGGCGTCGAGGGCCAGACCCTGATAATCGTCGTCGTAAGCGACATCGTTGTAAAATCGCAGAGAATTCTGGCAGCACATCTCCAGCCGGCCCTGCTCGAGCGACGTCAGAGCCGTCGCATACGGCATGTGCGTGTGCAGCACGCATTTGGCTTGCGGCAGCGTCGCGTGAATTCGCCAGTGAATGAACAAGGCGGTTGACTCGACCGAACCCGCCCCTTCGACGACATCGCCGGTCTCGCTGACAAGCAGCAGATCGGTCGCCTTCAGTTCCGACCAGTGCACACCGAATGGATTGATGAGAAAATGCCGTTCGTCGACCATGTACGAATAATGGTTGCAAATTCCTTCACTCAACCCGAGGCGATGCGACCAGCGAAAGATGGCCGCGAGTTCGCGGCGCGTCGCACGAATGTCGTTCGGCATGATGACGTCTATTCCTCTTCGAGGTCTGGTTTTTCTTTAGTATCGATCCAGTACCAGGCCAAGGCACCGATGACGCAAAACGCGCTGGCGATCCAGAGGGGTTTGTCCCAACCGTATCGTTCACCAATGCTGGGTGTCATAATAGGAGCGATGATGCCGCCAAGGTTACCGCCGGTGTTGAAAATTCCGCCGGCGGTCCCCCCGTAATTTCTTCCCATTCGAATGGCCAGCGTCCACATCGGCCCTTCACAGGCGCCAACCGCTCCTAAGGCCAGCATGAACCAGAACAACACCAGATAGCGGTGTTCGGAGTAACCGCCGAACAACACACAGGCCGCTGCCACTAACAGGCCCGTGACAGGAATCAGAGCCAATCCGGGGATCGGCAGTCGCATCGTCTCGAGATGTTTCGTGATGTACCCTCCGATCAGCATTCCCGCGGCCATCGACAACAACGAGATCGTCGAATACGTGCGATATTCTTCGAGGTGCAGCACATCCTTGTAATAGTGTTCGATCCAGTAAAAGAACAGATATTGAAAATATCCGACGGCAGCATAGCTGATCGTCAGCGCGACGAGATTGCGGTTCTTGAGCAGCGTCCAGGTCGAAGGTGTCGCACCGGTGTCGACGGTTTTGTTGGTTTCGGCTTCATCGACCGGAGGAGAACTCGCCACATCGCCATCGGGGCGTTCGCTGGCCAACACGGCCCAAACGATGGTCAGCAGAAATGCGACAGATCCCGTAACGACGAATGCCGTCGGCCAATGAAAGCGATCGATCATCCATCCGAAAAGGTAATAGGTGCTGGAAATGCCGAACATTGCCGAAGCCGTAACCATGCCATTCGCAAACGGCTGTTCGTAAGGCATCATCCAGCGCGAAACGACGCGAGAGGCGTTGGGATGCAACGGAGAACTGCTGACACCCGCGCATAAACGAACGACGACGAGACCGATAAGCACGCCATGCTGAGTGGGAAACAGCGAAACGGCACCGGTAAGGGCCTCGAAAATTCCGAACACGAAACCCATCAACATTAGCGTTTTGACGGCACCGATGCGATCCCCTAGCCAGCCTCCGGGTGTCATAAATAACGTGTATGTCAGCAAAAATGTGCTGTAGATATACCCTAACTGTTCGGGCGAGAAACCATATTCACCTTTCAGAGCTTCATCGCCGGCGACGGTGATACTCTGCCGATTGAAGTGGGCCATAAAGACCATCATCATCAATACGGCCAAAATTCCCCAGCGGCGACTTGTGGCCTGTTGCGGCATTCCGTCCGACATTTCGCGTGTTCCCGTTTACAAGGTGTCGATCTTGGATTCGTCGGGCCGGCCTCGTCGCCGGTCGTGGCTGCGAACGCGTAACCAGACTGCACGATTATTCGCGCAAAGTCAACTTCGCTGCGAGAAAGTCGGTGTTCCCTCCGAAATTGGCCACGAAAAAAACGCAAAACCGACACGGTGTGACGGGCCCTCGCGTCGGAACGGCCCGTCACACCGTGTGCGTCATTTTGCGTTTGTCGTTCGGCGCTTGCCGACATGTTCGCGTGAATTTTCGCTGGTTGTGGTTTTATCACATCGGATCGACCACAAACTCCACGAGCGGCACGAACGCTCACTCTTCGGCAGTCGTCGTCAGCTTGTATTCGTGATCCCGCTTGCGCACAACGGTGGCTTCGATAATCTCGTCGTTCTTTTCAATCTGCCGGACGACATCCAGTCCTTCTACAACGCGGCCGAAGACCGTGTGCCCCGATTCCTCTTCGCGGTTGACGTTCAGATGCGGCGTCGGCAGATGGGTGATGAAGAATTGCGAACCGCCGGTGTCTTTGCCGCGATGAGCCATGCTTAGCGAACCGGCGAAATGCCGGCGGGAATTCTCGGCGTAACATTCGCACGGGATCGTATAGCCGGGGCCTCCTGAACCGTCGTTGTTCGGATCGGCATCTTTAGAGTTAGGATCGCCCCCCTGGACCATGAAATTGGGAATCACACGGTGAAACCGGATGCCGTCATATGTTTTTGACTCGATCAGACTGATGTAGTTGGCGACGGTGTTCGGCGCTTCGTTCTCGAAGAGTTCGATCAGAATGTCTCCTTTATTGGTCTTAAAGAGGACTTGCGGGTTCTGTTCCCCTTCGGGGGCATTCGCCTCGTTCTCGCGAATCGCCTGTTCTTCTTTCCAGAATTCGATGTAATCGGCGGCGTCGCCGAGATAGCGTTCCCCCAGATTCGGATCGAGCAGCAGTTCGGTGTTGGCTTCGTCGAGCCACGTCTTGGCCGTCTCAAAATTGTGCAACGCGAAGTTCGCAACCCCTCCGTAATTGAGCACGGCCTTCGACTTTTGACCGGCGTCATACAGTTTTTGAGCCCAATCGGCGACTTTCTGATATTCGTTCTTCTCCCAGGCTAACGCCAGCGCGATATTGATCGCTTCAGAATCGTCAGGATCGAGTTCCGCGACTTTGATCGCCAGTGCCACGAGATCCGGACGAACTTTTTGTTCGAATTCTTTGATCAGATTGGTGTATTTCTTCTGAATCGACTTTTTTCCTTCGAGATCGGCCTTTTTGAATTCCAGTTCGTATTCGACCAGTTTCCCCGCGATTTCCTGACGGCGATCGATCAGGGCTTTCCACTTCGACAGGATTTCGTCGTCCGAGAGCGTGGTGATATCGAGCGGGCCGCCGTCTTCTGATTCATCGGCCTGAGCCAGTTGCCGTTGATCGGCGTTATGTGCGTTTGCTGTCAAAGATTGACTGACAACGGACGTCAACGCGGCGCAGGTAAACAGGCCGGCGAGGAATGCGGTTATCGGTTTTCGTGAAATCACGCTGAGGACTCCTTTTCGCGAATTTAGTATGGTGACCACGTCCGGTCGTTCATCACCCGACGTTGCATACCAGTGTAAGAATCCGTTCATCTGATGAGAAGTCCGCCGAGGTGTAGACTCGTGCGACTTGCCTGAAATCGATCGGCACGTCGTTACGCGAGTTAAGACCGGTGATAGGAAAATGGCCTCGGCATGCTGGACACGATGAAGTACGCCGGATATCAAATAATGGTGTTCAAATTGTACTTGGTCGACACGAGATTCATTCGTCATCGCGGAGCCCGAAGGAAGATGGCCATTCAAGCGATTTGTGGCGGTTGTCAGCGAAAATACACATTTCAAGAGACCCACGCCGGACGAACATTTCGCTGCAAGGATTGCGATGCCCTTGTCAAAGTTCCCTCCCGCGAGAAAGCTGCTCCTCAAGATTACGAAGAGGAGGATCTCGACGAAGCACCCCGTCGGCGTTCCAACTCGACTCGCAAGGCCGGTTCGTCAAAACTGACCGGTTCGTCAAAACAAAAAAAGAAAAAGAGAAAAAATCAGCAGACGCTGTATTGGTCGGTTGGTGTGGGAGGCCTGCTCCTGCTCGCGATGATGCTTCTGTTCTCCGGTTCGGGTGGTGACGAGGCTGCCCCCATCGGAGAGGCTCCGGCGATGAATGGTGGCTTGGCCGATGTCCGCAAGAGTGCCGGTGCCGCGTCATCGGGAGCCCGTTCACTCACGAACGAGCAACCCTATTCGTTTCATCCCTTTATTCCCTATCGCCGTTTTGCAAATCGTGAATACGCCATCAACGAGCTCGCGGGTCGTTTGCCGACCGAGATGATCGATATACCGAATTTTTCGGATCTCGAAGCGGTCTCGGCACCGAACTATCCCGGAATTGCCGTGTACAATGCTCGAGCGATGCCGGCGTCGGCAGAGCAGACAACACTGCCGGGTGCCCACACGTCGTTGCGCCTGATGATGCCGACAGGGGACCACGCGACCGGGGCGCTCGGCTGTGTCTTTGTCGGCCCGGCGGGGACGAATCTCGTTTCAGGAAGCGCTATCGACGAATTCGATGGCGAATTAAGCCCGGAACATCTCCCTTATGTCGAAGCGGGTTTTGCCGTCGTGACATTTTCTTTGGATGGTCCGATTGCCGATAGAGAACAGGCTACTCTTCAAGATTTTCAAGTTGCCTTTCGTGATTTTAGCCGGGCCTTTGGCGGCGTCATCAATGCCAGGAATGCCATTGAGTTCGTTTTGCGAAAAGTTCCGCAAGTTAGTCCCGAGCGATTGTATGTCGCCGGTCACAGTTCTGCGGGAACATTATCGTTGTTAATGGCAGCACACGAACCGCGCGTCAAGGGGGTCATCTCATTTGCCGCCGAGACCGATATCAAACACCACTTAAGAGAGTTTCTAAGTCAGTCAGGAGTGGATGCGGCGATGCCGGGTCTGACCCAATTTGCAGAACGAGGATCGCCCCGGTCGCATCGGTTTTATATGAGCTGCCCGATTTTTCTCTTTCATGCGGCAGATGATCCGGTTGTGACTTACTCCGTAAGTCAATCACTCGCGGGAGAATTGAAGATTGCGGGTAATCAAAACGTCTCGTGCGTCATATATGCGCATGGGGGCGGTCATTACGAGCCCATGATCTCTGCCGGTATTCCGCAGGCGATCGCCTGGCTGAAATCGTTGCCGAGCGAAACGGCTGTAATCCCTGCATCCCCTCCTGAATCCTGATATCATTGATTGCCGTCAACCGGCATCGAGTCTCAAACAACGGAGGAATATCAGATGCACGCGTTTGTGCCCCGAGGGATTGCGTCGCTACAGGTGACGGGATTCGTTCTCATCGCCGCGTCGCTGTCGCCGCTTTTCGCCGCCGATGACTCTAAAACTCCACCACGCAACGTCGTGATCTTCATCACCGATGACCAAAGCCCCGACCTTGGCTGTTACGGAAACACGGCGATCAAAACGCCACATATGGATGCGCTGGCTACCGAGGGGGTACGCTTTCCCTATGCGTTCTGCACGACGGCGAGTTGCAGCGCCAGTCGATCGGTCGTGTTGACGGGGTTGCACAACCATGCCAACGGCCATTACGGGCATCAGCATTCGTATCACAAGTTCTCCAGCTTTCCGTGGGTGCAGTCGTTACCGGTCATTTTGTCGCGCGCGGGATATCGCACTGCGCGCATCGGCAAACATCACAATGCACCCGAAGAGGTTTATTATTTCGAGACGAAGCTGCCGGGAAGTAGCCGCAGTCCGGTCGAGATGGCCGAGAACTGCCGCGAGTGGATCGAACAATCGGGCGAACAGCCGTTCTTTCTGTATTTCGCGACCGCCGATCCGCATCGCAGCGGAAACATCGCCGAAGATTTGCCGTATCGTCCCAATCGGTTCGGCAACAAGCCGAACAGCGAATCGTATCCTTTCGTTGAAGAGATTCTCTACGAACCGGCTGATGTGATCGTGCCGCCGTTTCTTCCGGAAACGCAATCCACCCGGGCCGAACTGGCCCAGTATTATCAATCGATTTCGCGGATCGACCAGGGGCTAGGCCGGCTGGTACAGATTCTCAAAGAGACCGGCCAATGGGACCAGACGCTGTTTCTGTTTACGTCCGATCATGGCATGGCCTTCGCCGGCGCGAAAACGACGGTCTACGAAGGGGGCCTTCGTGTGCCATTCATCTTGCGAAATCCCGACATGAAACAACAGGGAACCGACAACCAGGCGATGGTCAGTATCGTCGACATCGTTCCGACCGTTCTCGATTGGGCCGGGTTGTTCGAGGGTGAAACTCAAACCGCTGAACTTAATATGACAGCGAGCGATCGGAAAAACGCTCCGACAAAAATTCCCGAACCGTATCGATTGCAGGGACGGTCGATCCTGCCGATTTTGCATGAGGCAGAACCCAAAGATTGGGATGTCGTGTATGCCTCGCATACGTTTCACGAGATTCAGATGTATTATCCGATGCGCGTTGTCCGCGACCGCGAATGGAAATTGATCTGGAACATCGCGCATCCCCTCCCCTTCCCATTCGCCTCCGACTTATGGGCGGCCCCTTCCTGGCAGGCGCAGTACGAAATCGGTCTCGAAGCACCGTATGGGCGATGCACCGTACACGACTACATACATCGGCCCGAGTTCGAACTCTATCGCATCGACGAAGACCCGCACGAAACGACGAATCTGGCGAGCGAGGCAACGTATGCCGACGTCTTGAAAGCGTATCAGGCGAAACTGAAAACATTTCAGGAGGCGACCGACGATCCCTGGGTGATGAAGTGGGATTATGAGTGAGCACATGAGACTCAAACCGACAGCATCGTCCTAAAACAGACGAAGTTGCCCGCCGCGAGGCGTCGGCGGGTGAAACCGGCTGACATCATAATCCGGCAGCGCTTCGTGCAGTCCCAGTTTTCGCGAGAAAATCTGAAAGACGTTTTTCACATGTTCGGCGATGTTTCCCGTGCCGGTCATGCGTGCTCCCCATTCCGATCGATTCAAGTATCCCGACCGGGTGTCGCGAATCAACGATTCAATTTTCTGCGCTTTCAGTGGCTCCGTTCGTTCGAGCCATTCGCGAAACACCGGTTCGACGGTCAGTGGCAGTCGCAACAGAATGTACGCCGCTGCCGTGGCTCCCGCTTCTTTTCCTGCGGAGAGAATCGCGGGGATTTCGGGGTCGTTCAATCCGGGAATCACCGGCGCGACCATGATCCGCGTCGGTATTCCCCGTTGTGAGAGCATTTCGATCGCACGCAATCGCGCCGCAGGAGTGCTGGTGCGTGGTTCCATCGTTCGCGCGAGTTCGGCATCGAGTGTCGTCACCGAGATGTTGACATGAACCAGCCGCTGTGCCGCGAGATCGCTCAAGAGATCGAGATCGCGCACGACAAGCGCATTCTTGGTGACGATGCCGATCGGCTGGCGGTATTCAAGTGCGACCTCCAGACAACCGCGCGTCAGTTGAAACTCCCGTTCGGCGGGTTGATAGCAATCGGTGACACCGGAAAACGCGATCTCCTGGGGCTGCCACGATGGACGCGACAAAAATTCACGAAACAGCAGAGGGGCTTCGTACTTCACAATAATCTTCGTCTCGAAATCGAGCCCGGCATTGTAACCGAGGTATTCGTGCGTATTTCGTGCATAGCAATAGGCGCACCCATGCTGACAGCCACGATACGGATTAAGACTGTAGCGAAACGGCACGTCGGGCGAGTTGTTTTCGGAGATCACCGATCTCGATGCATCGGCGATATATTCGACCTGCCGACGAATTGATGAGTCGAGATACTCCTGGTCCCATTCCACATGCTCGAAATCGAGTTCGCGGTGTACCGCTTCAAATCGATTCGGCGGGTCGATGTTTGATCCGTATCGCATCGGTACAACTCATGTGAGGGAAACCGTTCGGAATATAGCAGCGCAAAGTCTGACAATCAGCGTACGTTGTCGTCAACCGAATTTTTCATAAGGCAACGATACGACAAGTGCTGTCTTGATGGAATGAAACATCGTCGGTCAGGTTGTAACATCGCGAATTGCAAAACGACATGAGATAATCCAAATGCGAAACAACCATGACGCGACGGGCTTCGATCGGTGTCGAAGGACTAATTTTACGGCAAAATCGACGTTACTGCCGGTTGAAATTTTCCTGAAAAATTCATCTTTTCCCCCGGTCGAAGATGTGTTATCTTCCGCCCCTATCTGATACAAATCAAAATCAGACGCCATTCATTCTGCAGGGATTCGCAGTTTCCCATTCGGGAATAATGCAAAAAGTAATGACTTATCGCATAGTGATTGTCGTTGACAAAACGTGAGCCGTTGCCTGCACGCAGACACCGGTTTCAATGTATTTGGACAAGCGATTTCGGAAGTATCAGGTAAGGCCATCGGCGGTATTGAGGTCGCCGGTATCATACGAACCGTTATGACGTGGCAGGGAGGCCCACATGAGTTTCGGACAGGCCCGACAGCAGGACGTAAAAGTTCAGATTCGCTGGTTGATTCGTCGAGACATGCTGGAAGTTTTGGAAATCGAGCGGGCGAATTTCGAATTCGCCTGGTCTGAAGAAGAGTTTCTCTGCTGTCTGCGTCAACGCAACTGTATCGGCATGGTCGCCGAGTACAATCGGCAGGTCGCCGGTTTTATGATTTACGAGTTGCACAAGTCGCGAATTCAGATTCTGAATTTCGCGGTTTCTCCTGCCGCTCAGCGAATTGGGATCGGCGCGCAAATGGTGCAGCGCGTGATCGACAAACTCTCGCAACAGCGTCGCAAAGAAATTGTGCTTGAAGTTCGCGAGACGAATCTTCCCGCCCAGCTCTTTTTCAAGAGTCAGGGGTTTCGCGCTCAGAACGTCTTACGCAATCATTTTCAGGATACGACCGAGGACGCGTATCTGATGCAGTACCGGCTCGACTGGTCGGCGGAAGAAGCGGTTCTTCCCTTCTCTTCCACCAATCGCATTTCGGAATACTTCGACGTCTAACAGTCCGTTGAAAAATGGGTGGCACTGCCGGCTTGTCCGGCAGTGTGGTTGTGTGGCATCAGAAAAACACGGGTGGAGAAGCCACCTGTGGCACACATGATTTGATTATCCCTCATTGTCAACAGGCTGCTAAACGGCAGCTGTTTCTTTCCACCCGATTCATCGGCGCGTCGCGAATTCATTCGAGACACGCTGGGCCTTCTCACAAATTCGGAATCGGCACCGGATTGGCAACTACCGGTCGCGGGACAGGAGGGGGCGTTTCGTATTCGGCGAAATTTACGCCGAAGTTGCGGGTGAATTCCCATTGTGCCCGCTGAGCCCACGACGTGTTCGGGTGCGACTTGATCACGAAGTTCAGCAATTCCTCTGCTTTTTTGTGGGTGGTCTCGATGTCTGCTTTGGTTATCTTCAGCGCCTTGGCTTGAACTTCGTCGGGATAGATCAATCCCGGCGCTCCGATGCCGACGTACCACGCATCCGCTTTTTCATTGGCGAATTCATAGGTGGCGAGCGCTTTGGCATTCTGATCGAGACCGAGCGCGTATTCGAAAAGACGCAGACGGTAGGCGTAAAGCTGTGCGTACATCAGGTCAAAATTGGCACGCCACCGCACCGACCGTTCTTTGGCACGCAATGATTTGACCCCTTCCAGTTCCTGCTGGGCGATGTTGAGCACCCCGAGCGTAAACAGACATCTCTGAATCCGCTGTCCGATCGCGGGTTGATACGACGCCGGGTCGCGGCTGAAGACACCCTCCGTCGGAACAGTGATTTCCGCATGGGCGGGATCGTAGGGGTTGAGCATCACGATCACTTTCCAGACCGCCTGGCGAAACGGCGAACGGTCGCGTTCTTCGACATATTTCCGCCGTGCATCGAGACTCGGAAGATACTCGCGCATCACCAGAACGTTCTCTTTTTGTTCTGCGAAATCGTTCAAATTCTGCTCTTCGTGAGGGAGTTGAAAAAATATCCCCCCGGAGTCCCGTGCCAATCGCACCTGATCGTACGGACCGAAACCGCTCATCTGAGCATCCCGGCGATTGCGGAAACCGTCGAACTGCAACAATTCGGCAAACGGCGTCTCGGGGCCGCGGCGAATCGGCAAATAGTGCAACGAGCCGTAATCGGGATGAATCCACCGGATGTATGCGTACAACGTCCCGAACACCGACTCGCGTCCCATGATATAGACGGGCGCCTTCATCTGCTTCACCGCATGTACGGCGTCTTCGAGCAACGCTTCACCGTCGTCTCCCGATTCGTCGCTCACAAGCACGATCACCAGTTTTCGATCGGAACCTTGCGCCAGCTTACGATACTGATTGACCACCGAAATGACCGCCGCATTGGTGTTCTCGACGCCGGTCCTATCGATGGGAATGCCGTCGATGGCGGCCATTAACACTTTTTCGTCGTTGGTCGGTTCTTTGGTGTGGATATGAAAATCCTGCCCGAAACTGGTAATCGCCGTGACGAGCGGCAAGTCGGAAAGTTTTCTCTTGCGTTTCGGTCCCTTGTCACCGGTATCGGAATCGCTGACAAGCCGCAGTTCTTCGTAGACGCGGTAGATGCGCTGTTTGAGTTCGGCTTGATCGTCCTTCATGCTTTCAGATTCGTCGAACAACCAGACGACGAGCAACGGTTCTTTGCGCATCAGGCGAATCAGTTCTTGCGTCAGCCGGTCGAGTGCGGCACCGTAACCTTCCACGAGTGCTCCCACTTCACCAGAGACTTCCCCCGCCCCCAGATCATTACTGAGCACGTCGCCCGCCGGCAGTTCTGCGAACCCGACGGCGACATCGAGTTCCGGTTCGCTCATCGCATCCGAGGCTTCGATTTTCTCGAGAGCCGAAGCCCCGGCATCGGCACCGAGGGCTCCCCCTCCCGCCGATCCAACATTCGTCGACGAGACGCTTCCCGCGACGAAGTTCAACGTCTCGGCGATTTCGGTTTGTGTGTCGAGTTCCTGCTGAATTTCTTCGAACTCGCGCTGATCATCGGCGATCACCGACTCGATCTGATACAATTCTTCGGTGTTGGCCACTGCGTGGTGCAGCAGTGACAGGGCAATCACCGCGATCAAGTGAACCGCAGCCGATATGATCAAGCCGTTTCTGTTCTTAGTTGTCATCAATGAACCTCGATATGGCCAACGTCTCGACAATTGTCGAGGAACTTACTAGAACTGGATTCATGACTACAAACAGTTTCATAACCCTCTGGACGGCGGGTAATTCCGGACAATTTGGACGATTCTTCCTTCGCCAACCGGGTTATGAAACCAGTTCTAAGAATCGGTTGGTAGAACGCGAACTGTCATGACAAAGTGACGGGCACTTCATTTAACCGGTTTTGTCGGGGCAATGTGCGTGAAAAAATGTGCAAAAATTCAGGTGCCGGCGACTTTGATATGATTTACGACTCGCCTTAACAATCATATCCCCACAGAGGGTGACTGTCCAGAATCGATTACGGCGAGGGAATGTTCAATTTCAGGGGAATCGACCCCGATTCGGGAGCTGTCTCATGAGGGTCAGGAATTTCGACCGCTGGGTTCGGTGTCAGTCTCGTGCCATCATGCTCGCCGGTCTGGGTACCTGGCTGCTCTTGGCGGCGTTAGTCCCCTTCCCCGCGGCAGGAGATGACATCGTAACGATTGCAGCCGAGACGGTTCGTGCCGAACATGAGATCTTCATCCGGCCGTTTAATTACGATCCCGAAGATCCCTGGGAATACGCTCGAA
The DNA here is from genome assembly GCA_027618475.1 of Planctomycetota bacterium. Taxonomy (GTDB): domain Bacteria; phylum Planctomycetota; class Planctomycetia; order Planctomycetales; family Planctomycetaceae; genus JAQCEJ01. The sequence goes on along the minus strand of JAQCEJ010000022.1, from coordinate 23,766 downwards.
ATCGCGGAAAACTGACTCCCGGCATGTCGGCCGGCGGTCTGATCTGGAATCGTCCCCCGTCCGATCAGTTGTTTGTGACGCCCGCTCCGCCGATTCCCTCCCCCGAACCGGTTCCACGCTTCGATCGCCGAAGCGATCGTGATACGCTGGTTCTCGGCTACTCGGTGAAGGGAATCCCCATCGTGTTGCAACTCTTCGGTACCGGTCCCGATCCGGTCCTGATCTTCGCGGGCATTCACGGCGATGAAGGGAACAGCGTTGAACTTATTCATCATCTGTTAAACGCACTCGATGCCGAACCCGAACATTACCGGGGGAAAGCAGTCGGCATCATCGCCGTTGCCAATCCCGACGGTTTCGCTCTCAATCGCCGGACGAATCGGCACGAGGTCGACGTGAATCGCAACTTTCCCGCGCGTAACTGGGCTCTCGGAAAGCCCGGCCGCTATTTCGGAGGAAAGGAGCACTCCAGCGAACCCGAAACGCAGGCGATCATCAAGGGGGTCGAACTGCTCAGCCCCGCCCGCATCATTTCCATCCACGCCATTTCTCGCGGACGCCACGGCAATAACTACGACGGCCCCGGTGAAGAGGTTGCCGAACTGATGGCACAGCACAACGGTTATCCGGTCCTGAAATCGATCGGTTACCCGACCCCCGGCAGCTTCGGTTCCTGGGCGGGAGTCGACCGCCAGATTCCAACAATCACCCTGGAACTCCCACACGACCTGACAGGCGAGGCGACCTGGAACGAAACCGGCAGTTCGCTGCTGGCGTTCATCCGAGGAGCAACAGCCGACGCGAAATGACGCCGATCACCGCAGGTAGCCCAGGCTTTTGAGTAGTGCATGGGTTTGCCGGTCGACGGGAGCGACCGTTTGCGGACCGGGGACCGGCAGGCTCGCTAGATATTTATGCAAGGCGTCGTCCAGCCCTCGCGATTTCTCCGGGTTGTTCGCGAACAAATTGTCGTGTTCGCGGGGATCGCGACGGAGATCGAAGAGCATGTGGTTCCCTTCGCTGCTCCAGACGAATTTCATATCTCCGTCAATCAGAGCGAACCAGTCACCCCCCTCGTTGATGCCAGGCAGTGTCCGGCTTTCGATCACGATCGGGTGATCGACGGTAGCAAACCCGGTTCCTTGAATCTTTTCTGGAACGTCGATTTCTGCGGCGTCAAGCAGGAACGGAAACACGTCGATCAACTGCGTCCATCCCGATCGCCGGCCGACCTCGCGATAACGTCTTGGCTGCTTGACGATCAGCGGTACGTGCACCGCCTCTTGATACACTACCCCCGGGTGTCCGAACACGCCATGTTCGCCGAGCATTTCTCCGTGATCGCCGGTCACGACGATCAGTGCCACGTCGAACAGGCCTTGCGAGCGCATTCCCTCGAACAGACGGCCGAGATGATGATCGAGGTACATTATCTCTGCATCGTACCGGTCGATCCGCTGCTGTAAGCCTGGAGAAATATCGTCCGACACGAAACTCGAATCGCTGTTCGTCAGTCGCTGTATGAATTCGCTTGGCGGTGCGTAGGGAAAATGAGGATCAAAATAATTGAGGAACAGAAACTGCGGCTGCTCCGCCTGTATCGACATTAAATGTAACGCGCGGTCGGTGACTTCTTCAGCGGGACGCGCGTTGACCGTTTCGATGTTCTCGTCGTCGTACATGTCGAACCCGCGATCGAGTCCGAAGACTCGCTTCATCCACGGACCAGCCACGATGGCAGCCGTCGCATAACCGGCGTCGCTGAGAAACTCTGCCAGCATCCGCTCGTCAGCGGCGATCGACCGCGAACGATAATGATTCACCGCCTCAGGACCGTACTGAGGAATCTCCAGGTCGAGTTCGCCGTCGAGTGCCTTGCAGACACCGTGGCTGGCGGTGAATTTTCCCGTGAACAGCGAGACATGCGCCGGCAACGTCCACGTTGCTGAGGAAATCGCCTGTTCGAACACGAGCGATTCGGCAGCGAAGCGGTCGAGGTGCGGACTCGTCGGCCGAGGATACCCGTAGCATCCCAGATGATCGGCCCGCGTCGTGTCGAGTGTGATAAGCACGATCGTCGGCAGACGCCGTTTTGCCGACGATAAACTCCACGCCGCGAGCGACGCACAGGCGGCTGCGACACCCCCGACTCCGCACACGGCAACCGAAGCGCGTTTAAGGAAGCTTCGTCGATCGACGCCGACGGTATTCGATGGATTTGTTTCCGACATCGAGATCCCTCTCGTCATCGGGAGAAGCCCGGAGAGGAAAACCAGCAGGGAAAGCGAAAACGCGACGGCGATCGGCCTCGCGGAAAGTCGATGCGACACAGCAATCTCGTCGCGATCAACTCTCAATCCGCACAGACTACGACCGATCCCACAGAATTCGGCGGATACAACCCTTCTGTTTTCCAAACCAAGGCGCCACCCGGCTCTGTTTTTTCAAAGCGACGCTGCGCGGGAAATATAATCGATCGACAGAGATGTTGGAATAGTTTTTTGGTCGGGATTCAAGCGTTGATTCCCCGCACACTTCGAAAGCCATGATAACGGTCGCGGAACAGTTCATATCCGGCATGGCGGAACGAACTCCGGCATACGTATGCATTACCACCGAACATGCCGCCGCGGATGACATGCACCGCACCAGTGAGGAGTCAGAAAAGATCGATTGAGGGTTACGAATTGGGGAGAAGTCGGATGAAGGCATTGGATGCGAACGGGGTTATGCGGGGTGGCTCAGACGGTCCTCCGTCTGAGTGCCTTGGCACAAGACGCTTGTCAATCGGGTTCCATCCGAAATGAGGAACCCTTCCTGATGCCGGATTCACAGCTTCTTGTTGCTGCGCAATACAGACGCAATGGCGTCTGTACCACCCAAAACCAAATCCAACTTTCTCAGATTGTCTGAGCCACCCCGCCAAGTGCCCCGGAATTAGGTCGACTTCGGCGATGGTGCGGGGGTAAAACTTGACGCTCATTGCTGACAATGTCCCGCAGTCGAATTATGATGGTTTCTTCGGTTCGTGACTTCGCTTCTTCTTCCAGGCTGAATTTTATGGCTCCCTTTATCGGCATCGATCTGGGCACGACAAACTCGTTGTGCGCCATCTTTGAGGACGGTCAGCCGAAACTGATTCCTAATGCGATCGGTCAACTCCTGACCCCTTCGGTGATCGGCGTGACCGCCGCCGACGAAATCCTCGTCGGCGCCGCCGCAAAAGAGTTGGCCGTCGTGCAACCGGACCGCTGCATGGCGGCCTTCAAGCGGTTGATGGGGACGAACCGCCGCGTCCAGATTGGCGGTCGCGAATTCTCGGCACCGGAGCTGTCGAGCCTGGTGCTAAAGTCGCTCAAGCAAGATGCCGAGGCGTATCTCGGCAAAGCGGTTCGCGATGCCGTCATCACCGTTCCTGCGTACTTCAACGACAATCAGCGAAAGGCGACTCGCCTCGCCGGAGAACTCGCTGGGCTGAATGTGCGTCGCATCATCAATGAGCCGACGGCCGCCGCGCTCAAATATGGATTTCACGACCGCCAGGCCGAGAAGTATTTCATCGTGATCGATCTCGGCGGTGGCACCTTCGACGTAACGGCGATGGAAGTCTTCGAGGGGACGCTGGAAATTATTTCCACCGCGGGCGAAAGTTTCCTCGGCGGCGAAGACTTCACCAATCGATTGACGGCGTGGGCTCTGGAGAGCCAGAAACTCAATCTCGAAACGGCGGAGATGCGTCATCCGCAACTGGTCGCACGCCTGCGGTCCGAATGCGAAGCGGCGAAACGCCGGCTGGCCGTTGAAAGCGAAGCGACGATTCGCATGCCCGATCTGAACGGGGACATCGGCGACGATCCCGAGATCTTGCGGGTGACGCAAAAGCAATTCGACACGCTGATCGATCCGCTCGTGAAACGTCTCGCCCGGCCGATCGCGAAGGCGGTGCGCGACTCGCGGCGGGAAACCGGCGAATTTCAAAATGTGATTCTGGTCGGCGGCGCCACGCGGATGAACGCCGTCCGTAATTATGTGAAAACCTTCTTCGGCGTCGAGCCGCTCTGCACGTACGATCCCGATTACGTCGTGGCGCTGGGGGCCGCGGTGCAGGCGGCATTGATCAGCGACGACCGCGCCGTCGACGACATGGTGATGACCGACGTCTGCCCATTCACGCTCGGCGTCGAGATCGTCAAGGAGTTCGGGCAGCACCAGATGACGGGATACTTCTTGCCGATCATCCATCGCAACACAACCATTCCCGTTTCGCGCGAGCAGATCGTTTCGACCATCGCTCCGAACCAGCGCGAGGTGCTCGTGCGGGTTTTCCAGGGAGAATCGCGCAAAGTGGAGGGCAATCTAAAGCTCGGCGAATTGCAGGTCTCGGGCATTCCTCCCGGTCCGTCGGGACAGCCCATTCAGATCCGGTTCACGTATGACCTCAACGGTATTTTGGAAGTCGAGGCGTTCGTGCCTCAGACCGGGAAGAAGTTCGCCGCGGTGCTTACGCAAAACGCCGGCACGCTGTCGAAGGCCGAAATCGAAAAAGCGCTTCGCCGGATGCAGGGTTTGAAATTCTATCCGCGCGACGAGATGCGTAATCGGCATCTGGTTCTGTTTGCCGAACGAGTGGTCGGTGAAGTGGCGTCGTTCCAGCGCGACGAATTGGAATCGGGCATCGATCAATTCGAGCAGGCGATGAATTCGGGTGATCGAGAATGGTTCGAGCAGTCGCGGACTGGACTGCTCACGTTGCTCTCGACGCTGGGGTTCGTCTATGAGGACGAAACCCAGGAGGAGACGCCGTGACGACGTCGAAACGCGACACCGCCTACCTGCGGTCGGTTTTTAAAATGAACCCGATCAACGATTCCAAGAAGCTGCTCGCCTACCGCAAAGCGTACTTGCTCGCCGACGGGTCGGCGCCCGTCATCGCTGACGAAGGGACCGCGGCCGAACGCCTCGAATTGACGTCGCAACGCGTCGACGCCCTGCGCAACCAGTTCTGGAACTTCGATCGCGACGAATTGAATCGGCGGCTTGACGAATTGAATGTCGACGAGTTTCCCGAGCTCGCGGTTGCCGTCGATTGCATGAAGGGGGTGGCGGAGCGTTGGGAGTCGTTTCAGAAGCTGGCCAGTCATCCGCACTGCTTTCCGGAATTCCTCGACGCCTTTCGCGCGATTGCGATCGCTCCCCCCGGCAAAGTCGTGCAGATGAGACACTCGGCTTTAACCGATGCCCGTGAAGGATCCTGGCGCCGCTCGTCGCGCGAAATTCGCCGCGCTGCGCGGCTGGTTCAACAGAAATTTCCCGCGCTCGCCGCTTTGGAACGGGACTGGCTCGCGCAGATGACCCAAAAACATCGCCGCCCCACGCAACCGCAAGTGCAATCTCCGATCGTCGCCGGCGGGCTGAAACTTCTGATGGTCATCCTGTTTATGTCCGTAATGCGGGCCGTGATGTCGTTGTTATAGATAAACATTTTTTCGTTCAAGTCTCTTTGCGAGTCGTTATGAGTTCAGCGCCCGAGCTTCGTTGGGAACTCCTGCCGCACGATCCTCAAGCCTTTTTCGGGTTGAGCGACGGCTATGACTTGAAGGATCTCAAGCGCAGCTACAACGCCCACATCCGCCGCTTCAAACCCGAGAAATATCCCGCCGAATTCCAGCGAATTCGCGACGCCTACGAAGAACTCAATAACGCCTTGCGGTACGGCGAGATCCTCAAGCCCCGATCTATTGCCGCGCCGCGTTGCGACTGGATCGGTACGAGCGGAAGTCAACAATTGCACGGTTACCAGAACCTGGAGGCCATCGAGTCGAACTTCGTCAGCGGCGCGGAATTGCTAAAGAGTCTGGACACCAAGGCGCAGAAGCGGTTGTATGACGAACTACGAACGCGTGATCCAAAATCCCCGAAGGATTATTACTCGCTGGCAGTTTTATCGGACTTCATCGAACCTACGTCGTTCTCTTTCGTGGGATGGTTGCTGGCAGGACTCGAAAAGTATCCGCACGAACCGGCATTGTTTCTACTCCTGCGCGAGCGCTTTCAAAGCGATTCGCCTAATGTTGACCTTCGTGAACTGCTGATTTCCACTGTCAAAGTCGTACACAACGACCGGTTTTATTACCTGACCGAACGAGTATGGGACAGACTGCTGCGTTTGGTCGCATTCGCTCCGTTTCGAAAAACCCTCGAAGTATGCGAGTCTCAACTGAGGGACTGCCAGGTCAGGCACCAGATGACGTTCTACGTTCACATACTTAAGACGGCGATGTTCAGAGCCGACGCCGAATGGATTGCGGAGATGTATCGCCGGCTCGAGGAATGCCACGACCAGCTATCGCCTTCCGCGAGATCCGAATTGGATATTTTGGATTTCTATAAGACCTATCTCGACCGCCGAGCGGAATTTCTGGAAAGCGGTGGTCCGATGCGAACCCTAATCGACCGTGTGATCGTAAACCATTGCACTCTTGATACCGCGGAGGCCGATGTCGACTTCCTCGACTGCCAGACGAAAATCGCCGAATGCTCTCGCCAATTGATGGCGGAATTCGATCCGCCGGGCTTCAAGGAGGAGTATGTGATTCCGGTTTGGAATCACATTGCAGCGGATGTAGTCGCACGCTCTGGCAAACGCGTGCGGCGGAACCGAAAGAAAGGATTCGATCGCAGCGTTCGGCAACTCACACTTCGGCTGATACAAGCGAGCGATAATGCCAGACTTCAGTCAAATCGCTTTAATTTTAAGATTTTTATTGGGTGGGGTGGTCTCTTTGCATTGGTCGCCTCGTTTGCATACTTTGGTTATCAAGTGATCGCTAATCTCTTCTTCCGTTCGGCGTGGCTGTGGGCCGTTGGAGATTTATGCGCTCTTGGAATCGCCATTATCGCGACACTGGTTTGGTTCGTTGCCATTACCGGTTCCGAACTCTGGCTCTGCACGCCAGTCTACAGACACCATTGGCGCCGCGAATTGGAGCACTATTTCCGCCGATACTCTTACCCGATCGAAGATGTTGCCAATTATCTGGAGAGTATGAAAGACACGAAGGTAAAAGGGAGGATCGTCGACGGCGCTGAGGAAATCGCGGTTTACTTGCGCAGCGACACTGCAATGTGCGTTTACGCGACAGCGCATCGGGTGCTCAGGGAAATTGCTTAGGAGACGAATTGAGCACCAATGCCGACCCCCGTTGGGAACTCCTGCCGCACGATCCTCAAGCCTTCTTCGAGTTGAATGACGGCTATGACCTGAAGGATCTCAAGCGCAGTTACAACGCCTACATCCGTCGGTTTAAGCCCGAGAAATTTCCCGCCGAATTCCAGCGAATTCGCGACGCCTACGAAGAACTCAGCAACGAGTTGCGGTACGGGCAAGTCCACCGGTCCCTTCCGATCGACATCGTGCGGTTCAACTGGAAGGAATCTGCAACGCCGGATCTCGTGCCGGATGACCCACGTGCGAACGCGAAGCCGGTCGAGCTGCCCGCGGTCGAGCACCAGACGCTGCGCGAGCGGTTGGCGAACGAAGGTCCAAAGATATTGTACATCGAACTGCGAAACCGGCAGTTCAAATCTCCGTACGACTACTTCGCGTTAGCCTTGCTCTCTGATGTCGTTGGCGACGACCCGACCTCGTTCGTTCGCTGGTTGCTCGCGGGACTGAAGGCACATCCCAACGAACAGGGGCTATTTCATCTGCTGCGCGACTACTTTTACTCGCAGCCTCCGTTCGGATACGTGCGACAATTGTTGCTGAAGACCGCCGAGGTCGTGCCGAGCGACCGGTTCTACTATCTCACCGAGTGTTTGTGGGACAGGCTGTTGCGATCGGCGCCGTTCGCGACGTTTCGCGACACGCTCGAAGCGTGCGAGTCGCGGTTCACCGACTGCCGGGTCGACCATCAAATGACATTCTACCTCCACATCCTAAAGGGAGCGTTGTTCAAAGCCGATGCGAAGTGGATCGAAGCCGCGTTCGAGCGTATCGAAGAATGCCACGACCAGCTCTCGTATTCGGCGGCGTTCGAACTCGACATGCTGGAGTTCTTCAAGGCATACGCCGCCCACCGCTCAGAGTTCTTGAAGGACGGCGGCCGCATGAGAGCCCTGATCGACCGGACGATCGTCGATTACTGCATGTTGGACGAACCGGAAGCCGATCGCAAGTTTTTTGAATGTCAGATGAGGCTCACGGCCAACAGCAGCGAGTTGTTCAAGGAGTTTCCCGTCACCGAAAAGCTGCCTCAGCACGTGTTGGTCGTCTGGCAGTGGATCACATCCTAAGTGATGGAACGGCACGGCAAACACCGCCGCGACGTCGAGAGCGAACCGTCGAGGAAGAGCGTGCAGGGCCTGGCGTCGCGATTGATGCGGGAGGGACAGGCCCACGGTTTTCAGGTCAACTTTCTGCTCGTCAGTCTTATCGTCATCGTCGGAGGGGCGATGGCAATATTCGGTTCGTTCGGATATTTCGCCGTGCGAGCCTTCAAACACCTGTTCCTTCAACAGGAATGGCTGTTGGCAATCTTGGATGTAATCGCTCTGGTGGCCATTACCGCTCTGGCCGGCGGGTGGTTCTATGTCATTGCAAATCTCAATCTCTGGTTGTGCCGGCCGTTCTATCGGAAGTATTGGCGTTCGGAATTCGCCGTCTATTTCAGTCGACTGCCGCATCGCATCGCCGACATCGCTGACCGGCTCGCGTCGCTCGATGAGAAAGAGCTTAACGGATACCAATTCCACGGCGGCAAGGCAATCGCCGAATTGTTGCAAAACGACGACGGCCTGTCGTTCTACGTCACCGCACAACGACTGTTGGAGTCGTCTTAACAAAGAGCTGCGGGGTAAACCGCCGCTCTTTGTCTCACGCGACAATCTCGTGCATCACGTGCCCATGCACATCGGTCAAGCGCATGTCGCGGCTGCTGAAGCGGTAGGTGAGCTGCGTGTGGTCGATTCCCATCAGGTGCAAAATCGTGGCGTGCAGGTCGTGCATTTCTTGCTTGTTCTCGATGGCGTAGTAACCGTATTCGTCGGTCGCGCCGAAACGGAAACCCGGTTTGACGCCGCCGCCGGCCATCCAGACCGTAAAGCCGAACGGATTGTGATCGCGTCCGTCGGTTCCCTGTGCCATCGGCGTGCGGCCGAATTCGCCCGAAAACACGACCAGCGTTTCGTCGAGCAGACCTCGGCTCGCAAGATCGGTGAGCAGCGCGGCGATCGGTTGGTCGACCGCTTTGGCGTTCCGTTCGTGGCCGACTTTCAGTCCGCTGTGCTGATCCCAGCGATCGGCTTCGGGATTGGGGCACGTCAGTTCGATGAACCGCACGCCGCGTTCGACCAGCCGGCGGGCGACGAGACATTGCTGGGCATAGATGCGGGTCTGCGGAAATTCATCGAACAACCCGTACATCTCTTGGGTCGCTTTGCTTTCCTGGTCGATGTGCATGATCTCGGGAACCGCAAGCTGCATCTGCGCGGCGAGTTCGTAGTTGGCAATCGCCGCTTCGATCTCGGCATGTTCGCCGCGGCCCGCCCAACCGAGTCGATCGAGCTGCCGCATGAATTCGAACTTACGCCGCTGCGCCTCGGAGGTTTTTTCGAGCGGAGAGATATCGGCAACGGGGGCATTGCCGCTCTTGAAAACCGATCCCTGATACGACGCCGGCAGAAAACCGCTGTGAAAACAATCGAGTCCGCCGGGGGGAATCAATCCGCCGTTGAGCACGATGAACCCCGGCAGATCGCGGCATTCAGAACCCAATCCGTACGCGGCCCAGGCTCCCATTGAAGGACGTCCCTGCAAACCGTGGCCGGTATGCAGGAAGTAGTTGGCGTTGGTATGTTCGGAGAAAGCGGAAGTCATCGAGTGGATCATGCACATCGAGTCGACGCATTTCGCAAGATGCGGAAACAGCTCGCTGACGGGGATGCCGCTCTCGCCGTGCTGCTGAAACTTCCAGTGCGATTTGAGCACGTTGCCGATGTTATCGAACTGCGTCGGCTGGACCTTCATTTTGAAGGGTTGCCCATGCTCTTTATCGAGCTGCGGCTTGGGATCGAAGGTATCCATGTGCGCCGGGCCGCCATCCATATAAAGGAAGATGACGCTTTTCGCTTTGGGAGCAAAGTGCGTTTCGCGCGGCGCGAAGGGATCGAGCCGGGTTTCGTCGGCGCGCAGTTGCTCGGCTCCTAAGGCGGCGAAAGCCAGCGAACCGAATCCGCACGCGGCTTGAGAAAGCATCTCGCGGCGGGAAAGCGGCGTAGGGAGGAAGTTGTTACAACGCATGATTGCCCCTTGGGGGAATGACTAAGGCCTAATGACGAATGCCCAATGGTTTAGCTGCAAATGTTTCTTGAGTTCATTGGGAATTGGGATTTCGTTACAAGCAGTTTCATAACACTCTGGACGGCGGATAATTCCGGACAATTTGGATGATTATTCCGTCGCCAACCGGGTTATGAAACCAGTTCTAGTCATTAGGCCTTCGTCATTCGTCATTTTGTTACGGTATAAACACAAACTCTTTTAAATTCATCAGCAGGTGTGCCAGGTCGCTTCCGTCGGACGATTCTAAAAACGACAGGGCGATTTGCCGTTCTTCGTTGGTCGGCGGGCGAGCGAAGGCTTCGAGGTACATGCGGTCGATGCGCCGGTCGGCATCGAGGGGCTTCGCTTCTTCCAGACGCTGTGACCAGTGTTGCGATTGTTCCCAGACGAAGGGGTTGTTCATCAGCGTGAGGGCCTGAGCCGGGACGTTCGAGGTGCTCCGTTTTCCCATCGTCGAGAGAGGGGTCGGCAGGTCGAACGCCAGAAACATCGGCGAGAGGAAGTTGCGGCGAACGCCGATATAAATGCTGCGCCGGCCATCGCCGTCGAGCGGCCCCGATTGACCCGGCCGACCACGTCCTTCCATAAACGGGGTGAGATACGGCATGACGCTTGGCCCGTACATCTGCGAATTGAGCCGGCCCGATAATGCCAGCATCGCATCGCGAAGCGGTTCGCCTTCCAATCGCTTCACGTTCATCCGGTGTAGCAGGCGATTATTGGGATCGCGTTCTTCAGCGGTGAGATCGGTCGACTGACTTGTCATGCGATACGTCGCCGAGCTGACGATCATCCGGTGAATATGCTTGAGCGACCAGTCGTGCGCAATGAGTTCGCGGGCGAGCGCATCGAGCAATTCGGGATGACTCGGCGGCGAGCCGAGTGCCCCGAAATTGTCGGGGGAGGAGACGATCCCTTCGCCGAAATGATGTTGCCAGAGGCGATTGACGATCACGCGGGCGACGAGGGGGCCGGCATCGTCGATCATCGTTTCGATGAGTTCGAGACGGCCGCTATCGGTGCGGGGAGTCATAGCGTCGACGTCAAGTATGGCGGTCCTGTCGTGAGGAGCGTCGGTGTAATCGAAAACCTCAAGAAACCGCCGCTCGACGAGTTCACCGGGTTTGGTGTGATTGCCACGGATGAGGACGTGTTCGTTCTCAGAATCGCCGTCGGTCGTGGCGAGCGCCCAGAGTGGCGGGGAAATACGCTGCTCGAAGCGCGCGAGTTGCGCTTGCGCATCGGCTGAAATCGGCGCGGGTGAAATATCTGCCAGCAGTCGCAAAAACTCCGCGCGATCGGCATCGATCGGCTCGCCGCCGATTCGATCTGTGATGAAGGCGTCAAAGGAGACTTGTATCACGTATTCGTAAGCGGCAGCGAGTTGTTGCGGGGTGGTAATCGCATCGTCAGCGAGGAGTTCGATCAACAGTTCATTCGGCGGGGTCGGGGCCTGCTCGCCGTCGGTGAAGCGAATGTCGGAGACTTCAATGTAGCCGTCGTCTTCGTCGCCGATTTCAATGTAGGCTGACGCGCCGATGTGCTTACCGACGTCTTGGCGATGCCAATGCCATTGGCCGTCGTTGGGGACAACGAACGTCAGATTACCCCACAGAGGGTTGCGAATGATCTGAAACCCGTCGACGATCAGGCTGATGTTGCCGTTCTTGTTCGCCCGGCCGGGATTCGGCAATCCCCCGGTGCGACGGACTCGGTAGTCGATGTATTTGCGTTCGATGGAAAACGTCGGCGAACGGACAAATCCTTCATAACTGTTGCTGATCATTCCGCTGTGCAGACAGGATTTCGTCACGACGTCGACCGAGAGGCCGGTTCCGTTGTCCGATATCAACAAGTTGCCGCTCTTCAATGGTCCCGCCCAGAACGCCATTCCCGTACCCCTCCATTGTTCGAACGCGGCGTCGGAATCGAACGTCGTCCATTCGGGCTGCGGTTCGATCTGCGAACGTACCCGGTCTCGAAGGGTGATCAATTGATGGCGAAGTTCTGTCTTCCGTTTGATGAATGCATCATCAGAGTTCTCCTGTCCCAGGACATCCCACACATGAAGCAGACCGGCGTCGTCGCTTACCGATCGGGCTTTGATCGTTTGTGCCAGCTCGACGAGCTGCGGATCGGCAAGAGCGAGCCGATTACGGCGTTCCTCGGCATTCGCTTCATCGGTCGCTGAGACGAGGGCGACGTAATCGAGACCGACCATAAACGAGGGGACGGCTTTCTCGTTACTGCCGGTGATTTCGAAGGTCAGCCGATGATCGCCGGCTTTCCATTGGTGATCGCCGAGCGAAATCGGGCCGGTAGTAATCACCTTGGGATCGTACAGATCGATCGGTTCGCCGATGGGAAGGCCGTCAAGCAAAATCTTGATGATGCCGTAATCGTGGGCTTTTGTGAAAGCGGCGTAGATGCGATAGTCGCCATCCGTTTCGACGGGAATGTTGACCGTCAGCATGCTGCCGACGACGCCGTCGGTCCACCAGAGATGTTTATCGTCGCTCCATTTCCCTTTGCCCAACGATTCCATCTGCTGCGTGCGGGCTTCGCCACCAGTAACGGCATGGATTTTGAGCGATTCCCCTTCGAGTCGCGGCTCGGGAAACGGACTGTGTTCATTCAGGTCAATCTGCAGCAGCGGTACGACGTCGAGCAGCACCTGAGCGATGCGGCCGTCGTCGGTTGTGGCATGCCATTGATCGACGATCTTGGTCGCCATCGATTGCTTGATGGTCATTATCTCTTCGGCAATTTGCTCTTTTTGCTCTTGATCCGACACATCGACCCATTGCTGCCGTGAGCTTTGGAGGTAACCGGCGAGGGCGTAATAGTCGGCGGCTCCGATCGGGTCGAACTTGTGATCGTGACAGCGAGCACACGCCACCGTGAGCCCTAAAAACGTCTTCGAAATGACATCGATCTGGTTATCGACGACGTCGCATTCTTCGGCGCGGATGTCGACCGGGGAATGTTTTCCCTGTCCCAGCCAGAAAAAACCAGTTGCTTTGATCGATTCGTTCTCGCCGGTGACCGGGTCGCGGCGGGGCGATTCGACCAGGTCGCCCGCCAGATGTTCGATAACGAATCGATCGTACGGCAGGTCGTCGTTGAGCGCGCGGATCACATAATCTCGATAGCGCCAGGCGTAGAGAATGTCGAAGTCGAATTCGTGGCCCATCGATTCGGCATAACGGACGAGATCGAGCCAATGACGACCCCAGCGTTCGCCGTAATACGGTGAGGCGAGTAACCGATCAATGACTTTCTCGTAGGCATCGGGCGAATCGTCGGCGACGAAGGCCTCGATTTCTTCCGGTGTGGGAGGGAGGCCGATGAGATCGAATGTCGCACGTCGCAGCCAGGTCCGCTTGTCAGCACGGGGGGCAGGTGCGAGATCGGCCTCGTCGAGTTTTGAGAGAATGTAGGCATCGATGATGTTCTCTCCCCACGACGAGTTGCCAGGTGCTGGGGGGGACTCGCCATCGAGCGGGGAAAACGGCCATTGTTTCGCACGATCCTCGAAGGAAATCGCCGGGGGTTTGCCGGTCCCGTCGGCAGCGGTTGTTGTTTCTGATTTCGTCCAGGGTAATTTGCGGTTGACCCACTCCGTCAGCACGGCGATTTCGTCGTCTGGAAGTTTTCCTTTCGGCGGCATTTGAAAACTGTCGGCGTCGTAGTTGATCGCCTTGATCAACTCGCTGTTATCGCCGTCGCCGGGGACGACGGCGATGCCGCTCTCTCCCCCCTTAAGGATAGTATTGCGCGAGGTGAGCTGTAATTCACCTTTGGGCTCGGTATCGCCGTGACATTTGTGACAGCGTTCGACCAGAATTGGTCGGACTTTTTTCTCGAAGAATTCGAGATCGTCGTCGGTGAAGACAATGTCCGTCTGAGAATTCTCGGAGGAGGGTTGTTGAGAGGATTTCGGGGTCTCGGCGACGTCTCCGTCGCGCGGAAGAACAGCGAAGACGATGACGCCGGATATTAAACACAAACCGAAAGTCTGTTTACGAAAGCACATACCAGGTTCCCTTTCCAGTGACCCGTTCATTATACGTAAGGGGCGCACGGCTTCGAAAGGGGATTTGACGTTAAGGATTCTTCTCAGGCGACTTTAAACTGGTGGCGGTGACGGTCCAGCGTTCTTTCAGCAGAATGTCGCCGCGTCGTGGGTCGGAGACGGTCGTCTCGATCTGGGCGATGCCAAAGGGAATCTCGTCGGCGAGCCAGAGATCGCAGCGAAATCGCCGGGCTGTCCCATTGTTGTATTTGAGGTCGACTTGCGAGGCGGCACGCTGCGTGCGCACGCCGTTGATCGGTGCGGGTAATTTGAGATAGCTAATCAGGCCGGGACGAAAAGTCCGAGAATGCGGCAAACCCTGGAAATAGGCCATTTGCATTTTACGTGGCCGCGAGAGGTCGCTTCCTTCCGGCCACACTATGAATTTGTCGGGGGGATCACCCCGTTCGAACGATGCGATATCGATGTAGAAATTCTGTTCTCGCAACGTCCCCGATAACGACGAATCGTGAATTTCGAGATGATACAACGGCTCGCCGTTGATCTGCGTTGTGCCGTGTCCGGTTAATTTTCGTTTGACGATTGTTCCGCGCGGCGTCACCGAAGTGAGTTCGATCCACGGGGGTGATTTCTCGTCAGTGACGTTGGGGAGCGAGCGAATCCACGACGTCAACGGCTTCTCGAACAGCGGTGGAACTTCACGGTATTGATCGAGCCAGCCGGCGTCGTCCATCAGCGTGAACAACCACGGATGCTGCCACGGGTTCGGCCACGCTGACCATGCCGAATATGTCGAAACCGTGAGCAAGATCGTCGCAAAAATCTGGAACCTGCGTCGATCTCCGAAGGTGTCGAGCACAGGAATCAGCGTGACCAACCAGAAAGGGATCAGCCACAACAGCCAGCGCAGTGCCACGCTGTTGCCGCCGTAATTGTAGTTGTCGAATCGGGTGAGATAAAACGCGAGTACGATCAGCGTAATGACTCCGCCGGTCTGAATCAGTGGTTTTAGAGTGTCGTCGTTAGTCGACTTTCTGATGGCGAATAGCCACCCGGGGATCATCAGCAGGAACACCGGTGTTAACGAAAAAATGCCATGATGTCCGACGAGGCAATGTATCAGATAGACGCCGAACGAATCCGCATTAGTATCGAGCCCTTTCGGGTCGGCCCAATAGCTGGGAATGCCGTCGGCCTCGAAGACATATTTTTCGGTTCCGTACGACAGATAAAATGGTTTGATGTCTCCGGTGCAGATGATGTTCGTCGCGAAGAAAAATCCCAAGGGAACAAGGGCCGCAGGGATGTACCACACACACGTGCGGCGAGAGTCGAGTTTCGCGAGCCAGATAAAAGACCACAGGCCCCAAATCGCAGCGGGGAGTTCGAGACAACAGGTCCACGCCGCTGAAAAGCCAACGATGGCGAACCATGCTCCGTGCGTTTGTTGTTGATTTCGACTCGCCGAATGAATTCGCAGTATGCCGTACAGTGAGACGAACATTCCGATCGCTGCCGGGGCGTGATTGCTGAGTGTCAGCAGAAATGGTGAAATCAATGTTCCCAATGCGGCCGTTGCGAGCAGAAAGAATCGCGTAAATGTCGACGACGAATACTCGCGCAGCAAATTCATCCAGAGGGCCAGCACAAACAACATCGGTAAGACATTGAACAGGACTAATACCGTCCGGGTTAACGCGAGAAAATTCGTCTTGAAACTCCAGCCGGTCATCGATTGAACAGGAATAACGACACCAGCGATCAATGTCGATAAGAACGGCGGTTTGCTTGAGTAAATGTGTCCTTCGTGCCGGACTTTGTCGATCGTATCCCAGCTATTGACAGAGACGATTTCGTCAATCGAATATGTCCCGCGCTCGACGAGCGACCATACGGTACACCACCGCGAACGGTCGTTTGCACTTTGCAGCGGTTCGGTCTGCATTACGGCGGCGAACGTTATTCCCGATGTGACGGCGAGCACGATAACGGTCGCGACTCTCTCGCAGAGGGAGTGTTGTGTCGCCGAGGCTGATAGGGAATTGTGTCCGCTCAATCGATCAACTCACGCAGATGATAATGGAACGGGCCGAGCTTGCCGCCGTAGTTGCCGGCGGAGATTTGCAGCACGCCAGGCTGCCCAGCGGCGGCGTGCAGACCGGCTTTCATGGCAGCTTGCACGGCTTCTGAAGTCAGGCCGTCGATGACGATTTCATAAACGCCTTCGACGTCTTGCGAGATCGACGATTTCGTTTGTCCTCGCAATGACGGGCAATAGGCGTCGTTGGTGCTGGCAGGTAGTTTCTTGTAACGCGATCCGACCTTGCTGCCGCTGCGCACGATGCCGCCGGGAAATGGCAACGCAATATCAGGAACCGCCCTCATGGCCCGTGCGGCCACTTCAGCCGCTTTGAGAGCTGCTAATGACGACTCACCCATGATTAAGATGTTTCCGCCGGCAACCCCCTTGAGGGTGCCGAATTTGTCTTCACAAATAAACTCACCGTCCATCACGGGAATGCGCCAAAACCGGCGACCATCTAGTTTTTTCGAACCTTGAAAACCATCGCCAAAGAAGCGGATCTGACCCCCGACGCTGATTTGCTTATCCTTGGGGATATCGAATAACCCGTTGAAACAGGCCGTAGTCGGGCAGGTCAGAATCGATTGTCCCACCCGGCGGGCCATCGCTTTCCCTAAAGCATCGCGAGAGAATGCAAAAGCAAGAATGCTGACACCGGGACGGCCATCGGGGGTCTCGGCTTCGGTAAGTTTTCGCTCGACAGCCGCTTCGCAATCGCAGGCGATCACGCTGCTGGCATCACCGCAGAATTCGCTGGCGGCCGTTCTTGCCCAGGCATAATTGTGTGCCGTAACGATCAAACGTGTCCCGACAATGGGAAACGCCTCGGCAAACGTGTCGACAATATCGACACGGCCAATCTTGAGCGGTTCATTCGTCGCAACAGAATTCATATTCTCTCACAGGATATTTGGTGGCAGGCAATCACGCCGACAGCGACCGACTTTGCACTTTCATCACGCGGGTTGCCGGGATCTTGGCGTTCGGTTACTGTGGTATTTTGAACGAAATCGATATTCGTACAAAGTGTACTCGAACGCCGTTATGATGTCGAATGCGGCGGCGCGTCCTCATTACGAAAATTCTTCAACGGAGATCGTCTGTGTCGTCTTTCATCGTCAATTGTGAATCGTCATAAAAATGAGGCCATCTTCCGAAGATCGAGTTGAACGCGGAGCCGGGACTATCATCTGCTTGATAAGGTTTAAGTGATGGACATTAAAAAAATCGAATTCGTGAAATGTTTAAGTATACTGTTTGGGTTTATGGCCTCATTGTTCGTCTCTGTCGTTGTTGCTGACGACAAATCTGAAGAAGAATTCCCGCTTCACCGCGAACAGGCTGTTCTCGAACGGGATCTAAATAGTGAAGATTATCAACGAGTTCTCGAAACGATGATTCCGACCGATCTCGCTGCCGAATGGCAACGAGTGGCGGCTCCGGATAATTTTCTGGCGTTCGCACGCAAACATGGCGGAATCGACAAAATCGACGCCGACCCTATGCTGAAAGCGGCATACAAACGTCGCCGCGACGTTGCACATAACTTTCTGGAACTCATGCTTTCGGAATATGCCAAGCGTAACGTCAAACCCCCTTTCGATCTCGAAAACCTGGACAAAGTGTTGGAACCACTGCTTGAATCGAGTGCCGTGGCGACAGATACGCTGCCCGAGACATCGGTGCGTGTGTTGTTGCCGGCTCCCGGTTCCGAAACGCAGTGGCCGAGGTTTCGCGGTCCCAGCGGACAAGGAACGGTTTACGCCGAAAATGTTCCTCAGAAATGGTCCGTCACCGAAAACATCGCCTGGAAGATCGAACTCCCCGGACGGGGGAACAGTTCGCCCATCGTATGGGACGACAAGATCTTCGTGACCGCCGAGATGAACGATCGACAAGATCGCGCACTGCTGTGTTATTCGCGAACCGACGGCCAACTGCTCTGGGAAGCCGTTGCACCCCGACCTGAAATGACCGAGCCGTTGTACTGGAAAAATACATATGCCACGTCGACTCCTGTAACCGACGGCGAACACGTCTATGCGTTGTTCGGTAATGCGGGATTGATCTGTTGCGACTTCGACGGCAACACGGTTTGGCAGAAGAATCTGGGACTATTCCAAATGGCACACGGACCAGGGACAAGTCCCGTGCTCTATCGTGACCTGGTGATCGTCATGCAAGATCAGAATCAGCAGGATTCGCTGATGGTCGCGTGCGACAAGAAGAACGGAGAAATCGTCTGGCAACAACAACGGCCCCGCTCGGTCTGCTGGTCGACTCCGGTGGTGGTGCGAGTCGATGATCATGACGAGCTGATCTATAACGGATCGAACACGGTCATCGGCTACGACCCGGCGACCGGTGTTGAAATTTGGCGTGTCAACGGATCGTCGGTCGAAGCCGTTCCGACCCCCGTCATCGGAAACGGATTGATTTTTTCGGCTTCGGGGCGAGTTGGCCCCTTGCTCGCGATCCGTCCAGGAGGAACAGGAGATATCAGTAAAACCCATCTTTTCTGGAATAAGCAGCGCATCGCTGCCCACGTTCCGTCACCCGCCTTTGCCAATGGAATGCTCTTTCAGGCCAATGATATGGGCATTCTCACCTGCTTTGAAGCCGCGACCGGAGAGACGTTGTGGCAGACGCGCCTGCGAGGCAAGTTCTCGATGTCTCCGCTGGTCATTGGCGACAGTATCTTGATCACGAGTGAAGAAGGACTGACGACGATTTTCCGGGCCGGTGATCAATTCGAAGCGATCGCAGAAAACGATCTTGCAGAAACCATATTCGCGACTCCCGCGGTGCTTGACGGTCAGATCATCTTCCGGACAGATTCGCATTTGATTTCGATCGGAAAGTAGTTCGGCTCGTATATCTCTTAGGAGCCCGTTGAATATGGTGGCACTGCCGGCTTGTCCGGCAGTGTGGTTGTGAGACATCAGAAAAACATGAATGAACAAGCCACCTGTGGAACACATATTATGCTCATCCCTCATTTTCAACGGGTAGTTCGTCGAGAGTCGGATGAATCAATCGCCGCATAGTGATCTGGTGTCGTGTCGAATGTGAGCAGGAGAATTCCTATCCGATTGTTATCTGGAAAGAGAATGAAGGAATGAAAACCCTGCTATTGATGAGACATGCGAAATCGAGCTGGGACGACACATCACTTCCCGATCATGAGCGTCCCTTAAATCATCGAGGCCGGCGCGATGCACCGCGCATGGGGAAATTCATCAAGAAAACGAAGCACTTGCCTCAACGCGTGGTAACATCCTCTGCCGTTCGCGCCAGGTCAACGGCAGAACTGGTGGTGAAATCGTTCGACGACGATATTCCTGTGGTTGTGACTGAAGCGCTGTATCACGCCTTTCCCGAAAAAATGCTGGACGTCATTCATCAGCAACCCTGCGATGTCGACGTCTTGCTGTTGGTCGGACACAACCCGGGGATGGAGTCACTTGTCGCCTTGTTACTCGATCGCGACGAAAAAATGCCGACGGCGGCCATCGCTTCTTTCGACTACGACATCGCGCAGTGGAGCGATCTCTCGGTTAGCACCCGATGCAAATCATCTGCGATCTGGCGGCCGAAGGAAATCGATTGAACTTCAGTGGGTGGTCGTCGTTTACTTCGCGTTGACCATCTCGACTTTTGGAGGCGTCGCAAAGTTGTTTGACAGGGCTTGAGCCGCATCGACTGTCATCTCTCCGTCCTGCAACCAGATTCGGTACGTGATGGCGACTGGTGGTCCTTCTTCCTCAAGCGTCTGTGTACCAAACCACGAGCCGAATCGTCCGTAGGTTCGTTCGGAATAAAACGAAGGTTTCGGATTCTGCGGGTGATCGAGATAGACTGCGGTAAACCACCGCTCACCAAGCACGAAGGACATGGCATTCCACGGCAAATCCTTCATGCTGGGATCGTCAGGATAATTGCGTGTTTCGCCCCCCGTTCCTTTTCCGTCGACGCGAAGATAATACGTCAAATTTTCTTTCTCACGAACGGCAACCTCATCGGCGGCGCGAAACTGAAAACCGGCGTGCTGCGGGTCGCCGTCGAGGATGAGTGTGCCGCCGGCGGACGACAACGTCGATGCAAACTGCACGAGCGTGCCCCCTTCAGCGTGAAACGCTGTCATCTCGCGAATTTCGTTGCAAAGCGGTTCGCCTTGCTGATTTCGCCATGTGATACGAACGCGATGTCGTCCCATGACCGGTCCTGATATTTCTTCAAGAACTTCTTCATGCGATTGATATTCGCCGTCGTGGCAATACCACAAGTTGCTCGTCATTCCGTCACGGGTGATGCGCGTGAATCCGTAAAACAACCCCTGATGGTGCGTGTAAAACCCTCCCGAGCCTTTCGTCACGAGCAGTTTTCCCGACGAATCGAACAGATGATGAAAGGGCTTGTTGTTCAGATCGCGTTTGTCATCCTCACTGACGTATGCGGCGTATTGGTATCGCATTACCGCGCGTTCGCCATAGAACAGGTCGGTATGTTGCCCCGCTTCGTCTTGCCAATGGAATCCCTCGATTGCATTGTCGATTGACCCGGGTTCAACTTTGGTCACGATCACATCCAACGATTGACCCGCAGCGATCGCCGGTGCATCGAGCCACAATCGATAGGCCGTAAAACCTTCTTCAACATCGATCTCTTTGTCGAGTAGCGACAAACCGGTGACTTGCGCGGCGATCACGTTGCCGTCGGCCGTCTTGGCTTCTGCGACGATTTCGGTGCCAAAATCGGAGGGGAGGATGATCACGGTCGAAACTGGTGATGCGGCACGATCGTGTTCACCGGCAGAAATTCGGAGCTTCAAATCTTCTCCGGCCCACACATTCATGTCTGTTCCGAAAAACGAATTCACCAGCACCAATGAGAGTAAAGCGAAATAGACGCGAAATTGATCAGGTTTTGCGTGCATGATGAATCTCCCTTTGCAGATGCTGAGGATTCTGATTGAAAATGTGTTTGCGACAGCAAGTTTTTCTGAGTTTTACGGCACTTTGGTGCCGGAGCAAAGACCTTTTATCAGACGAGTTAATAGTGATGCGTCATACCGAAGATCAGATACACCGAGGCGAGAAGAAACGTATGGGACTTGGATCATGACTTGGTATTGAAATTCTCGGCGAGAGTAACCAGTGTGCGGACGATACAACCGGTGGCTCCCCCTTCTCTTGCGGGTTTGTTGCTCGACGCGAAACTGGGGCCGGCAATGTCGAGGTGTACCCACGGTTTTCCGTCGACGAACCGCTCAAGAAATTTCGCTGCGGTGATCGCTCCACCCCAGCGTCCACCGACATTGCGGATATCGGCGGTATCGCATTTAATCAATTCGTCGTAAAGGTCGAACATCGGCATCTGCCAGACAAGTTCACCGGTCCCCTCCGCCGCCGAAAGAATTCGATCGCATAATTCCTGGTCGTTCGTGAAAGCACCGGTGACGTCTTCACCCAGTGCGACTACGCATGCCCCTGTAAGAGTTGCCATATCGACAATGTGCGTTGCCCCCTGGTCGACTGTGTAACTGAGGACGTCGGCGAGCACCAACCTCCCTTCGGCGTCGGTATTCTGAACTTCAATCGTTACGCCGTTGCGCGCCGTGAGAATATCGCCGAGTTTGAACGAATTTCCGTTAACCATATTTTCGACGCAGCCCATCAGGCCGATTACGTTGATTGGCAGATCAAGACGAGCGATCGCCGACATTGCGCCGAGAACCGTTGCCGCGCCAGCCATGTCGCATTTCATCGTCAGCATGTTGTCGCCCAGTTTGAGCGAAAGGCCGCCGCTATCGAACGTGACGCCTTTGCCGACGAGAGCCAACGTGGGGCTGTTTTTCGGTCCCTTCAGGTGTCGGAGGACCACCATTCGCGGAGGCTGATCACTCCCCTGCGCGACGGCAAGCAGCGAATTCATATTTTCGTGTACAAGGTCGTGTTCATCGAGAATTGTGCATTCGAGTCCGGTTTGCCGTGCGACATTCTCGGCATAAGTGGCAAGCGTCGCGGGAAAGATTTCACTCGCAGGTCGATTCACGAGTTCGCGGGTGATATTCATCGCCTCGCCGAGCAGAAGTCCTTTTTGTAAAGATGCCGTAAGACTTTTGGCTTCTCGCGCCGAGGACGCGACGTACGATATTCCGGCGAGTGGAAATCGCTTTTTTTCCGACTGATACAGCCCTTGGCCCACGCCGCCAACAACGGCCGAAGTTCCCACGATCAATGCGACGTCGGCATTCGTGAGCGATTTCCCGAGTTTTGAGTGAGCGACGGCCACCGTCATGTTTTCGCGACCGCTAACATGGCGGACAGCGGTCATTATGGCTTTCTCAACGCGACTCTTATTCAGTTCGGCCACTTTGCCAAGTCCGACCAGCAGCAGGCGTTTGGCCGTAAGTCCTTTTATATCAGGAATGGCGAGTAGTTCACCCGGCTTGCCGTTGAAGTCATCGAGCTCTTTGAGCTTTTGCAGTTTTCCGCCGAGGTCTTCATCCAGTTCGGCGAGCGGTCCCGTAAAGGATGAATCCTGCCCGTATCCAACGATAAGCCAATCGGCATCTACTTTCGACCAACGCTCGTGTACGACTCGATTCTCCACAGAACAATCCTTTCACGCGGTGGAATATGAAGAGGGAATTCAAGCTGATTCACAGATTAACAAGCTGACACGCATTTCGCACCTGAGCGAAGCGGCGTTCCCTTCCGCGAGAAGCTTTGCGAAATCTTCCGGCATCTCGTTAGGGGAATGCTGGAAATTCACATCGCAAAAAACTATGATCTTTCGTCAGATGTCAATCTGCGACTTCTCTTTTTCCGATGGTTGAAGGACGATTTTACATGCCCAAAGTGACATTTGTGAACGAAAAGAAAACAATCGAAGTTCAGCAAGGGGCCAATCTCCGCAAAGAGGCGCTGAAAGCAGGGATTTCTCTGTATCCTGGTGTGCATCAATATTTGAATTGCCATGGATTCGGGCATTGCGCAAGCTGCCGCGTGCAGATCACAAAAGGCGAAGAAAACGTTAACCGCCAGGGATTTTTGGAAAAGTTCCGTTTGATTGCCGGTCCCATCACCTTTTTTGCCCGCCTCGGACATGAACAGGACTTGCGACTTGCCTGTAAGACGCAAGTCAATGGCGACGTTGATGTCGTCACTCAGCCCGCCGTCAACTGGCATGGCGAAAAGTTCTGGGGTTGAACGACCCAGGACGTGTTCGACAATTCACTGTTTACCGCGAGAATTTGACCCGTTTCTACTCGGATCACTGTCTATATCCCTTGATGAAGGG
>JAQCEJ010000123.1 GCA_027618475.1 Planctomycetota bacterium | reverse complement strand
CAAAATTCACTCGCAAGGCGTCGCTTTTCCGTTCACCCATTGCATTCCCTCCTCCATGAGCTGTCAGCGTTCAGCACACCCCTGTTTTTACCGACTGAAACCGACTTTGTGAATCGTCGTTTCTAGTTTCCATCTGGGAAATGTAGGTCAACACGATGTCACTGAGGGCAACAACGCATCAACAATCGCTTATGAACACGTGTTCGAAAACGACGTTCGATCGAACAATCGCCGGTTTGAAAGCCGGTTTTTATTTCCCCGAAATAACCGTCATTCTGTAGAACGGTGGTTGACATTAGACGCAAATGATTGTACTGTATTGCATAGAGATGAAATACAGTCCCTTTCGGCAAAGGTGAAATGATGGCAAAAGCAGTTTCTTATCTTCGCGTCTCGGGTTTAGGGCAGGTGGATGGCAGTGGATTCGAGCGGCAACGGGACACTATCGCGGCGTGGTGTCGCCAGAATCGCGTTGAACTGCTGCGGGAATATCAGGAAAAGGGAGTCTCAGGGACGACTACCGAGACTGATCGTCCCGCTTTTCAGGAAATGGTCAGCGATCTGCTCTCGAACGGCTGTAAGACGATCGTTATCGAGTCGCTGGACCGGTTCGCTCGCGATTTGTGCGTCCAAATGCAACTGCTGGCTTATGTGAAGTCTAAAGGACTGACCCTGATTTCTGCCCTGACGGGTGACAACATCACAGAGGATATGGACGCGGACCCGATGCGTAAGGCAATGGTCCAGATACAAGGGGTTTTCGCCGAACTCGAAAAATCATTGTTGGTTCGCAAGCTGCGAAAGGCGAGAACTTCGAAGAAAGCCGCCGGGGAGAAAGTCGAAGGTCCGAAATTTTACGGCGAATTCGAGGGCGAAGCCGAGATTGTAGAGCGTATCAAGGCGCTGCGGCGGAAGCCCCGAGGCGGCGAACGACTGTCATACGCGGCGATTGCGGAGAAGTTGAATGCCGAAGGCGTGCCGACACGCAACGGCGGACCGTGGCGACCGAGCACTGTACAACAAATCTGTAAGCGGGAATAATCAAAAACCTATCGGCACGATGACGTCAATCGATACGATTTGACGGATTCTCGCCAACAGATAAAATTATGATATCGGTTGCTCTCGACGGAGAGTTTATCAAGCCGGTCGAGTCGGGGATTCAACCTTTCGTCCCCTGCTCCCGGCTTGAGCCGATTATCGAAAGGTCTCACAATGGTAACGGCTGACGAGTTCTCTCACGTCGTTCGGGGGCTGAATGACCTCCGTAGTACGCTCACATCGGCTATTGAACAGGGGCGAGACGTTCGCTGTGCATTTTACGAAGTTCTCCCGCCGACTGAGACAACGCCGTTCAAAGAAGTGAAAACGCCTGATTTCATCAAACGCGACCTTCCCGCCCAGCTTGCCCAAGAAACTGACGAAATTTGGTTCGACGAATACACGTCATCAACCGTGATTGATTGGAGTCGGGTTTGCACACAACGGCAACTCGTCGACACGCCAAGCCCGAAAGTTAAACAGGGGTTCCAGATTTTTGCCAATAAAAGCGATCTCCTTTTTTTAATGAAATTTGCGGATGAGGCGGGAGAGTTACTCGGAACAATACCCCATACGGTATTGCAGCGATGTAACCTTTCTCCGTCGACTGTTAGCCTTCATCCGGTAAGGAACCGGTGGTTGGCTGCCGTGACCGAATGCCTATGTAGTGACATCCAAAAATCCTGTGCGGCACCATTTGTTGGTGACGAGAATGACATCTCAGGTACGGTGGGCGACATGCGTTTCGGCTTAGTAGGTGACGCTTTAGTCGTCATTTTTGAGGTGGAGAAGTTTCGTTCGTTGGATGTGTTTCGTGCGTCGCGCGAAGTTGTTGATTTGTTAATTGACTCGGTATCGCAGATTTCGGAAGAATCTATTCCGACCATAATTCCGGACGTTGAGCAAAACGTATCGGGTAATGCAGGGGTGAGCAATCACACGACGGGAAAAACAGGCGAAAAATCGACGATTGCGAAAAATCGAAACACGCAAAAAATGGAATGGCTCGCCAACGCGATGTTGCACGTTCAAGAGAAACCCCATTTATATGATTCAGAGATTGCAGAGTTGGTAGGAAAACACAGGTCCACATTATCGCGCAACCAGACATATCAAATCGCGGCGGCAAAAGCCCGTGAAGCGGATGCAGGAAAAGCCAAAAGCCTTACAGGCTTGGCGTCTTGGGATGAGGATTCGGGGCAACGGTCGGTCGACGTAATCAGTCCTTCATCGCACGCTAAGAAGCCTCACGAGGATCGTGGAAACGCGATATGCGGGTCAACGCTGTTCGTCGAATACTGCGCCGAGTGTGACGACAAAATCAGGGTGTCCAAAGCGAAAGTCGGGAAAAGCCCGCTCTGCGATGCGTGCAGGTAGCGATAAATCACACCGAACGCAACTCATTATGCAACCGAATCGGTATGAAATCCCATGAACTGTAGGGTTTCCCGTCCGTTGCAACGCAACTGCTCCGCAACATCGCACTAGCTTTTATATGGTGCGAACAATTCTCTAACACAGAACGGAGTAGTTGAAAAATGACCGGAAACTCGGCGTGCAGGGTTGATGCCCAGGAACATGATGCAACAGTCATCGCGACTTTCGCGGGACTGGTACATGCGTGGCGAAAGAATGATTTTCGCAAAGCGGCGGATTGTCGCGATGAACTTGAGCGGTTGGGTGTAAATGTAAAGATGACCCGTTCCGACCGGAAAGGGGGTGTTGTATGACCTACAGTCGCCCCGACCCCAGCATTGAGGATCTTGAAGATTTTGCGCACGAGCTAAAAGCAATCACAGACGCACTCAACACGACTGAACCTGATAATCGTTTTGGGATTGAACTCTCCGGTAAGTCGCGATTGACTGCTGATCGACTGGGGCTCAACTCGCGTCAAACGGCGTCAATGTTCGGCAACTCCGTCCAGCCCGACTGGAACAGAATTCTCAAGGCGTTCGAAGGCGGTGGCGGACCCCCGTTGAGGATCCGAGAATCGATTGAGATTGTTGTCGATTGGATCGAACAACAGTCGGAAAACATGCGCGAAGCAGAGTCGCGGAAGGGGGATGACAATGATTAGTCCATCTGCGCCCTCGCAAGCAAAAATTGAACCCGAAGCCGTCGACGAACGCACCACGGCAAAGATCATCGGTGTCTCGCCGAGAACGGTCTTCACCCTCCGCACAACCGGTGAACTCCCCCACGTGAAAGTACGTGGTCGCGTTCTATATTTGATGTCCGATATTCGCGAGTTTTTGCAGCGAAATCGACAGGCGTAAGTTTCTTCCCTCAAAAAATAATGCCCAGCTTTCGGCGTGGACGTAGACGGTGCGCGCCGAGGCTGGACGAAAGGTTGAACAATATGAATTGTAACACAAAAGAGAAGTTTGATGAATTTGTTCTGGAACATTTTGTCGACGCCCGAAAACAAGGGGATGGATATCAAGCCCGCTGCCCAGCCCATCACGATGTCAATCCGTCACTCTCGATTAATATCGGTGACGATGGTCGTATTCTGCTTCATTGTCACGCCGGTTGTAAAATCGACGTGATCTGTGAAGCGATCGGAGTAAAAAAGGCTGACCTGTTTTCTCTTAATCATAGCAGTCGGAAAAACGATGTCGAAGAAGAGTCGTCTACTCCCTCTCCCACGTTTCAAACATGGCGTGAAGCGCTGGCTGAATATGAAGGACAATTTGGACCAGTCACAATGACGTACGACTATCACGACCTTGACGGAATTCTTGTCGGAGTTATTTGCCGGTGGGATAAGAATTCCCGAAAAACGATCAGGCCCATTGCGTTGATCGATGGAAGTTGGCAACTGAAACAGATGCCAGCCCCACGCCCGCTTTATCGGCTACAGAATCTTCACAAAGCCGAAGAAATTGTCATCGTCGAAGGGGAAAAATGTGTTGAGGCTGCGGAGTCGATCGGATTGGTGGCGACAACATCGGCGGGCGGAGCTAATGCGTCTCATCAAGCAGATTGGTCGTCAGTCGCGGGAAAGAATTGCGTAATTCTCCCAGACAATGATAAAGCCGGTCGGGAACACGCACAGAGAGTAGCGGGAGAACTCTTATCGCTCATTCCCCCAGCGAATGTCAAAATCGTCGAATTACCTGATTTGAGGGACGGCGAAGATATCGCAGATTGGCTTAGCAGTTACCGTTGCGAAGTGGATCCTGATGCCGTTCGCCAAGAATTGAAGGATCTCATCGACGTTGCCGATTCGATTCAAATCAGCTCCCTCCCGGAATCGAAGGTGATTCGAAACGAATTTACGCCGATTCTCGCGTCGCAACTTGGAGGCGGTGAAACGTTCGATTGGCTGTGGGTGGGATGGCTTGCAAGAAGTTACGTTACGCTCTTAATCGGACTGTGGAAGGCCGGAAAAAGCACACTTCTTTCGCATATTCTCTGCGCCGCTGAAAAAGGCGGTCACATCGCCGGAAAAATTTATCCCGCAAAGATACTTGTCATCACAGAGGAAGGCGCTGGTCTTTGGGCGCGACGGCGAGATGAGGTCGGTATATCTGATAACGTCTCATTTATCATCCGACCCTTCAAAGGACGACCAACGAATGCGCAATGGCGAGCATTTGTGAATGCGATGGCTGCCCGAGTTAATCGCGACGGCATTGCGGTTGTCGTATTTGATACTTGGCAATCGGTCAGCCCGGTCGATAACGAAAATGATAGCGCGGCGATGATGTCGGCATTACTGCCCCTGCACACTCTCACGGCAGTCGGCGCGGCGGTGCTCATCATCCATCATCCGCGCAAAGGTGACGCCGGAGAAGGGCAAGCCTCTCGTGGGAGCGGTGCCCTGCCGGGGTTCGTCGACACGATAATAGAGCTACGGCGATACGATCCTGAGCGGAGCGACGACAGGCGACGGAAGCTCAAGGGGTTATCCCGATTCGATGAAACACCGAAAGAGGTCGTTATCGAACTGACCGAAAAGGAAGGTTATCGCACAATCGGAGAAGTCAGCGACGTTAAACAGGCTGATCAAATGGTTGAACTCGATGAGTTGCTTTCGGACGACGAATGGAAAATGGCTGACGAAGTGCTTGCTGAATGGCCCGAGCCGAAACCGGGAAAAGCAACGGTAAGACGTTTGCTAAAAAACGGATTTGAATCCGATCGGTACTATCGTCGTGGCGACGGCAAAAAGGGAAGTCCCTACCAGTTCAAAATTCGTTTCAAATCAGGTCATACCCTAGGGGCGGATGTGATTTGAAACGAATTCAAGCCGGAGTAATTTTTGAATTCTCTCTTGCAACGTCACGCAAATTCAGATCCAATGATGAATACGTCAGCAACAATACGAAAGGTTTTTCAATGGCTTCGATTCAGAAACTCGGCAAAGGCAAGCAACCTCTGCGCGCGATCGATTTTACTGACCCGCTCAGCAAGAAGCGAAAACGTATCAGACTTGGCGTTGTCTCTCATGACTTCGCGGTTGAATGCAAGCGGCGGATTGAACGGTTGGTTGCTGCAAAATCGCTGAATCATCCTGACCCGGAAACCTCGCATTGGTTAACCGGCATCGCGGCGGAGATTCACAACAGGATTTCAAAACAAGGTTTATGCCCCCCACGGGTGAAGCCCCCCGAGACGCCGACGCTGCGAGAATGGATTGATCGTTATCTCTCGGAACGATCCGACCTGAAACTGGCGAGCCGTAAGCGACTTCAATTGACCGTTGACCGGCTCGTTGAATGCTTCGGCGAAAATATTCCCATCGGCGACATCACGTTGTCACACGCTCATGAATGGCGGGCAACGCTTTACACCCCAAAGACGACGACGGCGGAGAAATCGCGCTTATCCGAAGCGACGGTTCGGACACATTGCCGAAACGCGAAGATTCTCTTTCGAGCGGCGGTTGAGCGCGAATTAATTGCCAAGAATCCGTTCGCCGGTCTGAAATCGGCGGTCATCGCAGCGGACCGGGAAGGATCGTACGTTACTCCCGAGCAGACCAAAGCAATTCTTGAAGTTGCTTCGCTCCCGTGGCGCGTCCTGATTGCGTTGTGTCGTTTTGCTGGCTTGCGTTGCTGTTCGGAGACGCACGGGCTGACTTGGGGCAATGTGGACCTTGAACGGCGGCGGCTGGTTGTCTACGCCCCGAAGACCGACGATCTGCGAGCCGTTCCCATCGTCCCCGAACTTTTCGAGATTCTGAACGAAGCCTATGCGAATGCAGCAGGAAGCCCCGATTCGGTTCCCCCCCCGTCAACGAATGTCGTCACGCTTCCCGAGAACAACCGTCATCGGCAATTGAAAGCAATTCTTGAACGAGTCGGAATCACGCCGTGGGGAGATTTGTTTCAGGCACTCCGCCGGTCCGCCGAAAGCGACTTCGCCCGGTTTGCCCCACAACACGCCGTAAGCGGCTGGATTGGTCACAGTATGGAAGTCTCGGCACGTCATTATCTGATGACGACCGACGATATTTTCAAGGCGGCATCGTCTCGCCCGTTGCTGGGGGCGATGCAAAGCGCATCACAAAGCGCATCAGCAGAGCCGGGCACTATTCAGCAAGAGCCGGAGAATGGGTGGAATACGGTCGATGAACATAACGGGAATGGTGATACTAAACCCGTTGTCTTACATCGGCTTGCGAAAGATTGCTTGAGTACGCCCGAGAGGATTCGAACCTCTGACCGACGGATTAGAAATCCGTTGCTCTATCCAACTGAGCTACGGGCGCGTGGCGTCTGTCATGGATCATGTGCCATGACAGACGATTTCTCTTGTTATCAGACTCTCGAATCAACACCGTGGTTCGGCACACGGTTTATTCGAACGTCGCGTCTTCCGGCAACTCCTTGATATAGATGTTGCGGAAGTTCAACGTGTTGCCGTGGTTTTGCAGTTCGATCTGGCCGGTGGAATAGATCGGCTTGTCGCGTTCCCAGTAATTTTCCATGATGTCATCGAACACCAGTGTGCCGTTGAGCGTTACCTGCACGCGTTCACCGATCATCTTGATGTGGAAGCTGTTCCACTCGCCGACCGGCTTGTCGGCCTTCACCGAGGGGAATTTTTCGTGTTCCTGGTTGTTCCACAGACTTCCTGAGCCTTTGTCGGCACCGGCGCCGAACAGCGGTTCGTGTTCGGTGTCCCAAATCTGCACCTGCGGGCTGCCGCGAAGATAAATGCCGCTGTCGCCGCCGGCTTCGATCTTCCAATCGACCATCAGTTCGAAGTTGGCGTAGTCCTTCGCCGTGCAGAGGCTCTCCCCTTTGCCGTCGAAGACGATCACACCATCCTGCACGCTCCAGTGTTCGTTCATGCTGGCGTCGGCGACCTTCTGAGCCTCTTCGAGTTGTTCGGGAGTCATCTCGGCACGCGATTTCGGATTGCCGACGAGCCCTTTCCAGCCGGTGAGGTCTTCGCCGTTGAAGAGTGCGGTGAATCCTTCAGGGGGGACATTGTTCTCAGCGGCAGCTTCTTCAGGAGCCGGAGCTTCCGGTTCGTCGGACGGCGTCGGTGCCGGTGCATCGGCTTCTTCGTAGGGAGTTTCTTCGGCAGGCATCGGAGCCGGAGCCGGTTCTTCGTCCGAGGCGGATGTTTCGCTCGTTGTGCCACAACATGACGGTTGTTCGTCACAGCAGCCGCGGCGACGGCGTCGTCCCGCATCGGCAGACGTATCGGCCAGCAACAGGGCTGCGCACGCCAGATTCAAGGTCAGCTTCAGGAGGAAATGGGGTCGTAACATGGAAATTCTCTCTTTCTTGTTGCAGATCGTCAGAGACAGAAGTCGTCGGGAGAAAAAATCATCCCACACGATGGTCATCATGTCGGAATGAGGGGGAATTCTCAAGCGAAGGGGAGGGGAAACGCGAGGTTATTCTTCGCGAGGTGCATCCCATCCCGCCGGCGGTGTGCGCGTGATCTCGCCGTCGGGGAGTTCGAAATAGCAGACTCCGTCTTTCCAATGGACGTTTGGAATGCCCAGTCGACGATTTTCAGCGCGTGCTTTGGCGACAGCGAAGCGAAAAATCCGCATGAATTCGTCGTTTTTTTATTCAACTCATCGTCGTTGCGATCGTCTGTCATTGAGACCGTTCCTTAAATCAGACTCATCAATGTAACCCGACAGGGTAGCCTTCATAGAACGCCAAGCGCGAAATCTACTTCTCTCCCAACCGTTCCCGCACCAGCAGTTGTCCATCGCGCCAGCCACAGACTTCGATCGGCGCGCCCTGATCGAGCATTTGACCGTCGGCAGTGGTTGCCTGGTAATGCGTACCGTTAATTTCCACCTTGCCGGCAGGGCGGAGCATGCCGATTACTGTACCAGGCAAGCCGATCAGTTCAGACGTCGGAGGCGTTGGAGTCCCTGTTGAGGCTGTTGCGCTCGATGTCGGACTCACAAACGAGGCATCATACAACGGGGGTGCGAGTACAACATTGTCCTGATCCGGAAACCCGAACACGAATTGCTTAAGAATATAAATCGGCACCCATACAACGGCGGCTATCGCCAAACCGAGAGGATTGTCGGCAACGGGAAAATCATCTTCCGACGACATTCGCGCAACGCTAATCACTAATCCGACAAGAGCGAATATGATCACAGTCGCATCGACTGACAGCCCGAGCACAGCACAGAACAATCCATAAAATAGGGAGAGCACCACGAGGAGTCGCAAAACAACGGCGACGAGATTGACGGTTCCATGGCCGGGGTTCGATTTTCGCGCGTATCGCACCTTGATTGACGCCAGGATCGAGAAAATGATCCAGGCGAACAGGAGTTTGAGGATGTCGAAGGTGGTGAGGTTCATCGTGTACAATACCTCTTACAGATTCGACGAAGCAGAGCTTCGAAGACCTTGCGTCCCCAAGCGGAGCTTGGGAACGAGAATGATTTTTCTCTTCGCCCTAACCCCTAATCCCTGACCCCTAACCCCCGACCCCTAGTCCCTCGATTTCCGCCAACTCCACCGCCCGGTGTTCCTCCGCCGAGCGATAACACGCCTCGACCAGCGCCATCGTGCGCAAATTGTCTTCACCATTTAACTCGGGCTCGCGGTTTTCTTCCAGGGCGCACAACAAATCGGCCATCGGGCCGGCGAAGGCGTCGGGGAACCAGACTTCATTCCATCGCGGTCGCTGCCATCCTTTGGAATGAATGCTCGTCCAATCGAGCGTGCTCGGCGTCGGTTTGGGGTACTCCGGCCAGCCGATCGTTCCCTTCGCCAGACCGTCGCGCCCTTCGATGCGCCAATGGATACCGATCTCTTTCTCGGCTCCTTCGAGTGCCGGGCCGGTCCAGACGTCGTCGCATGATGACGCTCTGAAGCCATTCGCGTATTCGAGAATGTAGAGGCAGATGCCGTCGGTGTGTTTGAATTTTTGCTCGGTACGCGGATCGGTCCGCACGCTGGCGAAGACGCGAACGGGGTCGCCGAACCAGTAGCGAAACGTATCGAGATGATGGATGCTCATGATCCGCAGCGTCACCCAGCCGAGCCGTTCTTGCCAGGGCATCCAATGGGGAATGGCCCGCATGTCGATCGTCGCCAGAATCGGTTCGCCAAGATCGCCCCGATCGAGCAGATGTTTTGTGGCCCG
This sequence comes from Planctomycetota bacterium, assembly GCA_027618475.1. Lineage (GTDB taxonomy): Bacteria > Planctomycetota > Planctomycetia > Planctomycetales > Planctomycetaceae > JAQCEJ01. The sequence goes on along the minus strand of JAQCEJ010000123.1, from coordinate 5,383 downwards.
TACCGACTGGTCGTACCGCATGTTCTGATTGACGGCGAGCACAACCCCCGCGTCGCGACACATCTGCACGATCTCGCAGGCCTCGGCGTAATCGACGCCGAGCGGTTTTTGTGCGAGCACGCCGCGAATGTTCTTGTGCTGGACGACGTCGGCGACGACGGTTTTCTGAATATCCGGAGGGACGGCGATGTCGACCACTTCGACGCACGGATCGGTGAGCAGCTTTTTGTAATCGTCGTAGACGTGATCGATCGCATGCCGCTTCGCGACCTCCGCCGCTCGTTCGGACGTCCGCGACGCGATCGCCACCGGATGGAACCCCGCCTGCCGATACGCCACCAGATGGCAATCGGCCATAATAAACCCCGCCCCGATGCAGCCGATGCCGACGGTTTTGTCGCGCGGCAGACGCGGAAGATATTCAAGCGGTGTGGGAGAATTCGTCATGGTGGATGTCCTTGGAAATGCGTAGAATAGTGGTCGCCATATCATACCACGCGCGACCGTTTAGCCGCGACGCAACGCGAAGCGCTAGCCGAGTCGTTCCCGCGTACAAGTCAACCGGCAGGAGGCAATTATGTCCGAGCAAGAACAGCCTGAGCGCGTCGTAGATATGTCGATCTTCGAACTCGACCGGTCGAAGTTATGCCGATTGCTCGGCTGGCGGCAGATCGCATACGGCATCGCCGTGATGGCGCTGTCCTTCCTCACATTCGGGCCATTGTTGCGAACGAAGTACCCGCTCCATCCGTATCTGGATTCCCGCTCTCTGTTTTTCTTCCTGTATTTCGGCGTGTTGCCCGGCATCACAGTTCTTATGTTCTGGGGACTCGTCTGGATGTGGAAGTCGCGGCTTTATGCATTTATTGCCGTTATTGGCGTGATCGTATCGACGTATGCCGTCGTATTGCTATTGCTGCCTCGTGTGGCTTCTGCACGTGAAGCGGCACCGCGAACACAGTGCAAGAACAACCTCAAACAGATCGGTCTGGCGTTGCATAATTATCACGACAGATACGGCACGTTTCCGCCTGCGTATATTGCTGATGAAAATGGTAAGCCAATGCACAGTTGGCGGATGTTGATCCTGCCGTTTCTCGACGCAATGAATGTCTACAAGAAATACAAGTTCAGCGAACCGTGGGACAGTCCATCCAATCGGCAACTTGTTGAATTCATGCCGGCGCTGTATCGCTGCCCCAGTCACTATGGGTCAACAAATGGATCGCAGAAACAGGCCGAAACATTTACGACGACCTACCATGCCATCACTGGACCCGAAACGATGTGGCCCGGTGGGCATGGCATCTCGATCGGCGAGATCAAGGACGGAAGCACCGATACGCTCGCTGTCATCGAATTGGATCAACGCGAAATGAACTGGATGGATCCGAATGAAGTTTCGCTCGATGAGTTGCAGGAGTTGTACTGCAAACCGTGGTTGGAAGAGGAGTACGCGCACACCGGCGGCACTCATGCACTCCATTGCGACGGCAACGTACGGTTTTACTCGTGGTTAACGTCGGCGGAATATTGGCGTTCGTTATGGACCATCGCTGACAACGATGCCCTGCCAGAATCGGCCATTGTCTCGCCCGAGCGAGCAAGTGCGTGGAAAGCGTATCAAGCGACGAACTGGCGACGCGACGTTCAGAAGTACACGGCCATCGCGTTCATCATTCTCGCGCTGTTGCCGCTGCCGTTGGTCTGGAGCACGCCGCGACGTGATCATTGGGTGGCATCGAACGGCGGCACATTGCGCTGACTCGCAATCGCTGGTCACCACGCGTCGGCTAGCGCTCCGCGTTGCGTCGCGGCTAAACGTATTTCGAGCCCTCGACCCTCAGCCAATCACGATATCGCCCTTCGTGCTCTCCACAATCGCGAACAACTCTTGTTGTTCTTTCGCAGGGACGCCGAAGTGGTCGAGCGTCGCTTGAAAGTCGTCTAAGAACGATTTCCATTCGTCTTCGGTGATGTCGAGATGGGCGTGCGAGTCGTGCATCGTCTTGCCTGTGTACTTCTGCGGGCCGCCAGTCGCCCAGCAGACCATTTCCGTGACGAGGTATTTGAACCCCGCCGGCGGAACCTTGTGATGCGCCTCGTCGACTTTCGAGTTCGCATTCAGTTTCGGGTTCGCCATGATGCGATCAATGAAATGATCGACGACCGTCGCGATGGCGTACACCCCCCCCAGGCGTTCGTATAACGAATTCGGCGTTCCGCTGCCGGTGGTTTGTTCGGTGTTCAATTTTGGCTCCTCAATGTGTATGAATTCGATTCGGTTTGAATGGAATTGTCATCCGAATCGTTCTGAAACACAACCGATGCGGGTAGAATGCGGGTGTCACGCGAAGGCGCTAAGGAAAGGCAATGTTTTTAACCCCGGAGGGGTGATCGTCAATAGCCAGGGGCGGAAGCCCCTGGAACTCGATGAAATGGAAATGCAAAACCCCGGAGGGGTGACAGAGGATTAGATCGGAGCGATGTTCGCACATCGTCTGTCGTCTCTCCGAGGCTGAAAAACAAAACGTGTGCGCTGCGGTTCGACAATCGTACCCTACATCAGGAGTTCATTCATGTTGTTGCTTCGTTGGTCTTCTCTGCTCGTTTCTCTCGCCATTACCTCTCTTGCTCTTCCGCTACTCGTCGCCAACGACGACACGGTCATGATCGGCTCGACGAAACGCCTTACGTGGGATGACTCGCTCTTCGAGTCATCCAATGGCATTCGCTTCGAGATGCACGAACCGCATCGCACCGGCGAAAAAAACCTCATCGCCGATAAGCCTTACGAATCGTGGCAGATGGGAGGGATGTCGAGTCTGCTGCACGAAGAGGGAAAATTCCGGTTGTGGTACGGCGTGAGCCACGGCATTCGCAACGGTGAAGAATACGCCGTCGCTTATGCCGAGTCGGACGACGGCATCACCTGGACGAAGCCGAGCCTCGGTCTCATCGAGTACAATGGCTCGACCGACAACAATCTGGTCGTCGCTTATAGCAGCGTGATCGGTCAGGTCTTTCGCGATCCGCACGCCGAAGCCGACGAGAAATACAAAATGCTCGTCGCGATTTATGCGACGAAGGAAGACAGCAAGTCGCGCTATCTGACGATGCTCAGTTCGCCCGACGGCATCCGATGGACCGAGCCCGAGAAGAACATCGTTCCCGAAGGAGACTTTGCGCTCGACACGCAAAGCCAGGCGTATTGGGACCGCGACCGCGAATCGTATGTGCTTTTCACGCGAATGGGTCCGTGGCGACAGGTGGGACGCTCGGAATCGACGAATCCGTTTTCGTTCCCTGCCCCGGTCAACGTGATGGCTCCCGCAAAGCCCGAGCAGGCCGATTTCTATCAGGCGGGCGTGACGAAATACGAAGAAGCGGCGGACGCCTACTTCGCACTGGTGCCGGTCTTCTTTCATCCGGGTGATGCGAGCGGCAACCCGGTCGATGGCAACCCGCCGTTCACGGTGAACTACGCCGGGAACCCGATCACCGTCGTCGCCCCCGATACGCTCGACATCCATCTTTTCACGAGCAACGATTCGGTGAAGTGGGAACGACGCGGCGATCACTACCCCTTCATCGGCCTCGGCCCCGATGGCGAATTCGACAGCCGGTCGCTCTACCCCGGCGTCGGTTATGCCGTCGTCGGCAACGAAATCTGGCTCTACTACTCGGCGTACGACTGCACGCACATCGAATCGCTCGACGGCAAGACGCCGTTCGAGAAATATCTGGGCGTGATCACGCGAGCGACGCTGCGGCTGGACGGTTTCGTCTCGGCAACAGCAGGACACGACGGAGCCGAGATCGTGACGAAGCCGTTGGTCTTCACCGGTGATCATTTAGAGTTAAACGTCGACTGCAGCGCCGGCGGCCAGTTGAACGTCGAGCTGCAAACGGTCGATGGTAAGCCGATCGAAGGTTACACGCTGGAAGAGAGCGACCGGGTGTATCACAACAACATCAAGAAAACGGTGACGTGGAAAGGAAACGCCGATCTGTCAAATCTGCGCGGCCAGCAGGTGCGAATGAAATTAGTGATGAAGGATTGCCGGTTGTATGCGTTTCGGTTTGGAGAGTGAAGAGGATCGTCTCATGAATTGGTTGCAGCGTGCGTGTCAGACGAAAATCAACAGATTTGTAGTGTTCGTCGTCATCGTGGTGGCAATCATCACTTTCATTCAATTGCTCAATCCGGCGATTAACACATAACAGATCCACACCCGGTGGGTGGCTGGGGTGCACATCGGCGTGAGTGATATTTAACAAGACGAGTTCGCGATAATCGACCGCACGTCAAAACGCTTAGACGGCCCCAGTCTGACGGAGAGCGTTCACAAGTCATCGACTGGGGCCGTGGAAGTCGGTTATGATTTCAATGCGTATTGCGAAAACGATGGTGTGACTTTTCTCACGTAACATGAACGCCCCAGCCACCCGCCGCTTGTTAATCTCAATGAGAATTAACGCGACACGTTCGCAATCACCATCCAAACATTTACAGGCGTCATGGCCCCAGTCTGATGTGGTGGCGCTTACAAAGCTCTCGACTGGGGCCGTGGGTGTCGGTTATAGTTTCGAGACGTGCTGCGAATTCGATGATGTCATTCTTTCGTGCGTGTTACCAAGGCCCCAGCCACCCGCGCGACCTGCGACGAAACCATGGCTAATCCACCCACCACCAAACCGACCAACGACTGCTACTCCGCCGGCGAACGGACCGCCATGCTGCGGAATCAGGAATGGCGCGGACAGGTTCTTCGGCCTCTGCTGAAACTTCTCACACACATTCGAGTTTCTCCCGACCTTATAACGGTCGCTTCGTTGCTCGCGGGGTTGGCGTTTGCACCGGCCTGGTTCTCTTCTCCTTTGCTGGCGTTCGGTTTGTTGCTGCTGCATGTGCTGCTCGATGGCCTCGACGGGCCGCTCGCTCGCTATCAGAACGTTGCGTCGCGGAAGGGGTCGTTCACCGATACGATGGCCGATCAGTTGGTCGTGTTCGCCACGACACTGACGATGATCGTGGCGGGGGAAGCCCATGTCGTCCCGGCATCGATTTACCTGTTCGCCTACACGATCGTCGTGGCGTTCGCGATGATCCGCAACTCGCTCGATATTCCGTATTCGTGGCTCGTGCGGCCACGGTTCATCGTCTACGTCTGGCTGGTCGTCAATGCGTACTGGCTTCCCGGTTCGCTCGACTGGGTGCTGATTGCGTTCGATGGGCTGTTGTCGTGGAAACTGCTCACCGGGTTTTACAATTTGCGGAAGAGGCTCGGAGACTAAATAGATAGAGCAACGTCAAAGAGCGGCGGGGTTTATCCCAGTATTGTTCGGCACGAAATTTGCGCCCTAGCTTTAGGGTTGTCAA
>JAQCEJ010000021.1 GCA_027618475.1 Planctomycetota bacterium | reverse complement strand
GTAATCGCCGATGACGATTTCGAACACGAGCCGATCGGTTATTCGAAATCCGAACCTGACAATGCGGTCTCGCGACTTTTTGCCGAGATTTCCGCCGGCGAGAAAAGTCTTACTTTCGATCCGCATTTCGGGTATCTGACATCGCTGCTTCACGAACTCGCCATCCCAGTCTCGTCACAGTCGCTCGTTTTTTCCAAGACGAGCCTGCAACGCAACCGCATCTCGCCGCGACATCCCCGGTCGCTCTACTTCAACGACGACGTCTACGTCGGCTTCTGTCAATCGGGAGACGTGCTGGAAATCTCGGCGGTCGATTCCCATCTCGGGACCGTGTTTTATACGATCGATCAAACCGATCGATCGCCGCCGCGACTTCAACGGCAAACCGACAGTTGCCTGATCTGCCACGGCTCCTCACATACGAAGGGAGTCCCCGGCCACCTGTTACGATCGGTCTTCACCGACCCTGCTGGAAACCCGGTCCTCGCATCAGGGACGTACCGCATCAACCAGTCCAGCCCGTTCAAACTTCGCTGGGGAGGCTGGTATGTCACCGGGGAACACGGCGATCAGAAACATCTGGGAAATCTGATCGTCCGCGATCAGCGCCCTGACGAAAACATCGATAACTCCGCCGGGCAGAATCTCACCGATCTGGGAACCCGGCTTAAGGTCGAGAATTTTCTCACGCCGCACAGCGATATCGTCGCGCTGCTGGTTCTCGAACATCAGACCGAAGCTCACAACCTGTTGACGCGCGCGAACTTTACCACACGGCAAGCATTACATCTCGAAGCCCAACTCAATCGCGAACTGAAAGAATCGCCCGACAAACGCTGGGCCAGCACCCAAAGTCGGATGAAAAGCGTGCTCGAACCGTTGATCGAGTACCTCTTCTATTGCGATGAAGCACCACTGACATCCCCGGTGAAAGGAACGTCAGAATTCGCCGTCGACTTCACGGCGAACGCCCGTCGCGATCGCCAGAATCGCTCGCTGCGCGATTTCGATCTGACGACGCGCGTCTTCAAATATCCGCTGAGCTATCTGATCTATTCAGAAAGTTTTCAACAACTTCCCTCCGAGGCGAAAGAATACGTGATGCGGCGGATGTGGGATATTCTCTCGGGGAAAGAGCAGTCCGAAAAATACGACCACCTGACCCCCGAAGTTCGCCGGGCAATCCGCGAGATCATTCTGGCAACGATGCCAAGTTTGCCGGATTATTATTACGCCCCGGTCGGTTCGTGATTTGGCGTTCTCGCCGACGCCCTCCTGCGGTTGCCCGTTCGATCGTTACAGGCCATCGGTTGACCGGTCCTCCCGCATTCAGCCTCGGAGAGGCGAACGTCAATAGCTTGGGGCGGAAGCCCCAAGTAGTCGAGACAATACGTGAGCCCCGAACGGGGCGACAGACATGAGGTCGTTTCACGGCTGGGTTTCATGATGGGATTGCGGGCGAAAAAGTCTTTTCGTGCGACTTTTTATTTTTTTGCGGCCATTCTTCTTCGTGACTCGTCGATGTCTTCATTTGGCTAAAGAGTTACCAAATTTCGTATTTTAGTCCCAACGAAATCTGTCATTTGCACGTAGTAACTCCAAAATTCCCTCGTTCCACTCGTCTTCAGGAATCCGGGAACGAGCCTCAGTATCCTCAACACATAACAATCTGTTTCTGTGTTTTCGCGTCCCAAAAACTTGTCAATTCGGTCTTTTCTGAGATCCGAATTGGCCGTTGACCGTTTAGAATGTGCGAAGCAATGTGAAATTCATTTCACTGGCAAGGCGTACGGCATCTGGTTTCAACATGACGGAGGAACTGGGTTATGACGGATCCTGACTCTCTCTCCCCTTCAGAGATCGCGAAACAGCTGTTGCGACAGCACAAATCGGATCGCAAAGCCTCCAGAAAACCGGGAGACCGCTCCCCTCCATCGGCATTGACATTCGAAGTCGTCTCTCCGCGTGCCAAAAAGAAACCCTCCGCTGCAAATCGATACAAGCCGGTCGAACCCGATGTTCCCGTGGTCGACAAGGCTAACGTTACAACGACAAATTCATCACCCTCGCCGGACAACGCCCCCTCCCGGTGTTCGATCTGGCAAAAGATGTCTCAGCGTAAAGCGACGCTTGCCTCGATCAGCCTGATTCTGTTCGGTGTGACGTTTTCGGGGATGGCGATGTTCAGCCCCTCTCAGGCGGAACTCACGCAACAGGGTAAAATTCTCTTCGAACACGAATGGCAAGCGAACGACCCGCTCGCGGCGGAGGGAGACGGACTCGGTCCGGTCTTCAATGCCAAGTCGTGCGTCGCCTGTCACTTTCAAGGGGGCATCGGCGGCGCCGGTCCAAATCAAAACAACGTCACTGCGTTCGAAGTCGACCCGCGGCCGACGCATCCCGAGAAGGTATTATCTGGCGTCGTGCATGCCTCTGCGATTCTGCCGAGCTTGCAAGAGACGACCGACTATGTCCGCGAACTCTTTCCGATCGTTCGCAAGGGGGAACGAATTATCGGCAGTTGCAATTCGGTCACGTTCCGCGATTTCGATCCGCTGCGGATCACATCGATCAACACACCGGCACTGTTCGGCAGCGGTCTGATCGACGGCATCTCCGAGGGTGAAATCAAACGCAACATGTATGCCCGTGCCTTCACGTCAATGGGCAAAGAATTCCAACTCGATTTCAGCTCGACACCGATCGGCCGCTATCGCAAGCTCGACGATGGACGCGTCGGTAAGTTCGGCTGGAAGGCACAGTTTGCCACACTCGAAGATTTCGTCGCCGCCGCGTGCGCCGTAGAAGTCGGTTTGACAAACCCGCATCGCCCGCAAGAAAAACCGAAACATCAAGGCCCCGACGACGAGGCCGGCCTCGACCTCAATGGCGAACAGTTTCTCGCCCTCGTCACCTTCTGCGAGACATTGCCTTCGCCTCAGCTGGAGCTTCCCGTCGACGCCGGCGAACGCAGCCTTGCCCTCGCCGGACAGAACGCGTTTATTTCTGTCGGGTGTGCCGATTGCCACACGCCGAACCTGGGTGGGGTCGAAGGAATCTACAGCGACCTGCTGCTGCATCGCATGAGCCCCCCCGACAGCAATGGCAGTTACGGCCGCATCGAACGCGATATCCCCATTCCCGACAATTATCCGAAGCCCGACGAATGGAAAACGCCGCCGCTGTGGGGTGTAGCCGACACCGCCCCCTACTATCACGACGGCGAATCGGCGACGCTCGAAGCCGCCATCGAACGACACGATGGGGAAGCGAGAAACGTGCGCAAAAAATACCGGATGCTGAAAGAACGCGAACGCCAGGCAATCATTGCCTTCCTGAATTCGCTTCGAGCCCCGCAACTACCCACAACAGCGGCAGCGAATAACGTCATCGCCTCCCAAACTCAGCCGTAATCTGAGTTCGATTCGTCTTGCTTTTCCGTCGGGCCGTTCGGTGCTGAAGAGAACTGGTTTCATCACTCGGTTAGCGCCAGAATTGAACATTTCAATTGTCCAAAGACAACCATCGTTTAGTGTGTTAGGAACTCTGCTCGTAGTCATCGCGACAATTTCTTCGTATGATGTGGTCATCCTCTTCCCATCGATGATCATCAGCGAGGAGATTGTCCATGCTGTCTCGAATTCGGCTACTGCTGTTGGGAACGTTGCTCGTGTCGGCCTCATCGCTTGCCGCGGCTGAGCGCCCCAACATTCTCTTCATTCTCACCGACGATCAAGCTCCCTGGGCGCTCGGATATTCGGGATACGCACAAGCCGTCACGCCGAATCTCAATCGGCTGTTTGCCTCCGGAGCCTATTTCCCCAATGCCTTTACGACCACTCCCGTTTGCAGTCCCTCGCGTGCCGGTTTGATGACGAGTCGCTACGGCACCGAACTCGGCATCACCGACTGGATCAACCCGAGAAACGAACCCGAACTCGGTCTCGACCCCGATGTCGTCACCTGGCCCAAGCTGTTGAAGGAAGCCGGTTATCGCACGGGACTGGTCGGCAAATGGCATCTCGGAACCGAAGACAAATATCATCCCCGCGTTTTTGGTTACGATACGTTTGTCGGATTTCGCGCCGGCGGAAGCACTCCGAAGGATCCCGTGCTGGAGGTTCGTGGCGAACTCGACCAGAAGCACGAAGGCTTGCTCACCGACATTCTGACCGATTACGCGATTGAATTTATTGAGTCCCCCGATGAAACTCCTTTCTTGTTATCGCTGCATTACCGCGCGCCGCATGCCCCCTGGCTGCCGGTCGCCGATAAAGACTGGGCTCCCTTCGCCGATCTCGACCCCGAAATTCCCAATCCCGGTTTCCCGAATCTTGATACGCCCCGCGTCAAGAAATTCACGCGAGAATATCTCGCGTCGGTCGCCGGCGTCGACCGCAACATTCTTCGCCTGCTGAAGGCGCTCGAATCTTCTTTTGCGGCAGAAAATACCATCGTCATTTTCACCAGCGACCACGGCTACAACATGGGACACAACGGCATGTGGCACAAAGGAAACGGCCACTGGATTCTTACCCAACTTCCTGAAGGAACAGAAAACATACCCGCGTTGCAGCGGCCGAACATGTACGATAATTCGCTCCGCGTGCCGCTGGCGATTCGCTGGCCGGGCGTCATCGCACCGAAGACCGTCATCAACGAAACCGTGACCATTCTCGACTGGTTCCCCACGCTGCTCGACATGGCGGGCGTTCCGCTCCCGCCGGATTTGAAAATCCACGGACGGAGTATCGTCCCCCTCATCAAAGGGACGGCCAACAACTGGGATAACACTCTCTACGCCGAATACAGCACGCATCATCAGTCGAAAACCGCCATGCGAATGTACCGCACCCCCCGGTGGAAATTGAAGAAAGACTTTCTCAACCCCGGCCGCGACGAACTTTACAATCTCGAACTCGATCCCGAAGAGCGCGACAACATCATCGATTCGCCCAGTGCCGAAGTCAGAAATATTCACCACGAGTTGAACGAGAAAATTCTCGCGACGATGCAAAAACTCGACGATCCGGCACTGAAATGATTGTGCGTCGAAGTTGGGTCTTTAGTATGCTGAATTCAGAAATCCATGGAAACGCCGAGATCGCGAAGAGAAAGACGGAGAAGTACAAAAAACGTGGATTTCTCTGTTTTCTCCGCGACCTCGGCGCTCTCTGCGTTTCAAAATCTTCGCTGTAAGTTGGGGCTGAAGCCCGCTACGTTTCAAATCAACAGTTCACACGATCCCATAATCAATATTTCAACGGGAAGCCGGACATGTCACGCACACACACCTCGGCATTGTTCACCGCGCTGGTCTGCGCTCTATGGGGTTCGATCGGTAACTCGCTGTTTGCTGCCGATCGTCCACCCAACTTTGTGATTATCTTTATCGACGACATGGGCTACGCCGACATCGGTCCGTTCGGTGCCGATGCCGATCTGACGCCGCATCTTAACCGCATGGCGGCGGAAGGCCGGAAATTCACCGACTTCGTCGTCTCGACAGCGGTCTGCTCCGCGTCGCGCGTGGCGTTAATGACCGGCTGTTATCATCGTCGCGTCGGTATCGACGGGGCGCTCAATCACTCGGCCAATCATGGCCTTCATGCCGACGAAATCACGCTCGGCGAAATCTGCAAACAAAAGAATTATGCCACCGCCGTCTTCGGCAAATGGCATCTGGGGCATCACCCCAAATTTCTGCCGTTGCAGCATGGCTTCGATGAATACTTCGGCTTGCCGTATTCGAACGACATGTGGCCGCTTCAGGCCGATTACATCAAGACGTCGAATGTTCCCAAACGCAAGAAGGGGTACCCGAATCTTCCGCTGATTGAAGGCAACAAAGTCGTCGACAACGACGTCGATTCGGACGACCAGCGACAACTGACAACGCAGTACACCGATCACGCGGTTGATTTCATCAAGCGACATCGAGACGAACCGTTTCTCGTCTACCTGCCGCACAGTATGGTGCATGTCCCCCTATTCGTCTCCCAAAAATTCGACGGCAAGAGCGGAAGGGGATTATTCTCCGATGTCATCATGGAAGTCGACTGGTCGGTCGGCGAGATTTTGAAAGTCCTCGAAGAGTGCGGTATCGACGAGAACACTTGCGTTATTTTCACCGCCGACAACGGCCCGTGGCTCAACTACGGCGACCACGCCGGTTCTGCGAAACCGCTACGCGAGGGAAAAGGGACCGAGTGGGAGGGAGGGATTCGCGTCCCCACGGTGATGCGCTGGCCCGGCACAATTCCCGCGGGTTCGGTCTGCGACGAACTCGCCTCGACGATCGACATTCTCCCCACGATCGCGGCGACGATCGGTGCCGAGCTGCCATCGCACCCGATCGACGGAATGGACATCCGCCCGCTGATGTTCGGCGAAGAAGACGCCGTCTCACCGCACGAGGCGTTTTATTGCTATTACTCGAACGGTCAGTTGCAAGGAGTCCGCGATCGCCGGTGGAAGCTGATGTTCCCTCACAAATACCGCACGCTCAATGGTCGGTCGGGGGGGACAGGGGGCATCCCCGTCAATTACGAACAGGCCGAGACAGGGCTCGAATTGTATGATCTGAAGAACGATATCGGCGAAGCGAAGAATGTGATCGACGACCATCCCGATATCGTCGCGCGGTTGGAAAATCACGCCGAAATCGCCCGAGAGCAACTCGGCGACAAGCTGACAAATCGCGAAGGCAACCAGGTCCGCCCGGCTGCTGAACTTCAAGAAGGGGATGAGCGGTTGATGTGGTAGCAACACCGAGCCGAGGGGTTTAACCCAGTATTGTTCGGCACGAAATTTGCGCCCTAGCTTTAGGGTTGTCAATTTCTGCCAATCTGGCGTGATGTGGAGGAGCAATGCCAGAGCACGTCGAAGGTGTGCGTTATTTGCAGATGGTGTTCCCGGTTCTGCGGGAGCTGAAGGGCCGGGAAGTTCAGCGGGACCGTGCTGGTAACCGTCGCCTGGAGTATGGCCAATATGCGAGTTTGCTACTGCTGTCGCTGTTCAATCCCGTGCTGCAATCCCTGCGCGGTCTGCAGCGCGCCAGTGATCTGCGGAAAGTGCAGAAGATCCTCAACGGCAGCAGAACGTCTCTCGGCTCCCTTTCCGAAGCGGGACACGTCTTTGACCCGGCCGTGATGCGGCCGTTGATCGAAGAACGGCTCGCCGGTCTCTCCCGTTCGAACAAACGCATCTCGGGGGGCGCCACCATTCCGCAGCAGTTGCTTCAGCAACTGACGGCCGTCGATGGGACGTTGCTCCGTGTTCTGCCGCAGATCACGCAGGCCAGCCTCAACCCACGGGCTCCGGATGGCTGGAAACTGCACACTCAGTTCAGCGTCTGGCGAGGCGTGCCCGAGGATGCAGTGCTGACAGATGCCCGTGGCCAGAACGAATCCGACGAACGGATTGTTTTAGAATCGCGGCTGCAGTCTGACCGACTGTATGTGATGGACAGTGGCTACGAGAAGTACAGCCTCTTCAATAAGATCGTCGCCGGCGGAAGCAGCTACATCTGCCGTGTCCGACCGCGGTCGGTGCGATCGAGCGAACCGCAACCGCTCAGCCCGGAGGCCGTCGCCGCCGGCGTCGTCGAAGACTCTCTGGTGGAGTTAGGTGGTCGCTCGAGCCGTGCCGAGAAACTTTCACATCGGGTGCGGCGGATCGTCATTCAAGGAAAGCCTCCTGCCCGACCTCGCTCCGATCGTCCGTCTCGCGATCAGATCATCCTGCTGACGAACCTGCTCGATGTGCCTGGGGAGATCATCGCTCAGTTGTACCGTTATCGCTGGCTGATCGAACTGTTCTTCCGCTTTCTCAAACACGTCCTCGGTTGTCGCAAGCTGATAAGCGAACATCCTCACGGAATTACTCTACAAGTCTACTGCGCCATTCTGGCCTGCTTGCTGCTGGCAGAAGCCACCGGAGGCTCATTGAATCGTCGCGGATACGAACTCGTCTGCCTGTATCTGATGGGCTGGGCTGAAGAGGACGAATTGATTGCCGGGCTCGAACGACTGCGGGCCACCGAGAACAAACGAACGTAGCCTCTCGCGCTCACGATGCACCCTCATCGGTCGAGCCGTTTGATGCTGCGCACCAGACACCCTGAAAATCCGCACGACACTCCGCACGCCCCCCCAACACCAGCCGCCCAGCAACAACTTGGACAACCCCACCCCTGTGCAGAAATTGAGCCGAACTATACTGGGATAAACCCTACGGCTCGATGACTAAAAAAGAGGGTCACGACAACACGCCCCACACCGGTTCCCCAGGCGTCAACACATACGGCCTTCCTTCGTTGTCGTGCAACTCGGTGCGGGGGTTGATGCCTAAGTGGTGATAGATCGTGGCCGAGAGATCGGTGGGAGTCACCGGGTCTCTGAGCGGATACGCGGCTTCTTTGTCGCTGGCTCCGTAGAGTGTGCCGCCGGGGAGGCCGGCTCCGGCTAGGATCACGGTGTTGACGGGGGCCCAGTGGTCTCGGCCGGCGTTTGCGTTGATCTTAGGAGTGCGGCCGAATTCGCCGAGCCAGACGATGAGGGTGTCGTCCCACAGGCCGCGCGATTGCAAGTCATCGATCAGGGCCGAGAAACCTCGGTCGAGATTCGGTAGCAACTTGCCTTTGAGGTCTTTGAAGTTGTTGGCGTGCGTGTCCCAGTAGGCGTCGTCTCGTTCCCAATTGACCGTGACGAGCTTCACATCGGCTTCGAGCAACCGCCGTGCGAGCAGGCACCCCTGACCGAACGGCGTGCGTCCATAGGTGTCGCGGACTTCGTTCGATTCGGCGGAGAGATCGAACGCATTCGTCACGGCGTTCGACGTCAACAGATCGAACGCCTGATCGTATTGCGTTCGCACATCGAACACGCACGAACGTTGTTGCTCCTGCACGAACTGTGATTCCATCTGCTGCAACAGCGTTCGCCGGTCGCGGACGCGATCGACGGCTTCCAATCGTGTGAAGGGAGCGAAGTCGGGTTTGTGCGGCGAATCACTCACGAACAGCGGATCGTACCGTGTCCCCAGATACCCGGCGAAGAAACCGGGGAAGATGTGATTGTTCGCCGAGACTTGATTCGCCGGGGCGTTCAGGCTGATGGCGGGAGGAAGACCGGCGGCGGAAGGAAGACCAGCGATCGAAACTTGCCGCGACTGTTCGGCGATGTAATTGACGACCGAGCCGTAACAGGGAGTATCGTCGGGGGCGTTCTGCGGATTGGTCGCCGGGCGTTTGTGGCGGATACCGGTGAGCATCGTGTGCATGGCGACGGTGTGCGTGTTGTCGGGGTGCGTCACCGAACGCAACTGGCAGAGATGCTGCGTCCGCTGCGAGAGCATTGGCAGGTGCTCGCAGACGTTGATCCCCGGCGTCGCCGAGTCGATTTGCGAAAATTCCCCGCGAATTTCGGCAGGGGCTTGGGGTTTCATGTCCCAGGTATCCTGATGAGCCGGAGCCCCGAACATGAAGAGGACGATGCAACGTTTGGCCCGTCCGAACGATGCGTCGCGGGGTTGATCCTGGCGAGAACTCTCGCCGAGAACCTTTCCCAAACCCGGATGGGCCAGTCCCAGGCCGCTCAATGCACCGATTTTGAGCCAGTCGCGTCGTGACGACGAAGTGTGGGGCGTGCGGATGTCGGAACGACTCGTGAACATGCCGAATCCCAGGAATTTTGCGACAGACGCGACGCATAAAGAAATAACGACAGGCTGATTCGTGATTTCAGTGTATCGCAGGGCGAATGCGGTTGTCGAGAGATCGTTCGTGGTGGCCCCGCGCGACCTTGCCTGATTTCCGTTTTATCGCCGTTGGGTCCGAAAAATTCGTGGGATCTCCGATTTGATGCTCCGGCCGATGCTTGACAGTGATTTTCCCGTTCGCGTACCATGCACGGTCTTCATCGACGGCGTCGGAGGGAGAATGGTCCGTTACGATATCCCTTTCGGCATGGGGACGGTATAATCTGATCCGCATCCCTTTCTCTTGTCGTCGTCAAGAGTTGAGACTATTCGATTTTCGCCGGCGTGCTGATGCCGTTGTCGCGAGAACCGCACACACGATACGAATTTTAGAACGAACGGTTAGATCATGGCAGTTCCCAAGCGTAGAAGCTCGAAATCGACAATCCGACAGCGTAAAAGTCATAACGCGATCAAGCCGACGGAATTGGCACATTGCCCTCAATGCGGAACGAAAGTTCCTACCCATGTGCTTTGTCCGAACTGCGGTTTTTATCAGGGCCGCACGCTCGTCGAAATTGAGGACTAACCTTCATGCGCATCGCCCTCGACGCGATGGGGGGAGATTTCGCCCCCGAACCGAACATCCACGGCGCAATCGCTGCGCTGATTGCCCAGCCCGAACTGGAAATCGTGCTGGTCGGCGATCCGGCAGTTCTTGATGCCCTCATCCAGAGCAGTGGTTACTCGGGGGAACGACTGACTGTCCAGGCCGCTGAGGGTTTCGTCGGCATGGAAGAAAAGCCGACCGACGCACTCCGCAAAAAGCCGAACTGTTCGATCGCCGTCTGCTGGAAATTGATGGCGGGTCGCGAAGTCGAAGCGGTCGTCAGTGCCGGAAATACCGGTGCCGTCGTCGCCGCGGGGTTGCGAACACGCTTGTTTCTCCCCGGTGTGAAACGTCCCGGGATCGCCGTCGCTTTGCCGACATTAACGGGCCGCACGCTGCTGCTCGACGTGGGAGCGAATCCCGCGGCCCGTCCGGAACATCTCTTTCAATATGGCGTGATGGGGCAAATCTTCGCCCGTGAGATCATGGGAATTCCTCAACCGCGCGTCGGCTTGATGAACATCGGCAGCGAAGAGGGAAAAGGAAACGATCTGTACCGCGAGACGCACAGTTTTCTGATGTCGAGTCCGCTGCGAGAATGTTACATCGGCAACGTCGAAGGACGAGGCTTGTATCAGGGTGAAGCTGACGTCGTGATCTGCGAAGGGTTCGTGGGGAACGTCGTGCTGAAAGTCAGCGAAGGAATGGCCGACTTCATGATGAAGGCGATTTCCGGAGCGGTGATGGGAGCGTTGCAGAACGAAAAAGAACACGCTCACACAGCCCTGAAGAAACTCGCCAAGAGTTACGAACATCACGAAGAAGGGGGCGCTCCACTTCTGGGAATCGACGGCGTCTGCATGATCTGTCACGGTTCGAGCAACTCCCGCTCGATCGAGAACGCCCTCAAACGCGCGATGGCGTTTAAGGATAGCGGACTGAACAAGATCATCACGCAAGCCCTGGCTCCACGGTCGGAAGAGAGTGACGCGACGGCACGCAGCGCGTGAACGTTGATGGTTGAAGGCTGAAGACTGAGGGCTCGAAGACTCGACCCCAGCCATTCCGTCCCCCCAACCATTTCCTGACTCGTCCTTCATCCGTTGTTCTTTGCCCTTCCTCCTTTTGACACCGGCTCGCGATCCGGATATCTTGCAACTTGATCATAGAAATCATACCGGCGGAGACATCAACCCTTCGCACGTTTATCAATGAGGTCACCCGTGAGCAAGATTGCGTTTCTTTATCCAGGGCAGGGGGCACAACATGTCGGTATGGGCAAGCAATTAGCTGCCGATTACCCGGCGGCGAAAGCCCTGTACGATACCGCCTCCGAAATTCTCGGTTACGACCTGGCAAAAACCTGCTGGGAAGGCCCCGCCGACGTTTTGGATTCGACATCGGTCAGTCAGCCGGCGATTTTCGTCACCAGTCTTGCCGCGTTGGAGAAACTCCGGGCCGATTCACCCGATGTCGTACTTTCGTGTGAAATGGCGGCGGGACTGAGTCTCGGCGAGTATACCGCTCTCGTTTTTGCCGGCGTGATGACGTTCGAAGAAGGTCTCCGACTGGTACAACGACGCGGTGCCGCGATGCAGGCAGCGGCGGATGCCACTCCTTCCGGGATGGTCAGCATATTGCTGCTGACGCGGGAGCAGGTCGACCAGATCTGTCGCGAGGCCTCGACGGTCGGGAAACTGCAAATTGCGAATTACCTGTGTCCCGGCAACATTGTTGTCTCGGGCGAAAACGCAGCTTGCGAAAAAGCGGCGGAACTGACCGAACAACAGGGAGGACGGGCGGTACCGCTCGCCGTCGCCGGGGCGTTCCACACGGCCATTATGAAACCCGCCGACACTCAGCTGGCAGAAGCGCTGGCCGGAGTCCCCCTCCGAAAGCCTGAAATCCCGGTGATTTCGAATGTCGACGCGCAGACGCACGACGATCCCGATGAAATTCGCGAACTTTTGATCCGACAGGTGCTTAATCCCGTTCTGTGGGAAGACTCCATTCGTGCCATGCTGGCGGCGGGTGTCGATGAGTTTTACGAAATCGGCCCCGGGAAGGTGTTGCGCGGACTGTTGAAACGAATCGACCGCAAAGCGGCCTGCACGACGGTGAACGACGGCTGATTGTCATCAGCCGTAACGATCCATCGCGGCGGTGTAGAAAGGATCGGACATGTCTCGACTGGGCGACCCACGACATCGCGAACGACGTCAGATTCTGAGGAGCGTTGGTCCGGTGGTACTACTGACCGGAGTGATGTTCGTTGCGATCGGAACGATCAGCTTCTTTTCATCCTTCGGCACGTTCGGGCCGCCGCGATACTTCTGGTGCGCATTTGTCGGCATGCCGTTGATATTCGTCGGTACGGTGATCACCAAGATGGCTTATTTCGGCAGTGTTCTTCGCTATATCGCTGAAGAAACGACTCCGGTTGGTGTCGACACGTTCAACACCGTGGCCCACGGCACGAAAGAGTCGGTACGCGATTTGGCCTCGGCGGTGGGGCAGGGGATCAACGCCGGTCTTACGGGACGAGCGGTCGATTCCGCACGCCGTTGCCGGGAATGCGGGGAAGAGAATGACGCCGACGCCCGTTATTGCGACGGGTGCGGACAACAACTCGCCCGGGATGTGTCGTGTCCAAAATGCGGTGCACATTGCGATCCCGATGCGCGGTTTTGCGATCAGTGCGGGGCTGCGATGGCTTGAAAGGATTCGAAACACTCCGCGGTAGGTCGAGGTTCGCCGAAGAGTTTTTTCTCAATTGCGTTTTGTACATTCGTCACCTTCATGGAATTGAAAGATAACCGTCAAAGTGACTTGATGCCTTTGAATAGACTGTGGTAAAACAAGTCGCATGCCGGGAGAATTCCGTTTGCGGGGAGATTTCCGCAAACGGGCGTTCGTTTGAGATTTACAGGATCGCCGAGTTCCGCTATATGAGCACCTCTTACGTCGCCCAGGCGAACAGGAGAATGTGCTCTGAAATCGGGGACCATTCTGCCAAGCCAATACAAGCTGCTAGAGGAGAGCGCAAAGTGTCGTCTGTTGAGGAAAAGGTCACAGGTATCGTCAGCGAGCAACTCGGTGTTTCTCTCGAAGAAATTACTCGAACAAGTTCGTTCATCGATGATCTCAAGGCAGATTCGTTGGACGTCGTGGAACTGGTTATGTCCTTTGAGGATGAATTTAGTATCACGATACCCGACGAAGATTACGAAAAAATCAAAACGGTGGGAGACGCCATCGAATACATTGAAAAGAAACAATGACCCCGGCAAGGGCGTTTTTTCCGACGATATTTCGTTGCGGGAAATGGTCTTTGCTTGAGTCGGATGTTTTGTCTATTTTGAGACGATGAACATGTGCGTTTTCCCGCGCACGACTGGCGTTTCGCTGAAGGTTTCAAAACCGGCGAACGTCAATTCCAGCGGGGACGCCTTCAACACCATTCACGGGTCATTGCCAATGCGATCGACCACGTTTTCTTATCCACCAGTCCTGCTCTATCGTCCGTACAACTGATTCGAATCCGGCTGAAAGACTCCGATCCTACCGATCGTGCATTGATGAAACCTGCGACGTTCCGATCATCTCACCTGCACCTGAGGTTGGGTCAGTATCTATAAAAGAGTGTTTGCATGCGTAGACGCGTCGTTGTTACTGGAATTTCCGTCGTCACCTCACTGGCGTGCGACATTGCTGAATTCTGGGACAAAATCTGCGCCGGAAAAAGTGGTGTCGGACTGATTGAACGCTTCGATTGCTCCGAGTTCAAAGTCCGGTTCGGCGGCGAAGTCAAACATTTCGAACCGTCCGATCATTTCGATATCGACTCCAAAGAAATCAAACGGATCGATCGATTCTGCCAGTTCGCGCTCGTCGCGGCTCATAAAGCGATCACGCAATCGGGCATCGATTTGTCGCAGGGGGATCCCTATCGCAAAGGCGTTCTGGTCGGGAGCGGCATCGGGGGCCTGAGCGAAATTGAAGAACAGCACTCAAAACTCTTCGATCGCGGCCCGGCACGCGTTTCTCCCTTCATGATCCCCAAACTGATGGTCAACGCCGCCAGCGGGAATATCTCCGTCCATTGGCGACTGCGCGGCCCGAACAGTGCTGTCGCCACGGCATGTGCTTCGGCGACAAACGCCATCGGTGACGCATTCAAGCTGATTCAGAACGATATGGCCGATGTGATGGTCACCGGCGGCAGCGAAGCGGCCGTGACGCCGATGGGACTCTCCGGATTCTCGCGGATGAACGCCCTCTCGACGCGCAACGATGCCCCCCAGGCGGCCAGCCGTCCGTTTGACAAAGACCGCGACGGTTTCGTCCTTTCGGAAGGTTCCGGCGTGATCGTGCTTGAAGAATACGAACATGCCAAGCAACGGGGCGCTTCGATTCTCGCAGAAATCGTCGGTTACGGAATGTCGGCCGATGGAACGCATATGACGGCTCCCGACCCGGAAGGGACCGGCGCCGCTCGCGCTATGTTGCATGCTCTGCGCGACGCAAAGATCAATCCTGAAGATATCGATTACGTCAACGCCCACGGGACGAGCACGCCGCTCGGCGATAAGGCCGAAACGGTCGCCATCAAGACGGTATTCGGTTCGCATGCCGCGTCGCTCGGAGTTTCCAGCATCAAGGGGCATCTGGGCCATCTTTTGGGAGCCTCGGGGGGTGTCGAAGTGGTGGCCGGGGTGATGGCGATCAAAGATCAGACCGCTCCCCCGACGATCAACCTCGATCATCCCGATGCCGAATGCGATCTGGATTACATACCCCACGAAGCACGACAGATGAAAATCCGCCGCATTCTGAAGAACAGCTTTGGATTTGGCGGCCACAACGCCTGTCTCGTGCTCGAAAAAATCGCGTGATGTTATTCGTCGCGTCGAACAACCTCTTCGATACTCGGCGCTCTATTGTTTTCTGCTCGCCGGATGTCTCCGTTAAACATCGCTGCTGAGAGGAATTCCCGGCCATGTCCGTGAGCGAGTTTTACGGGTTGTGCGTGCTCATCTCCGGCCTGCTGTTGCTCACTGTGCTTGTCTATCGCGGCACAAGTATTTTCGTTGCCGGCCCGCTGTCGGCCTTCGCGATTCTGGTTCTCAGCGGAGCCGATCCCGTCGTGGGCATGAACGAAAAATACATGAGCGGCTTCGCCGACTATTTGAGGCAATTTTACCTGATTTTCATCTTCGGTGCGGCCTTCGGCAAGTTGATGGAGCATTCGGGGGCGGCGATCAGCCTCGCAGAACTCGTCGTCACCCGACTCGGCTCGAATTGGGCTTGCCTGTCCGTCGTGATGTCATGTGCCATCATGACATACGGCGGCGTTTCGCTGTTCGTCGTGGGTTTTTCGGTCTATCCGCTTGCCGTGCGGATTTTTCGAGCCGCCGATTTGCCGCATCGGTTTATTCCGGCTGCGATTGCGTTTGGATCCGTCACGTTCACCATGACGTCAGCCGGTTCGCCTGAAATTCAGAATCTGATACCCATACGCTATCTCGTCAGCGAAACGGGCGACTCGCTGACCGATCCCCGCGCCGGTTGGCCTGCCAGTCTGATTGTGTCGGGTCTGATGTTTCTCTGTGGGCAGTGGTATCTCGAACGGGCCATTCGCCGCGAGAAACGCCAGGGAAAGGGCTTTGTACCATCCGAGAGCACCGTGAACGATCAGAGTTCGCATTTCGCCGGTGCGCCCTCCATAAACCGCGAAGAGACCGCGTCGCGGCCGGGGGGCTGGATGTCGCTGGTGCCGCTCGCCTTGACGTTGCTCGCCTTAAATGTGTTTCCGGCTTTACACGATCGTTTCCCCGAAGATCCTGCTGTCGCTATTTTTATCGGCATGATTTCGGCAGTTGTCTGCTTCAGACGCTATCTGATCTCGGTCACAGCCCCCCTCGCCGAAGGATTCGTCAACGGACTGCTGGCGATCGGCGCGACATGTTCCGTCGTCGGATTCGGCTCAGCGCTCAAAGGATTACCCGCCTTCACGATGGTCGTCGACTGGGTGACGCATCTTCCGATCGACCACCTCACGGCGGCGGCACTGGCCGTTGCTATCATTTCGGGGATCGCCGGCTCGGCCTCAGGGGGTCAGGGGCTTGCGTTACCGATTATCAAGCCTATTTTCGTCGATGGTCTCGGCGTTGCTCCCCGTGCCCTCCATCGCGTTGTGGCCATTGCCTCGGGATCGTTGGATTCTCTTCCGACGAATGGTTACATCGTGATGTTAATACGCCATATCTGCGGTGAAACCCATGCCCGGTCGTACGGTCCGATTTTTGTCACCACGGTGCTGATTCCTGCCGTGGGGACGATGCTTGCTATCGTGCTGTTTCGCCTCTTTCCCGCGTGGGGATACATGTAATCCCCGTTCGTAACTCCAGCCGAAAGCTGATCTTGACCATGTTGCCGTCGTCTGGCAAACTCTCACTGCGAGAACTGGTTTCATAACCCTCCAAGCCGCGACCGGTTTGGAGAATGGGGGACGGATTTTTATTCACCGGGGGCTCGTGAAACCGGTTTCAGGAAATACGTCCGCCAGACGGGCCGGAACTGTGAACGAAAGATTCGATCCCGGCCTTGCCACTTTTGGGAGGTTAGTTATAGTGGAGGGAAGGCGTCGGGTCTCAGGGGTGAGATGTCCGTGCCGGAGCTGGGATGGTGCCCGAAGATTTTGCCCGTTGGAATCGACTGAACCGCCTGCGGTGCGCATGCCGTTCAGCAGCAGTTTTGCGTTACCTCATGAAGCGAGCAAGGTCTTCTTCAATCGACGGACACCAGTTATCTTTTTTGCAAGTGGGTCAATAGTTTACCTATGAGTATCGATCAGGCATCCAGGCGGCGCGTTGTGATCACCGGTATCGGGATCGTCAGTCCTATCGGGATTGGTATGGAACCCTTCTGGGATCACTTGCAACATGGTAAGAGCGGCGTCGCCAAACTCGAAATCCTGAAGGATTTCTCCCTGCCCGGAAATATCGGTGCAGAAGTCAAAGATTTCACCGAAGAATCTGCGAAGAAAACTTACCTGAAAGACCTGCGGAAGAGTCTGAAAGTGATGTGCCGAGAGATTCAGCTCGGCGTCGCTTCGGCGTGTATGGCATTGCGGGAATCCAAACTCGATCTCAAGACGATCAATCACGAGAGGTTGGGAATCGACTTCGGGGCCGACCTGATGCTCAGTCCCCCCGTGAATCTGAAAGACGCCTGCTTTGCGTGTTCTGATGAAGTCTCTCACGAATTCCAGGCGGGCGAATGGGGGCAAAGCGGCCTGCGTCAGATGGAACCGCTCTGGTTGCTAAAATACCTCCCCAATATGCCGGCGTGCCACATCGGCATTTACGCCGATGCCCGCGGCCCGAACAATTCGATTACACAGTCCGAGGCAGCCGGCAATCTCGCCATGAACGAAGCGTTTCACATCATCGAACGCGATCACGCCGACGTGATGATCGTCGGTTCGACCGGTTCGCGTCTGGTACCTACGAAGTCGATTCACGCCGTGATGTGGTGCGAAGTAGCTCCGGGGCCCGATCTCCGTTGCCGACCATTCGATCTCAATCGGACCGGTCAAATTGCCGGCGAGGGATCGTGCACGCTCATCCTCGAAGAAGAAGCTCATGCCCGCGCGCGGGGAGCGGAAATCTATGGGGAGATTCTGGGAGGGGGTTCGTCGTGCGTCTCTCCCGCCCGATCGGACGACGCCATTCGCCTTGCCCTGGGGAACGCCATGCGGCAGGCCCTGTGCGACGCGAACATTTCGGCCGATCAGATCGGACATATCAACGCCAACGGTGAAGGCGCAAAAAAACGAGACGAACAGGAAGCACAAGCCATTCTGGATGTCTTCGGCGAAGCCGGAAAGAAAATTCCCGTCACGGCCTTCAAGAGTTACTGGGGGAATGCCGCTGCCGGCTGCGGAGTGATGGAAATCACCGGCTCGCTGGTGGGACTGAAGCACGGCTTGATTCCTGCGACGCTTGGCTACGAAACCCCCGACCCGGCCTGCCCGATTCATGTGGTTCACGGCGAGCATCTCCCCACCGAAAACAAAGTCTTCATCAAGACGAACGTCACGCGCATGGGCCAAGCCAGCGCGGTGGTCATTCGCGGCGTGTAGCGTAAGCCGCTGAAAGGCTTGCTTCAGCTTCAGCCAGGTCCATTTAATTGCTGGACGTCTCCTTGTCTTCGATGTCTGCGACCTCGGTCCGGCCTCACAGAGGCCGGTTACAAATGCACCGACAGGACCGCCACTTAGAGAATGCCCCCACTACATTACACGTGCGTATCGAGATTTGACTTTTCTCGATCTCCCACAACAATAGAACAGTACGAAGGTAAGCGGAGCCGCTTTGAACTTTCACCCAAGACGAGGAGCAAGTCATGGACAAAAAGACGATGATCGACAAACTCAACGAAGACCTCGCCGGAGAATTGGGAGCGATCATTCAATACCTCACCTACGCGGCGAAGGCAACGGGTCCGTATCGGCCGCAATTGTCGCAGTTTTTTCTCGCCGAAGTTGCCGACGAACAACTGCACGCTCAGTATCTCGCCAACAAGATTGTGGCACTGGGGGGCGAACCGACGACCATTCCCCGAAAAGTACCCGCCACGAAGACGAATCACGAAATGCTCGAAGCAATTGTCGCCGCCGAGAAAAAAGCGGTCGCCGATTATACGCAGCGGGCGAAAGAGGCCGAAGCTTTCGGCGATAAAGGGATGGCCGTACAACTCGAAGATATGGTTCGCGACGAAAGCGGCCACAGTGAAGAAACAGAACGCATTCTCCGCGACTGGCCGTTGTAGATTCTGCGGTTAGCTGAATCTGGTTGCATAAGGCCTACAACAAAAAAACCGTGGCCCGGTTCACAGTGAAACCGGACCACGGAACACCACCTGGGTCCTGAAACCTTGGTAAAGATCGGACTAGCGTTTTTCGATAACCGTCGGCTGAGCAGCCTGCTGGTTAGTGAACTTCTTCATTTCAAACTGAGCACCGCGGTAAGCCCACAAGTGCTTTCCTTTGCATTCGAGAGCCAGACGGAAGTTGTCGACCGCCGTGTTCGGCTCGCTCGATTGCAGTTTCTTTTCACCGATGAAGAACTGAGCTTCGCAGATGCGCGAATCGCGTTCGATTTCAGGCGAGGCCTGAGCGACTTTGATCAAATCGTCTTCGTTCATCGCACCCATCAGGAAAATTAAGAGATTATCGACCCAGTCACGCTGTGTGACGGCTCGCTTCAGGCTGTCGCTGAATCGCAAGCGTGCCACATCCTGTTGACCGCTGACGACCATCGTCCAGTACTGCCACGTATTCAGGTGGCGAGCCGTCGGATCGATTTCGAATGCCTTCGAAAAGGCGGCCAAAGCGCCGGCCTTGTCGTCCGACAGGAACCGGGCAAAGCCCATGTTGGCAATCGCGATCGAATCGTTAGGATCGTTTTCGGACACAATTTTGTAGTCGGAAATAGCTTCCGCGAACTTTCCCTGAGCCATCAGGGCGTCACCGCGAAGCGTATGCACCCAGGCCTGACCGGGGTTCATCTTCAACGACTGGTTGAGGTCGTTGATGGCCGCTTCGGGATCGCCTTCCTGAATCAACGCATAGCCACGATTGGTAAAAGCATTGATGTGGTTGGGATCGAGTTCGATGGCGTAGGTGAAATCGACGATCGCGTCCTGCGTCTTGCCCATTTTCTGCAAGAACATACCGCGGTTGTTATACACAACGGCATTGCTGGGATACGTCGCCACGGTTCGGTTGAAGATTTCAAGAGCTTGATCGTGCTTGCCGGCCGTCGCGTACGCTTCGGCGAGACCGATCAAAGAACCGAGGTTTGTCGGTGTGAGTTTCACCGATTCGGCGAAATCGACAATGGCCGCATCGGTTCGCTTCAGGAAGTTGTTGATCGTACCGCGCTGATAAAGCACGTTCGAGCGGTCTTCTTCCTTGAGATTTTTGCGTTCGAGCACTTGAGCGGCGATATCCAGCGCCGATTCGGCGTGCTTGTTGTCGGCTTCGACGGCGGCAAGATTCACCATGCCGTACAGGTACGGGAGGTAATAATTGATGATGTTGCCGCTCGACAGACGAATGGATTCACGAGCGTCAGCGATACCGTCGCGAATGAGTTTCGCGTCGCTGCGGCTGGCACCCATTTCGGCCCGGGCACTCGATCGGAGATAGAGCGCGACATGGTCCTTGGGGTTTTGCGTCAACACGCTGGTCGTTAATTGAATGGATCGCGAAAAATCGCCGATGCCATAGGCCTGCTCGGCTTCGATCTTGATCCGCTCGTGGGTCGGATTCAACGGTTGCTGAGCCGGCGTGGTCGTGTCGGTGGTGGCCGTTGGTGACGATGCTTTGGTCGTTGCCGGTGCATCTTTTCGGGTGTCGTTCCTGCGAAACTGAAACGCTTCGGCAGGAGAATGAGTGAGACTGCAGGCGATCACGCATAGCCCCGCAGAATTTTTAATCAATCGAGAAATCATCCTATCGTTCCTTGTACTCAGGAGCCCAATCGGTATGCGAGATAATCAGGTACGGCGTTAAAGGGCGCAAAGCCGCATGAAGCTCGTCACCCCGGTTTGAAGAGAATGCGATGTATCGGTCCGAGCCCGAAGTCAGAAGAGAGGCAGGGCGGTCACTGTGTCGCCGAACTTCTCCTCAGCTGGCTTATTACGTCTGACAAACGAGGGGTTACAGACGTCACTCAAGTCCGATTTCGCACGATCATTGTCGTCATCATTTTGAAATTGTCTCGGATAAGAGAATTCATTCCCCTCACACGAAAAATCGGCTGAATCGGCGTCGGAGGAAACAGAATTCATGCCCGTGAGGATGGAATTTTCGATACAGACCTGAGCGATCCTGAATGTTGATACCGGCCGTACGACGTGATTAATCGGCAAACTCCCTCAAGCAGAAGCATTGAAAACAGCGCAACACAAGAAAATAAATAGACTTTCGTCATTTCAAAACTCGCTGATTCGTATTTGGAAAGGGACGATTCCGATGAGTATCCACGGGAAAATCGATGCTAAACCAGCGATCCAAACACTTGCAATTTAAGATGGTTATGTCAAAACCCCCTCTGGGGAGAGTCTTGATCGTTCTTATGAAAAGCGACGCTGGATCCTTGACAGGCCGACTCAACCTCATTAATTTGCAGGGGAGATTACTGTTATTCTCTGTGCAGGATATGCCCAGGGAGCCGGATGTTTTGTTTTTATTGGTCCTTCGGGACTAGAAATGGCTGAACTGATGGAACCATCGGTTCGGCTGACCAATGTGTTGTGTTGTTCCGCCGTTTCGGAATGATTCAACGGACTGGCGATGTCTTCCGTCAGGGGAATTGAATATGTAGACGGTCTTTATTCGTTAGTTCCGTGATGACTGTCAGTCGCGTTCTTTTGATCGATTCGATCATCGGGAATGCTTCTGAATCGCGAAAAATGATTGGATTTCGCGACGAAAGTGGGACAAGTGCCCGCTTTTTTTATTATGGTAGCAACCGAACTCACATAAGCCGCATCACGAAACGGTGATGCGATGATTGGAAATATAGATTTTACTGCACATCGGGCGCGATTCGCGACCCGCCATGAACATGGGACGACGAGTCAGTGGTTGGGTAACCACTGCGCGAAAGGGTGATCATGAACGGCAATGAGTTATTGCGAATCGTCGATGCGATCCACCGCGACAAAGGGATCAATCAGGAAATTGTCTTTGAAGGGATCGAACAGGCGATTCTCTCGGCGGTGCGCAGACATTACGGCGAAGAGTGCGAGTTCAACGTCCAGATCGATCGAACCTCCGGAGAACCCAGTGTGCAGGTCGACGGCCGCGACCTGACCCCCGATGAATTGGGACGCATCGCCGCTCAGACGGCTAAGCAGGTGATGATCCAGAAAATCCGCGAAGCCGAACGCGATTCGCTGTATGACGAATACCAGGCTATGAAAGGGCAAACCGTCTCCGGCGCGGTCACGCGCATGGAAGGTGGTACGGCGAACATCAATCTGGGCAAAGTCGAAGGAATTCTGCCGCGAGGCGAACAGATTCCCGGCGAGACGCACCGCGTCGGCGAACGGGTTCGTGCCGTCGTGCTCGACGTCAAGAAGTCGGGCAGCCGCGTCAAGATTATTCTGTCGCGATCGCATCCCGATCTGGTTCGACGCCTTTTCGAGTTGGAAATTCCCGAAGTGTCAGAGCGGATTATCGACGTCCGTTCGCTGGCACGCGAAGCAGGTTATCGCAGCAAAGTCGCCGTCTCGTGCATCGATAACAGTATCGATTGCGTCGGTGCCTGCGTTGGCGTGCGTGGCTCACGCATCAAAAACATCGTCGACGAACTCGCCGGAGAGCGAATCGATATCGTCCGCTGGAACGATTCTCTGCAAGTGCTTGTCCCCAACGCCTTGCAGCCGGCCGAAGTCGAAGAAGTCATTCTCTGCCCGATGCTGGGCCGGGTAATCGTTCTTGTTCGGGACGATCAACTTTCGCTGGCCATCGGCAAGAAAGGCCAGAATGTTCGTCTGGCATCAAAACTGGTTGGCTGGGATATCGAAGTGATGACCCGCGAAGAGTTAAACGAACAACTCGATAAGTCGGTGCAGGCGTTTTCCTCGATTGCTCACGTGACCGAAGATCTGGCGGAAAATCTCGTGTCACAGGGTTTCTTCAGTTTCTACGATTTGTCCGTTATCGAACCCGATCAACTCGCCGAACTTGGTGGACTGACTGAGGAGCAGGTCAATACAATCGTCGAACGAGCCGACGAAGAAAGCGCCCGGGAAGAAGCCGAAGAAGAAGCCACTCGTCAGGCCAAACGGATGGCGGCCTATGGTGGTGCTGCATCTCCGGCCAAGCAGAATGGTCACGAACCAGAATCGACCGTCGCTGCAGCGCCGGAAACCGACGAAACAGCACAAGCCGATGAAACAGACGAGTTAGAGGGCGAAGCAGAAACCGACGAAACACCCAACGACGATGCCGAAGTCGTTACTGAAGAGAACGATGACGAATTGCGCGACATCGCTGTCGCCGATGAACAAGGAGAAATAACCGACGAATCACAAGACAGTGAACCGACAGACGAAACGAGCGATCAGAATCCGGCACTACAATAAAAAACATCGTCTCGCGGCTGAATGCAAGTATTTCAAACCGTAAAGACGCGGCACGCCGCGCACCTTTTTCGATAATCGATAAATCGCCACCGAGAGTTCTATCGTCTCTGCCAGCGGCGCGTGACGGCAGATTCAATACTAGAAAATGATGAAACCAGATGAAGGACATTCTTCCGAGGTTCGCGTTTATGACGGAAGGCCGTCACTCCGACAAGAAAACAAAGCCGTTTCATCTCGTTTCGGGAATTGACCGTTCGGCAAGAACCTTGATTCGTGAACTGCCCGCAGAGGGATGAAACCCGTTCTAATCACAGATCTTGCCGGTAAATGCCCTGCCGAATGAGATCATCAGAGGAAATCACTTGACGCCTACTCGCACCAATGAATCGAGTTCTTCTGACAAAGAGACGAAGATCCGTCTCTTTGCATTGGCCAAGGAACTCGACATAGATAGCAAACTGCTGATCAAGCACTGCAACGACGCCGGCATTCAGGTCAAAGCCTCGGCGTTGGCCAGTATTTCTCCCGACGAAAAGGATGTCGTCCTGAAATATATGGAATCGTTGCGTCAGTCCTCGGCCGGCGACGAGGAACAAGATGACGCGATGAAGCCCTCCAGTCGCGACCGCGCATCGGAATTCGTGGGCAAGATTCGTTCGATTAAGACGATGTCCCCACGTACGCCAAGTCCGCGGACGATGAAACCGCGTGGGGCCGAAACTTCGACCTCTATAGATGAATCACAAAACGAAGCCGGTGAAAAGGTCGAAGCAGAACTATCTTCGTCAGCCGAAACAGACGCCCAATACGGGGGAACACCCTCTCCAGAGGAATCTGCTGTTGCGGAATCTGCGGAGGGGCCAACAACGCCGGCTGATGCACCTTCGCCGCAAGATAAGATGGCCCCGCTGCGACGAGACGACTACGTCAGTTCGTTTGGGGCGTCGCCGATCCGCGAGATGAAGCCGCGCAGCTCGTCCACCGATCGCCGTACGAAAGAAAAATCGAAGCCGGCACTCCCCTCGGTCGCGGCTCCTCCGACACTCAAACTGCCGAAACCCAAGTCATCGAAAAAAGACGAAGGGCCGGCTCAAAAACCCGATCTTCGATTCACTGCCGAATCGATGGAACAGCATAGCCCACTCGCCGCTCACCTGAAAAAGAACACCGAGCGGAAGAAGGAAGAGACTCCCGGCGAATCGGATACCCGCCGTGGATCGCAGTTCGGCAATACCGATTTGGCTGACGCGAGACAACAGCGTCGCGAAAAGCGGCGTCAGGCCAAAACCGGGACGACCCCCGAGGAAGAGGAAGCATCGCCTCGCCGTTCGATCGTAGCCCCGCGTCGTCGCCGAGGAAAAGGTTCCAGTTCGATAGTCGTGAAAACCTCGGCCGAGATCGATCTGCCGATTTCGGTCCGCAGTCTTTCCGAGGCGATGGGACGACCGGCAAAAGTTCTCTTGCAGACGTTGTTCAATCAAGGTCAGATGGTCACGATTAACACAATATTGACCGAAGACGTGGCGGAAGAACTGGCGATGGAACTGGGAGTCGATCTCTTAATCCGGCGGCCGAAGTCACTCGAAGACTCGCTGCTCGAATCGATCGAGGCGGAAGACGATCCCGCTGAACTCGTCCCGCGTTCTCCTATCATTACGATCCTCGGACATGTCGATCACGGTAAAACTACACTCGTCGACAAGATTCGTTCGGCCAACGTCGCCGGGGGCGAAGCCGGGGGAATCACTCAGCATATCGCCGCCTATCAGGTGGAACATAAAGGTCAAAAAATCACCTTCGTCGATACACCCGGCCACGCGGCATTCGGAGAAATGCGAGCCCGTGGAGCGAATGTCACCGACATTGTTGTGCTGGTCGTCGCCGCAGACGATGGCGTGATGCCGCAAACGATCGAATGCATCAGCCATTCCCGTGCTGCAGGTGTCCCGATGGTGGTGGCGATGAACAAGATCGACCGTCCGAGTGCCAACGAGCAGAAGGTGCTGCAGGAGCTCGCTTCACAAAACGTGCTCGCCGTCGAATGGGGGGGCGACACCGAAGTTATCCGTACGTCGGCTACGGAAGGTACCGGCATCGAACAACTCCTTGAAACATTACTGCTGACCGCTGAACTGAACGAATTGAAGGCGAATCCTAACCGGCCGGCAAACGGTGTCTGCCTTGAAGCTTTCCGCGACGAAGGCCGCGGCAACCTCGCGTGGATCATCGTCCGTCAGGGGACGCTGCGAATCGGAGACTACATTCTTTGCGGACCGGGGAGTGGACGTATTCGGGCCATGTACAACGACCGCGACGAAGAAGTCACCGAAGCCGGTCCGTCAACACCTGTCAAAGTGGCCGGTCTCGATGTGATTCCCGGTGCCGGCGATCTGTTCGTTGCAGTCGACGATATCGACGCAGCCCGGGATTTAGCGCAGGAACGCCGTGATCGCGGTCGAACAGAAGTCATTTCCCGTCAGCGGGGAGGGGGGCCACGCACTCTGGAAGATATCCTGGAGAGCGCTCGTGGTGGCATCGCACAAGATTTGCCGCTCATCATCAAGGCCGATACTCTAGGGTCGCTCGAAGCCCTGAGAAGCGAACTCGGCAAGTTCGATCACCCCGAAGTCCGCGTCAAGCTGCTTCATGAAGGCGTCGGTGGAGTGAACGAAAGCGATGTTTCGCTGGCATCCGCCTCGGGGGCGATCATCATCGCCTTTCACGTGATCCCCGAAGACCGCGCCCAGACGCTCGCCGAACAACTGGGTGTCGATGTCAGACGCTATAACATCATTTACGAAGTCACCGATGACATCAAACTGGCGTTGGAAGGACTGTTGACGCCCGAGCGCGTTCAGGTTTCCACCGGACGTGCAATCGTGCTCAGAACATTTCATATTTCGCGATTCGGTACGGTCGCCGGCTGTCGTATTTTGAACGGCACAATCGAACGCAACAGCCGCATCCGGGTCATCCGCGATCAGAAACTGCTCAACGATTATGGAATTGCCTCGCTGAAACGCGAAAAAGACGACGTCAAAGAAGTCCGCGAAGGAATGGAGTGCGGTATCCGCATGGAAGGTTTCAACGATGTCAAAGAAGGAGATCTGCTCGAAGCCTACCGCGTCGAAGAAGTCAAACGTACGCTCGACTCGTAATTCGTTTCAGCCGAATGCATCCTGCCGGTTTGGCAATCGCACGACGACTGGCTTTGCCTTAACCCGCCCGGTATTCCGAGACATTCATGAAATAAATCAGCCCGAATTCTTAATTTGAGAGTGTCAACAGACAACGTATGAGTTCACGTCGAACAGAAAAAATGGCGCACGCGATCCTGGAAACGGTCAGCACGACGATCTTGTTCCACCTGAAAGATCCGCGAGTGAAAAACGTCACAGTCTTGAACGTCGAAGTCGCCGGCGATATGCGGACGGCGAAGGTCTACGTGTCGGTGATGGGAGACGAAAAAACGCAAGCGTTGTGCATGCACGGGTTGCGTTCGGCGCGAGGGTTCATTCAGTCAAAACTGGCCAGTCGCCTCGAGTCCCGTTACATTCCCGTTCTGACATTTGTGCTCGACCAGAGCGTCAAAAAAAGCGCCGAGGCGGCGCGCATTCTTCGCGAAGTGCTTCCGCACCAGGAATTGCCAGAACGTGGTGACCTTGACGGTGACGCAGTCGACGAACTCGGTCATGAAGATTCTGTCGTAACGAACGAAGGAGAAATCGATTCGAGGGCCTCGTTTTCTTCCTCCACACAGCCGGCAATGGGGTCGACTCACCCGCAGCGTTCACCCCCCGAGACACCGACCGACCTCGTGGAATAGGCGATCAACGCCTCCGACCAGCGCCCACCCGGAATTTCATCCGCATTCAGCTAATTCCCAGTAACGGACAATCGTCACTATGGCCGCATCATCCCGACCGTCCAATGCAGAGAAACTTGATTTTTGCAAAAAGTTGGTCACGTTTCTGAAAAAACGATACAAAATTTCGGTTCCAAAGCAGGACGATCCCGTATTACAGACGATGCTGCTGGCCGTCTGCCTCGAGAACAGCACGTTCGAAGAGGCACAAGCCTCGCTAAAACAGATGGAAACCGATTTTCACGATCTGAACGAAGTGCGGGTCAGCTCCATCGCCGAACTCGAAGCGACGTTGAAGGCCCAGTCGGACGCCGAACACCGCGCCCACGAAATTCGCAACATCCTTCAATATGTCTTCGAGAAAATGTTTTCGTTCGAGTTCGAAACCTTTCGCAAGAAGAATGTCGAACAAGCCACGAAGATTCTCAACAAGATTCGAAATCTGTCGAGCTTCGTGAAGTTGTATGTGATGCAACATTGCCTCAATTCGCATGTGATTCCGCTCGATCTCCAGATGACCGGTGCTCTCATCTGGTTAGGGCTGCTCGAACCGAATACCGACCCTGAAGCCGGGGCAGAAAATATCAAATCGTGCATCCGCAAGAATGATGCGTCGGATTTCTGTCATTTTCTTCGCTGCCTTTCGACCGATGAAAAGCTGAAGGACCATTTTCTCAAGGCGGGATCCAGTGCAAACTTTGATCAACCCTCCCTGCAAGACGGCATCACGCGTCTGACAAAGCTCATCGCAAATCCGCGTGCGGCCGGAAAAACCGCCACGAAGACCGCGAGGGTCAAAAAACCCCCCGCAACCGCAAAATCGTCGCGGCGTAAGACGGCAGAGAAAACGACGGCTAAAAAGACCACCACCAAGAAGGTCGCTACGAAAAAGACCGTCGTCAAGAAACGCGCCGCCAAGAAAAAATAAGGGAGTCGGAACGGATTATTCAGCGGTCACTCAGTGCGTCAGGTGTTGCGTATTACGTTGATGAGGCACAACGATCGGTTGCCAATGGTTCCTTGAGTTCGCGTAACTCTCCGACGGTCGCCGGGCATCCGAAAAAGCTCACTTGGTCTGAATAAGCCCTATCGATTAGAATGGAATCCCCAGTGGGGCGCCCATTTGGGCAGATGACAACAACGGCCACCGACCAGGGCACCCGAATTTTGCGCGGAGACGACACATGCATCGGCAACTCCTCATCGAATTCATGAACCGAATGAATCGCACCCATCGATGCCGGACAGGGGCTCTCCGGTTTTCCGGTTGCCAGTCATTCGCTCGATCGATACGGAAACAAATGCTCGTCCTTTGTGCCTGCAGCATGTGGTCTGTTTTCGTACTCTCTTCTCTCGACATAACTTCGGTCGATCGGCTGGAAGCTGCGGACAAGGCTCCGGAGAAACCGGCCGAGGCCGTTTCCGCTCCCCAATCGGCGAAAGGTCTTCCCCCTCTCCAGGACGCGGATGATGTCGTCGACCCGTTTGTCCCGAAGACTCCAAGAACCGAGGAAGAGATCAAGAAGATCGAATCTGCCGGGTGGTACATGGCGGGACGCGTGCTTGAAGCGCGAAACGATTTTACGGGCGCCCTCGCCGCTTATAAAAAAGCGGCTGATCTCAATCCCCGTTCGGTCGAAGTTTATCGTTCGCTCATTCCGTTGGCATACAGCCTCAATCAGCCCAATGAGGCGCTCAAATATGCGATGATCGCCATCGACCTCGATCCCGACGATTATCAACTGATGCATCGTCTCAGCGCCCAACTTGCTTCGGAACAAAAGATTGCCGATGCCGTCACGATTCTGGAAAAGGCGTTTCAATCGAAACGCCTGCAACACGACTCGGCCGATTATGTGAATATCAATCGCGATCTGGCGTTTCTCTATGAACAAACCGGACAAATGGAACTCGCCGCAGACCGTTTCGAAACCGTGTTCGATGCGTTGACCAATCCGCTCAAATATCATCTCGATTCCGAACAGCGTGATATTCTGCTGAAGGATGCGCTCCAGACATACGAACATATCGGCGACGTATTTCTCAAAGCCAAACGAACCGACCTGGCGATCGCTGCCTTCAAAAAGGCCGGAGCCGTCGGCGGAAAAAAGGCGACCAATCTCAGTTACAATCTGGCACAGGTCTATCGTCAATCGCAGAAGCCTGAAGAGGCACTGGCAGAACTCGAAAACTATTTCAGCGCGCAATTGCAATCGAAGGGGAAGGGGGCCTACCAGTTGCTGGCCGATCTGTTGGCCGATCTGAACCGCTCTGATGAATTGATCCCTGAACTCGAATCGTTAATCGAAAAAGATACGTTCAATCAGCCGTTGCAGCATTTTCTCGCGGCTCAATATGTCGAGGCGGGAAAACTCGTGGAAGCCGAAGCTCTCTACAAAAAATCACTGAAAGATGATACCAGCGACTCCGAATCGTTCGCGGGACTGGCCGGAGTTTATCGAAGGCAGCAGAAGCCGAATGAATTACTGGGTGTGCTGAGCAAAGCGATTCAATCACGCGAAGGGCAGGAGTTGCTCCAGCAGGAACTGGCGGAAGTCGTCAAGGATTCCGCGTTGCTTGACAGCCTGTTTCAAGCGGGGCTCGACGCCGCACGGGCCGAAGAACCGGCCCTCGACTTCGGCGGTAGCCTGATTCTCGCCGAACTCGCTTCTGAAGCGAAGCGCACCGAAAACGCCGTTGAATTTTATCGCTATGCCATTCAGGCCCGCAGTGATCGTGCCGCCGTGTTGTACGAGAAACTCGGAAGTTACCTGCTCGAATCCGAAGAATTCGCGGAAGCGGTCAAGATCTATCAGGAAGCGATCAATCATCCTGAATTGTCAAATGTCCGTGCGAATTTTCAATATTCGTTGTCGCGGGCACTGGAACTCAACGGCCAGACCGATGAAGCAGTGGCCGCTATACGCGAAGCACAAAAGACGATCGATCACCCGCTGCTGACCTATCAGGAGGCATGGATCTTCTACCACGCCCGGCAATGGGACAAAGCGATTCCCATTTTTCAAAAAGTGATCGCTCAGTTTTCGGATGGGAAACCACTGGCAGAAGACAGCAAGCGGCTGCTCCGCGGCAGTCAGATGAGCCTGTCGAACATTTACGTACAAATGGGAGACATTCGCAAGGGTGAAGAAGTTCTTGAAACGATCTATGCTGAAGAACCCGACGATATCTCGGTCAATAACGATCTCGGTTATCTCTACGCCGACCAGGGAAAAAATCTGGAACAGGCGGAAGAGATGATCCGCAAGGCGGTCGCCGCCGATCCCGAAAACGCCGCCTATCTCGACAGTCTCGGCTGGGTGCTGTTCAAACTCGGCAAGTATGAAGAAGCCCATACGCATCTCGAAAAAGCATCGAGTTTACCCGGCGGAGGCGATGCCACGATCTGGGAACACCTCGGTGACTGTCAGTCCAAACTCGGGAAGGACGATGACGCAAAATCATCGTGGCAAAAAGCCCTCGACGACGCCAAAAAGGAAACCCATCCCGACGAAAAATTATTAAAGAGATTGCACGAAAAACTTCCTGCTGCAAATTAGACCTCCCTGGAATCAATTGAAACCGGTCCTATGATGACCGCGTTGTATTATCCATCACCCATCGAAAGTCGAATATGGCCGGTCATTCACATTGGGCAAACATCGCCAACAAGAAGGGCGCCGCCGATAAGAAGAAAGGGAAGCTCTTCGGCAAATTGAGCCGCGCGATTATTGTCGCCTGCCAACACGGCGGCGGCGATCCCGACAGTAACCTCGCGTTACGATACGCCATCGACAAGGCCCGCAAGAACAGTATGCCCAAAGACAACATCGAACGGGCCGTCAAAAAGGGTTGTGGCGAATCTTCGGGCGAACAATACGTAGAAATACTTTACGAAGGATATGGCCCCTCTGGGGTCGCCGTCATCTGCGAAATTCTAACCGAAAACCGCAATCGAACCGCAGGCGAAATCCGCAAGATTTTTGAAGTCTACAACGGCAATCTCGGCAGCACCGGCTGCGTGGCATGGATGTTCGAACGCAAAGGGTTGTTCGTCGTCCCGATGCAGCATGTCTCGGAAGAACAGCTCTTCGAAATTGCTCTCGAAGCGGGTGCCGACGACGTCAAGCTGGAGGGTGAATCGTTTGAAGTCACATGTCCCGTCGATCGTTTTCAAGCTGTCTCGCAGGCTCTGGAAGCAAACAAAATTCCGACCGACGTGTCGGAAGTGACGCGCATTCCGCAAAACACGGTTGAGCTCGACGCCGATTCGGGACGTCAGGTGCTCAAACTTCTCGACGCCCTCGAAGACAATGACGACGTGCAAAGCGTGACGGCGAATTATAACATTCCCGATGCGATTATGGCCGAAGTGATGGAAAGCGTTTGAATCCTTCGAACGATCGGCCCTCAGACAGGGAATGCCTTTTCAATCAGGAAGTTCACGATGGTACGTCATTCGGTCATTCAGGGAGAGAGTGACGACGACGATGATCGCAACGACGGCGACAAGCCCGATTCGAAGCAGCCACAACTCCCTCCCGTCGATCCCGAAACCCGTCTCGATGAAGAAATGCGTCCGCAACGTCTCAAAGATGTGGTGGGGCAACGCAAGGTCATTGAACGACTGAAGATCATCCTCGACGCCGCCATTAAGCGCAATGAACCGCTCGGCCATTTGTTATTCGACGGTCCGCCGGGACTCGGTAAAACGACATTAGCCACCGTCCTGCCGCGTGAACTCGGCGTTGAAGTGCAGATCGCATCGGGTCCGACACTTAAGGCCCCGAAAGATTTGCTCTCATACCTCACAAATGCCGGTCGTGGGTCGGTGCTCTTTATCGATGAGATTCACAGGCTCCCTCCCGCCGTTGAAGAATTTATCTATCCGGCGATGGAAGACTTTCGCGTCGACATTACGCTCGGCGAAGGACTGAACGCCCGCACGATCAATCTAAAATTACAGCCATTTACCGTCATTGGCGCGACGACGCGTAGTGGAATGCTGACGGCACCGCTCCGCGACCGATTCGTACATCGCGAGCATCTCGATTTTTACGACCTCGAAGAACTTTCGGAAATCATCGCTCGTAACGCCAAAAAATTGCGGGCGACGTTGACACCCGAATCGTCCCGTGAAATTGCCGTCCGTAGTCGGGGAACGCCACGCAAGGCGAATAATCTCTTGTATTGGATTCGCGACTACGCCGAACACCGCAATTCAGCCGACAACATCACACTTGAAATCGTGCAGTCGGCGCTGTTGATGAAAGAGATCGACGAACTGGGTCTTGATCATCAGGATCGACGCTATCTTACTGCGCTGGTTAATGTCTTTCGCGGAGGCCCCGCCGGCTTGCAGGCCATGGGACATACGCTGAATATCTCTCCCGATACGCTTGAGGATGAAGTCGAGCCGTTTCTTCTGAGATGTGGTTTTATTCAGCGCACCCCGCGAGGGCGAATGATTACCGTTGCGGCCCTCGAGCATTTGAAACTGACGCTTCCCGATGACGATCCGCAGCAACCTCGATTGTTTTAACCACTGGGCGTTTTCAGCGTTGCCGTGATTTCGTATAACTGGCGGCTGCGGGCGTCACCCGGCGTCGATTTTTTCTCGTTTGTTTGCCTCTAGACACCGAAACGTCGTTGTTCTCGCCATGAAATTGATCGACCGCCTGGAACGCCACCTCGGCTTTCTTGCCATTCCGAATCTCACGCTGTTTATTGTGATCGGGCAGGCGATCGGGATGTTTTTGGGAATGTCGCAGCACCCGCTTATCGACCAATGGTATCTCATTGGTGCCCAGGCCTTGCAGGGTGAGTATCATCGACTGGTGATGTTCATTTTTCTTCCCCCGGGATTCGGCATCCTGGTGATGTTTGCGTTGTACCTGTTTCTAATGATGGGAACGGCACTCGAAAATCAATGGGGCCGATTTCGATATACGCTCTACGTTCTGATCGCCTATTTCTCGACGATCGCCGTGGCGTTTATCTTACCCGAGCAGGTCATGACCAGCGCTTACATCGGCGGATCGGTGTTTCTTGCGTTCGCATGGCTGTACCCCGAGTTTGAGTTGCTCTTGTTCTTTGTTCTGCCGGTCAAAATCAAATACCTCGCCTGGATCACCTGGGCGGGTTACCTGCTGACACTCGCCAGTGGCGATGCAACCGCCCGTCTGCTTGTTTTATCGTCGATTCTCAACTTTGTTTTGTTTTTCGGCGTCGATATTTATCACCGAATTCGTTGGGGGCACCGCACAATGAAGACCACGGCGACCCGAATTAAAGCCAAAAGCCAAGCCTTTCACCGTTGTGCGATCTGCGGAGTAACGGAAAAGGAGGATAAGAAAATCGACTTTCGCATCTGCTCTCAATGTGACGGAACGCTCGAATACTGCGAAAATCATCTGCACAATCACGAACATCGGGGTTCTCATGCTCCTGTCGACGAGATTGAAGAATCATCCTAAAATTCAGTGAACCCTGACTCCCTTCCCTGCGTTAACCATTCGGCAGTTGGTATGATGTGCCTGACAATCACCATTTCTGAGTCTCTCTGAAAAATTTCGAAGGAGAATCAATATGGCTATGGGGGGAATGTTAATCGTCGTTGTGGTACTCCTCGGCGGAGCTTTGCTTCTGCTGTTGTACGGCGTCGGCATCTTCAACGGTCTGGTCACACTCCGTAATCGCTACAAGAATGCGTTTGCACAAATCGACGTGCAGCTCAAACGACGTTACGACCTGATTCCCAATCTTGTCGAGACGGCTAAAGGGTACATGCAGCACGAACGCGAAACGCTCGAAGCGGTCATCGGAGCACGAAATCAGGCCATCTC
The DNA here is from genome assembly GCA_027618475.1 of Planctomycetota bacterium. Taxonomy (GTDB): domain Bacteria; phylum Planctomycetota; class Planctomycetia; order Planctomycetales; family Planctomycetaceae; genus JAQCEJ01. Next base: position 31,824 of record JAQCEJ010000021.1, on the reverse strand, counting down.
TGCCAATAAGACCGCGGCTGCACAGCCGGGGAATCCTGCGGCTATGCAAGGTCTGATGGGTGCCGAATCGGCCCTCACCGGTGCGATGGGCCGGTTGTTCGCCGTCATGGAAGCGTACCCCGACCTCAAGGCAAATCAGAATATGCTCTCGCTGCAGGAAGAATTGACGTCGACCGAAAACAAGGTTTCGTTTGCACGTCAGGCCTACAACGATGCGGTGACTGTTTACAACACCAAGCGTGAAAAAATTCCCGACGTGTTCGTTGCCAACATCGGCGGCTTCGGACCTGCAGAATTGTTCGAAGTGACGGTAGAAGTCGAAAAGCAGGCGCCAAAAGTGTCGTTCTCGTAACAGCTTCACGCCGATGTATAACAGGTTAGCCGCGACGCGAAGGGTTTCCGCAGCAGAACGCTTCGCGTGCCATCGGCGAAGCGGCACTTTGAAGACGTGAGTTCCCGAGCAAAGCGAGGGAACGAGAGACGATGTGAGACTTCATCACCGTGAGGATTCCTGTCGATTATGGATTTTTTCCAAAGTCAGGACGTCGCCCGTCGCAACACCAGTCTGCTGGTCGTTTATTTTGTTCTGGCCGTGGCGACGATCGTGGCGGCCGTCTATTTCCTTCTGTTGTTGTTGTTTCAGCAGGCCAACCAATTAGAAAGCCTGGATGTTGCCCCTTCGCTGTGGATGCCCGAACTTTTTCTCGGCGTGATGGTCGGCACGCTTTCGATAATTCTTATCGGCAGTCTGTTCAAAATTTCTCAACTGAGCGGGGGAGGGCACGTCGTCGCCGAAAGTCTCGGAGGACGGCTGTTGAATGGAGAAAGCCAGAACCTGCGCGAACGCATGTTGTTGAACGTCGTTGAAGAAATAGCGATCGCATCAGGAACCGCCGTTCCACCGGTGTTTTTGCTCGACGAAGAAAATGGAATCAACGCATTCGCCGCCGGTTTTAGTCCCGATACCGCCGTTATCGGTGTGACAAAGGGTTGCCTCGATCGCCTCACCCGCGACCAGCTTCAAGGAGTGATCGCCCACGAATTCAGTCATATTCTTAACGGCGACATGCGATTGAACATTCGCCTGATGGGACTCGTGCACGGCATCCTGGTGATTGCTCTAATTGGTCAGATCATTTTGCGGTCGATGGGCCGTTCATCGACCCGTTCGAGCAGCAGCCGGAAAGGAAAAGACAACGGGGGAGGCGCATTCATCATTCTGGCGATCGGCCTGATGGTGATCGGCTACATCGGCGTTTTCTTCGGAAAGCTCATTAAAAGCGCCGTTTCCCGTCAGCGCGAGTTTCTCGCCGATGCCTCCGCCGTGCAATTCACGCGCAACCCTCAGGGAATTGCCTCGGCGTTGATGACCATCGGTGGTTATTCGAGAGGATCGAAAATAGCGAGCCCGCAGGCGGAAACCGCCAGCCATATGTATTTCAGCAACGGATTACGCTCGTCCTTATTCACGCTGATGTCGACACACCCGCCATTGGACGAGCGCATTCGTCGAATCGACCCGTCGTTCAAGGGGAAGTTTGCCACATCGCAAATTCTGACCGATGAAGAATCGCTGGGAGCCGATGCGTATCGTGCCCAACTCGCCCCCGCATCATCAATGAACCTGGTCGGGGATTACACATTATCGCCTCTTCCGGAAATCAAAAAAGAGGAACGATTTGCATTTGCGGCGAAGTCTTCGATCGAGCAGGTCGGACAGCCGCAAGCAAGACATCTGGAATTCGCATCGTCTCTACTCACGGCGCTTCCCGATTTTCTCCGTTCGGCAGTGCATCATCCCATTGGAGCACAATCGACGTTGTATGCGCTGTTGTTGTCCGACGACTTCGCAACCCGGCAATCGCAGCTCAGCGGTCTCACCGCACGAACGACCGACGCAACGGTTCAATTAACCGAACGACTGGCGGCGATAACCGTTCGTCTGCCGACCGAATATCGCATTCCGCTAGTCGAATTGACATTACCGGCATTGCATCAAATCTCTGAAACGCAATGTCAGACGTTTCGAGACGTGCTGACCTATCTTGCTCGAGCCGACGGACAGATTTCGCTTTTCGAAATGGGACTGTTGCGAATCGTCATCAAAGCGTTGTTCGGCGATAAAGACCGCACAACGCGGCGTCTCCGATCGATTCGGAAATCGGTTGCACAGCAGGAATCGTCGATACTGCTCTCGGCGTTAGCACGGGTGGGGCATGCCGACGATGCGACCGTACAACGGGCATTCAGTGTTGGAATGAAGTTGCTACCTTTCCGTCCGGCACCCGCACTTGTCGCGGCGGAGGAATGCCCGCTGACGCGAATCTGGAAGAGTCTCGACCTGTTGACGCAGACGCCGCCGAAATTTAAGAAACTCATCCTCGAGGCGGCTGCCGAGACAATTGGTGCGGATAGTGAAATCACCATCGATGAAGCCGAGATGCTGCGAATCGTCGCCCACGCCCTCGAATGTCCGATGCCGCCGCTGATCGTCGGACGGGTGGGTGGGTAACTCCCCAGCCCCCTCGTAGATTTTCGCGGTCGTTCTCCCGCTTCCCCACGGGAGAGCGTGCTATTTGCGAGCGAGAATAATTGGCCGGCGAGTGGCGAAGCTCATGAGAATTTCATAAACTGAATCTCTCGTCTATCAGATCACTCGATCGCATCGACTTGAACAACTTCGATGAACATTTTCGGAATCTACATTCAAGGGGATGAAAATGGCAAAGCATCAGTTGGAAGACATCCGCAACATTGTCTTTGTTGGTCACGGAGAGTCCGGTAAAACGTCCTTAATCGACGCTATGTTGTTTAAGGCGGGGGGGACAAGCCGCCACGGTTCCGTTGACGATCACACCAGCGTGCTGGATACCGACGAAGACGAACGCGAGCGAAAACATTCCATCACCTCGTCAGTCGCACACTTCACTTTTGCGGACAAATTCTTCCAGGTGATCGATACCCCCGGGTACCCCGATTTCATCGGTCAGGCGCTCGGAGCCCTCAACGCGGTCGAGACCGCAGTCGTCGTCGTCAATGCCCACTCCGGTCTCGAAGTCAATACGCGGCGCATGTTTGCCAAAGCCGGTGAAGCGGGCCTCGGCCGAATGGTCGTGCTCAACAAACTGGATTCCGATAACCTCGATTTCGACGTGTTGCTGAGTAATCTGCAAGAGACCTTCGGCATGGCGTGCATTCCTGTCAATGTTCCTGTTGGACTGGGAAAATCGTTCTCAGGGGTCGTCGATACGCTGCATCTCCCCGCAAGTATTCCCGAAGGAGTGGCCACCGACCCCAAGGCGATCAATCAAAAACTCTTAGACTCCATCGTCGAAGCCGATGAATCACTCATGGAACGGTATCTCGAAGGAGACAAACTCTCGGACACCGAACTGGCACACGGCATGACGAAAGCCATTCGCGCAGGAACATTGATTCCCGTCTATTGTACTGCTGCTAAAACCGATGTCGGTATCAAGGAGTTGATGGAAGATCTGGCGACCGAGGCGTTGTCTCCCGTCGATTTGCCGCGCACGACGACGAACGCTGTGGGTGAGACGGTAACGCTTAACCCGGGGCAGGATGAACCCCTTGTCGCCTACGTTTTCAAGACGCGCATCGATCCTTTCGTCTCGAAAATGAATTTCCTGCGCATCTATGCGGGAAGTCTGCATAAAGACCAGTCCGTCTACAGCGTGAAAGCCGGCAAGATTTTGAAAATCGGGCAGTTAATGGAAATGCAGGGAACCGAACATGCCAACGTATCGGAAGCATCATCGGGGGACATTGTCACGGTCGTTAAACTCGACGAATTGCATGTGGGCGATACGTTATGCAAGGACGAAGCGCACGCGATCAACCTCAACGCCATTGGTTTCCCGACACCGATGATCGGTCTCGCGGTCGAACCGAAAAGCCGTGCCGACCAGCAGAAGATTTCGGGGGCACTTCAAAAAATCGAAGAAGAAGATCAGACCTTTCACGTTACGCGCGATGCGCAGACGAAGGAAATGGTCATGCACGGCATGAGCGAGCTGCATTTGCAGATCGTCGAAGGACGTTTAGCCCATCGCGATAAAGTCGAAATCATTACCCACCAGCCGAAGATTCCGTATCGTGAAACGTGCTCGGGCGATGCCGACGGGCATTATCGTCATAAGAAGCAGTCGGGAGGATCGGGACAATTCGCCGAGGTGCACTTACGCGTCGCCAGCCTGCCGCAAGGGATTAATCCCGAAGAGTATTTCACGAAGGATCGCTTTCTGAGTTTGCGAAGCTACCATTACGATCCCGTGCTGAATTATGCGTTCATCGACCGCGTCTCGGGAGGATCGGTTCCCAACCAGTTTATTCCTGCCGTCGAAAAAGGGATCAAAGAACGAATGGAACGAGGTGTGCTCGCCGGATATCAGGTTCAGGATGTCTCCGTCGAACTCTTTTTCGGTAAAGATCACCCGGTCGACAGTAACGAATCGGCGTTCAAGATGGCGGGGAGCTTGGGTTTCCGAGATATCTTCACCCAGGCGAAACCAGCGCTGCTGGAACCGATCGTGACGATCGAAATCACCGTTCCATCCGACAAGCTGGGTGACATCACCAGCGACCTGAACGGTCGCCGCGGCCGCGTCGAAGGGATGGACAACGCGGGGGGAGGATATCAGACGATCAGGGCGAAAGTGCCGCTCTCGGAAGTGATGACCTATTCTCGCTCTCTATCGAGCATGACAGGAGGGCAGGGGTCGTTCATTTTCGAATTCAGCCATTACGAGCCCATGCCCCCGAACGAACAAGCCAAAGTCGTCGCCTCCGCGAAACATGCGAAGGAAGAAGACGAGTAGGCAAATAAAAAAGGCACGAGATTTATCGGGAAGAATGATTCGGTTTCTGATTCATTCTTTCCCGACTTCGTGCAATCTCTGCATCGCGACTTCGGCCCAGGGGCCTCGCTGGTCGAAGCTCAAATACGCCTGCCAATGCGGCACGGCTCGAACGGTCTCTCCGCGCTTGTGCCATAATTCGGCAAGATGGTAATGGGCGTCGGGGTAATCGGGGTGATATTCGAGCGCGATCTGAAACGCCTTGATCGCCTGGTCAGTTTCCATGAGTTCGGCATGTACGCAACCGAGTTGCGTCCACGCCTCGATCAACTGATGATCGGCCTCGACAGCAACATAATACCGTTCGAGCGCGCCGGGGAGATTGCCGTTCCGGTAAAGTGCCTCGGCGAGATGAAAATTGACTTCGGGGTGCCCCGGTTCATCCATCAGGCTCATGCGAAACGCCTCGATGGCTGCTGTAACGTGATGGCTGTCGAGCAAACGGCAACCGGTTTCGTACCATTCTTCCCAGTGACGATCGACGTCATCTGTTCTAAGAGGAATCGATGCGGCGTTGTCGTCCGATTCGATATTGGTATGCAGTTCGGGGGAATCCGTCGGTTCGTCTCGGGGGTGAAATAGAATCGTGTGTGCCGCGGCGTCAGAATTTTCCGTCACCGGGGCTGGGGGGGAGAAGTCAAACAACCGCTGGCCGCTGCGCGCTTCGATCAGACTGCATCCATCGCGATAGGTGAGCCGATGTTGTTGGGCAAGAACTTGCAGTTGAGCGAGGGGACGGTCGACCTCGGGGAGCACATCGGTAAGATGCTTGAGGCTCTTTTCGATTTCATGGAGCGGAATCTCGGCATCAATCAATTCTGCCAATCGGCGGGCACTCGACACTTCGCGGAAATCAAAATACGGCAGCTTCATGACCTGATTGACAGGATGAATCAAACCGATGCGCGCCCAACGGCGAATCGACGCCACTGATACGTCGAGGAGTTTGCTGAGCATCGCCGGCGTGTACCACCGATGGACATCCCGCTCCCGTTCGTCAAGCCCCAGCCATTTCAGCCAGGTCGATTCGTTGATGATACGAATGGCGATTCCCTCAGCTTGCTTCTGCAAAACCTGTTGCAACTTGACCGAAGGCTGGCCGTTGTCCTCCAGCGGCCAGCCTTCCTCGCCGATTACGAGTATCGTCAATTGCCGGCTGACGTAAGGGGAAGGAGTCCCGCCGTGCTTTTCAACCACTTCGTAAGCTTCGCGGTGCGTCATCGACGCCAGCGTCCCTGTAAATGCGACGCGTTCTCCCGCCAGCGGTGGGGAACTCTCGAGTCGATCGAATTTTGGAGTCTGATCGGTCATCGTTGATGAGAACTTTCTCAATGAAAACTGTCGTCATGAAAGAGCATACCGTTTCGCGTCGCGGTTCGGTAGCATTCATCCGTTTGGTGTACTATAAGTGCGCCAGTCAGCAACGGAAAACAATAACCGAGAAGATCGATTTTTGACCCCAGGGGATATGACATCATGTCGATTTTACAGAATCAGGATCATGAAATCTGGGAAGCGATTCAGCACGAACGCCGACGCCAGGTCGATGGACTGGAATTGATCGCCTCTGAAAATTATACGAGTGCGGCCGTGCTCGAAGCAGCCGGAACGGTACTGACGAATAAATACGCCGAGGGATACCCCGCGCGGCGATATTACGGAGGCTGCGAGCACGTCGACGTTGTCGAATCGCTGGCGCGCGATCGCGTCTGTCAATTGTTCGGTGCCGAATACGCCAACGTGCAGCCGCACGCGGGCTCGCAGGCGAACATGGCCGTGTTTTTCGCGACGCTTCAGCCGGGCGACACGTTTCTGGCGATGGATCTGGCTCACGGCGGGCATCTCACGCACGGCATGTCGCTGAATTTTTCGGGGCAGTTGTATCACGCGATTCATTACGGCGTGCGGCAGGACAACCATCGCATCGATTTCGATCAGGTGGCGAAACTCGCCCGCGAGCACAAGCCGAAATTGATTCTCGCCGGAGCGAGCGCCTATCCTCGCGAGATCGAGCACGCCAAGTTCGCCGAGATCGCGAAAGAAATCGGGGCGATCTTCATGGTCGACATGGCCCATTACGCCGGGTTGGTTGCCGCCGGTCTGCATAACAGTCCTGTCCCACATGCCGATTTTGTCACTTCAACCTCGCATAAGACATTACGCGGACCGCGATCGGGTTTCGTCCTTTGCAAAGAAGAACACGGCAAGGCGATCGACAAGGCCGTATTTCCCGGAATGCAGGGGGGGCCGCTGATGCATATCGTCGCCGCCAAGGGAGTCTGTTTTCAGGAGGCATTGCAACCCGCCTTCAAAGACTACGCGAAGCAGATTATCGCCAATGCGAAGGCTCTTGCCGAAACGCTAATGGGCGGCGGCGTGAAACTCGCCTCTGGCGGAACCGATAATCATCTCATGCTCGCCGACGTCACGACCGTCGGTCTTACCGGCAAAATCGCCGAAGCAGCGTTGGACCGTGCGGGAATCACCGTGAACAAAAACATGATTCCCTACGATCAACGCAAGCCGCTCGATCCCAGCGGCATCCGTCTCGGCACTGCGGCTCTGACGACGCGCGGGATGAAAGAATCCGAAATGAAAACGGTCGGCGACTGGATTCTGAAGATTCTCCGATCCCCCGATGACACGGCGCTCGAACAAAAAATTAAGCAAGAGATCGCGAATTTCGCAAAGGATTTCCCTGTGCCGGGGATTTCATGATCCTCGAACGTATTCGTGACGTTCGCAGGTCCGCTCACCATCTTGGTTTATTCTTGAGACAATTCACCAATTGCCAGATGCACCAGGTTCAGACTCCCCGAGCGAAAACCTTCGAGGTCGAGTGTGATATAGCGGAAGCCGAGTTCGCGAAATTTTGTTACGATCGCGTCGCGGGTCGATTCTTCCAGTAGACGGGGCAGGGCGGTTAGCGGGACTTCGATGCGTGCCAGTTCGTTCGCTTCGCAGCGGACGCGGAGTTCTCTCAGCAATAGCTCGTCGCGCAGAAATCGTTCGGCATCGTCGATTCGCTTGACCCGCTCTGGTGTCACTTCGACACCGTACGCCACGCGGCTCGATAAGCAGGGGCTTGCCGGTTTGTCCCACACAGGTAATCCCCAATGCCGTGCGAGCGCACGAACGTCGTCCTTCGTCAATCCTACGTCTTTCAGAGGGGATTTGACATCGAAGTTCTTCGCCGCCCGCAACCCGGGACGCCAGTCGCCGTCGTCATCGAGGTTGGCTCCGTTGACGATCACGCAGACATCGAGATCGAGCTGCGGTAGCAACTCTTCTAACCGCGAATACAACTCTGATTTGCAATGAAAACAACGTTGCGGCGAATTCGCCGTGTATTCGGCGTTGTCGAATTCCTGCGTTTGAATGATGAGATGACGAATTCCGATTATCGTTGCGAGATTCCGGGCATCTTCGAGTTCACCTTGCGCCAGACTGTCGCTGACGGCGGTCACGGCGACGGCCTTCTCGCCGCACGCGAGATTCGCGGCATAAGCCACCACGGCACTATCGACACCCCCTGAATAGGCTACGGCCACGCGATCATACTCGCGGAGCAGGGCAATCAGCCGCACTTTTTTCGATTCCAGTTCAAGCGAAATTGTGGTCATCGGCTACAAACCAACGTTCAGAAGACCCACTTCAAGATCAGACCGGGAAAGTAATTTCACGGAACATCATATTTCATTCCATCTTCATATTTCATTCCATCTTATCGGGACGGGGCATGAATCTCAATTGGCATGAAAACAGGTCTGGCAGGTGACATCTCCTCACGCTGAGGAGCACAAGACCTGAATACCCGTATCGTTTTTCGTCGAATTCCAGGCCGACGGAGGCGAGAACAACTTTTCGACAGGTCTCGGTTCGTCTATACTCAAGGGAGATGGGAACTGAAAATCGTTCACACTGTCGAAGGGGAATACCCATGTCGAAGATCGTGCGTTCTTGGATCGTCTGTCTGACCGCCTCGGCCATTGTTTCGTTTTCCGGGGCAGAGGCCGTACAGGGGGCGCCTCTGAATAAAGATCAGCGAAAGATCATTTCGGAAATTAAGAGAGATCTTTCGAAAGTCGCGTCGTTATCGCGGTCCAAGAAATTCGACGAGGCCGAAGAGCTGATCAAAAGCGCCGAAGAGAAACTCGACAATCTGATTCTCGAAGCCATGCTCAAGGACGACGACAAGATCGTGATCGGTCAGAAGAAACTGATCGAAACCAAAAAGAAGTATCTCGATCTGGCGAAAAACCCCGACAAAAAGAAACGGGGGAATATGGTCAGCTTCGAGGAAGATGTGGCCCCGATTCTTATCGAGCGTTGTCTGTTATGCCACTCGGCCGCAAAGCCGAGCGGTGGGCTCAGCCTCGATACGTTCGCCGGAATGAAAAAAGGGAGCACGAACGGCCCGCTGCTGATTCCCGGAAGTGCTAATACCAGCCGGCTCGCACTACGGGTCGTCACACCTGATGACAATCTACGGATGCCGAAAGACGGTCAGAAGCTCGAAGACGAAGAAATCGGCATGATCATCCTGTGGATCAATCAGGGAGCGAAATTCGACGGCAAGTCGGATGAAGACAAAATCGGTTCGTCGGTCGATTCAGAAGATGAGGAAGACGAGGAGGAAAAGCCGAAGTCGATGAAAGAAGAAAAGCCGGTCTCCATCGAAAAAGCAACCGGCGATGAAACGGTATCATTCAAAGACGACATCGCCCCTTGGATGGTGGTGCACTGCGTCCGTTGTCACAGCGGCGAAACCCCGGCAAGCGGCTTTTCGCTGGAGACGTTCGAAAAGTTGATGACCGGCGGCGACAGCGGTTATGTGGTCGTGCCGTCGAATCCCGATGAGAGCCGAATTCATCAACTCGTCGTCAAGCAGGATCCCATCAAGATGCCGCGAGGGCAGGGGCTTCTCAAACGGAAGAACGCCGAAGATTTTACGACCTGGATTCGCGAAGGGGCAAAATTTGACGGACCCGATCCGCAAGCCACACTGCGATCGTACGTTCCCACCGAAGAAGAGAAACGCGCCGCCGAACTGGCGGCAATGTCGGCCGAACAATTTTCGGAAATGCGCAAATCACGATCGAAAGAACAGTGGGAACGTGCCTTGCCGAAGGAGCAGCCGGCACAAATCGAAAGCTCAGAATTCCTGGTGATGGGTAACGTCAGCAAAGATCGCCTGCAAGCAGTCAATGACTGGGCCGATAAAGAAGCCAACAGCCTGCGAGATCTCTTTAAGGAGAAGGATAACCCCTTGTGGAAAGGGCGATTGACGATATTTGTGATCAAGGATCGTTTCAGTTTTGAAGAATTCAATATCACGCTGCATCAGCGCACACCACCGGCAGAAATGGTCGGTCATGCGGTCGTCACTCCCCATCAGGAAGATGCCTATATCGTCGTGCAGGATGTGGGTGACTCCGTGACGAGCGAATCGCCGGGTCTGCACCTGATCGTCGCCGAACAGATGACCGCGGCGTTGCTGAAGAAGAAGGCGGGCAATCTGCCGGGTTGGGTCGTACAAGGGGCGGGACTGGCAGTCGCCGCACGTTCGGGAGAAGGAAGCGAATACCTCAATGGCCTCAAGAATTCGATTCCCGAATTGCTGACCGATGTGAAGAAGCCTGAAGATATTTTTGTCGATGGGACTTTTTCCCCCTCCGGAACAAGTGCGGTTGGATATGCACTCGTCGATTTTCTAATCAAGTCTCCGGGGGGAGGGGAACGATTCAGCCAACTCGTCGGACGGATCGCAGGTGGAGATGACACACTGGCGGCGCTCAAGACGGTTTATCAGGCCGAACCGGCAGTGATCGCACAGGCCTTTGTGAGCGGATTGAAGGTCTCCAAAAAACGGTGACGGGTCGGAATTTCGTGCAATCGGACTACTCGCGCAAACAGTTGTCGGATGTCATCGTGATCGGGGGCGGAGTCATCGGCCTGTCGATCGCGTACGAACTGGCTGGGCAGGGGATTCACGTTTCCGTTTTCGATCAAGGGGCGATGGGTCAGGAATCGTCGTGGGCGGGAGCAGGTATGTTGCCCCCTGCCCGCAGTTACAGGGGCGCCCCGGCCGACGTACAATTGCGCGCAGCCAGTCACGAACTCTGGCCGATCTGGTCAGCACGGCTCCGCGAAGAGACGGGCCTCGATAATGGATTTCGCAAATGCGGTGCTGTCGAACTCGCATGTGACGACACGTCTGCCCGGCGACTGTCCGCTCTCATCACCTCATGGCAAGATGCGGGAATCGCCACCGAACAACTGACAAAGCAACGCGCTGCCGAGTTGGAACCCGCACTTGGGGCGGACTTTTGCGATGCATATTCCATTCCCGAATTTTGTCAGGTGCGGAATCCTCGCCATTTGAAAGTGCTGGTAGCCGCCTGTCATCAACGGGGTGTGAATTTATTTCCGGGAGTCCCCGCCTTCGGCTGGGAACGTTCGGGCGATCGAATTCTCGCGGTGCAGACGGTTAAAGGCCGGTTCGAGGCGGGGCAGTTCGTCGTCGCCAGCGGAGCGTGGTCATCGACGCTGCTGTCGGCCCTGGGCTGTCATCTCCCCCTCGAACCGATTCGAGGGCAGATTGTGCTGTTATCGACGAAACCGGATTTGATCAATAGGGTGATCGAAGTCGAAAAATGTTACCTCGTACCGCGCGGCGATGGGCGGATTCTGATCGGGTCGACCGAAGAGCGAGTCGGGTTTCTCAAACAAAACACGTCGCAAGCGATCGCCGAATTGATCGACTTTGGACGCCGGCTCGTCCCTGCGCTGGGACAAGCGGCCGTCGAACGATTCTGGGCGGGACTGCGCCCCGGTACTGCCGATGGGTTGCCTTATCTCGGAACGATCCCCGGGTACGAAAACGCTTTTGTGGCAGCAGGGCATTTTCGAGAGGGGTTACATCTGGCCCCGGTCACGGCGGAGCTTCTCAGTCAAATGATGCGTCACGAAAAATCGACGCTCCCCTGGGAAGCGTTTCGCTGCGATCGAGAACACGCCGAAACCGGTAAGCCGATGTGACACATTTCCTGTGCCGCCCCCCTGGTCTGCCAATTTGAAATTAAGTGACCCTTTCATTTTTGTGGGAGAAAAAATTGCGTGCTGTCGTGCAACGAGTTTCGCGAGCCCGTGTGACGGTCGACGGGACCATTGTCGGTGAAATCGGTCGCGGTTTACTCGTCCTGCTCGGCGTTGCCGAAAACGATACCGAGGACGATTCTGTATTTCTGGCGCAAAAGATTTCCGGCCTGCGCATTTTTGAAGATGACGAAGGAAAAATGAATCGCGATCTCGTCGAGGTCGACGGAAATATGCTGGTGGTCAGCCAGTTCACGCTGTTGGGGGATTGCCGAAAAGGTCGCCGGCCGAGTTTCGTTCGCGCAGCCCGTCCGGAAATCGCCGAGCCGCTGTACCAGATTTTCGTCTCTGAAGTCCGCAGTCAGGGGCTGGCGGTCGAAACGGGTCGGTTTCAAGTTCATATGGATGTTGAACTGGTCAACGATGGTCCGGTCACGTTGCTGCTCGACAGCCGGAAAGAATTCTGAGTGGCGGTACCGAAGCGGGGGGGATACCGGGCAAACATCCTGAGCCGCGACGTGAGAGCCGGAACCGTAAAACTTCGATACGAATCTCTAACAGCCCCTACAGGCAACGTCCGATAATGTCCGTTATGTTGCCTTCAAGACATTGAATATCCCTGAAAAACAGGCCTTTTCGCAATCCCCCGAAATGGTCTCCCCATGGCGGGCATCCTCTCCCCCAGATACATTTCATGTTGAAACATTCGTAATGAGCGACTCTTCGAACACGCCGATTTTTCGAAACTTTTCATACCGGCGTTCGACCAATTGTTCCCGTTCCATTCCGGAAAGGTGTCGCAGCGCCTGCGTCAGGCTGGCCTTCAGATTGGCTGCCGCGATTCGATGATCGCGATGAGCCGCCCCGGGTGGTTCTCGTATGATCTCGTCGATCACTCCGAACTCCAACAGGTCTTTGCTGGTGAAGCGAAGAGCCCGCGCAGCCTGGTCGGCAAACTTGCTGTTCTTCCACAGGATTCCGGCGCATCCTTCGGGGCTGATCACCGAATAATACGCAAACTGCATCATCGCGATATGATCGCCGATGCCGATGCCCAGTGCGCCCCCGGAACCTCCCTCGCCGATCACGACACAGACAATCGGCGTAGCAAGCTGCGACATCTCGCGGAGGTTGTAGGCGATGGTATAGGCCTGTCCGCGTTCTTCGGCACCGATTCCCGGATAGGCGCCGCCGGTGTCGATCAGGCAAACAATCGGCAACCCGTACTTGGCGGCCATCTGCATCTTGGAAAGGGCCTTACGGTAACCCTCCGGATGGGCCATGCCGAAATTGTGTTCGGTTCGTTCTTTGAAATTTCGTCCCTTGTGCTGACCGACCAGCAGCACCTTACGGTCATCGAGCTTGGCGAAGCCGGTAATGATGGCACGGTCGTCGTCAAACGCACGATCGCCGTGCAATTCCATGAAGTCGTCGAAGACGAGTTCGATGTAATCGAGCGTTTGAGGACGATTCTCGTGCCGGGCAACTTGAACGGTTTGCCAGGCGTCGAGATGATCGAACACATTTCGCTTCATTTTGGCGATCTGTTCGCGCATGTTTTGAATCAATTCGCGCGAGGCCGCACTTGGAGGGCCGGTCCGTTCGACCTGTTTGAGTTTTTCTTCCATTTCAAAGATCGGCCGCTCAAACGGTAGTACCCGTCGAGCAGTGGCCGACATCGAATCGATATTACTGTCGTCTTGAGCGATCGTTTCGTCCGTAGACATTATTTCTTTCCGTGTTCGACGGATGATGGTTTTTTCGGAGCGACGGCTTAATGTAATCGGCCGACGCCGGACGTATCACAGCGCCGAAGTTGCGGTCGCGGGCTTCAACTTTCCGCCATGCTTTCAGTAGCTTAGTCGATATCCGGAAGCTCGTCCATCAATGGTATATCATCGAGATCCCGATCGGATGAAGAATCGATTCGTGCGTGGCCTGAGGTGCGAGGCTTCTTCGGAGGTTCTTGCGGTGCGGCCGGTGCGTTTGGTACCGGAGGCGATGCGGCCGCCTGTGTTTGAGGTGCCGGAGTCCCTGCTGCATTCGGCGGCGGCGGCACCGGCGCAGTGCCAGGTGGTACCGGGACTGACTGAGGCGGCGGTGCACCCGGTTGACCTGGAGCCTGCTGCGGGTACGGCATTCCAGGATAGGCCTGCCCCGGATACATCTGAGGATAGCCCGGGGGGGGATACGGATAGCCCGGCGGCATTCCCTGTGGCGGAGGATAATATTGCCCGGGATATTGCGGCATCGGCATCGCGCCGGGGTAACCGTATCCGGGGGGCATTTGTTGCGGCGGATATCCTTGCGGCGGCATCCCCTGCTCTGGCTGTGTCGGCTGAGCAGGGGGCTTAACATCCGGACTGGATAAGTTCGTCTTGACCGTCTTCAGCGAACTTACCGACGTCGACTTGAATTTCTTTGCGAGTTCCGGATTTGCTTTGATCTGTTCCATTCGTACGGCGTCGGCACGGCTGTCTAATTTGCGCTGCAAGCCGCTGAAGAGTTCGTCGGAATCCGTCGTCTTGTTGCGCGCAGCAAGTTCTTCTACATCTTCTTTGAAGACCTTGATATTTCGAAATTCCGAGAACACCTCCTGCATCGACTTATGCCGATCTTCCGCTTTTTTCAACAGCATTCGCATGATGCAGCGGTCTGTCTCTTTGGTGACATTGTTGTTCATTTCCGAGGGAGCGATCGGCTTTTCGGTCAGGTGCTTCTTCAACAGATCTGTGGGAGATACCCCTTTGAACGGTGTCGTTCCAGTAAGGATTTCGTAGAACACGATACCGAGACTGTAAATGTCGGTCTGCGGTGTGGGGGCTTGCTTTCTAATGGTCTCCGGGGCCAGATACGATCGAGTTCCCTGAATTTCCTTCGGCTTGCTGCTGAAAAGTTTGGCGACCCCCGTCGCATAACGGGTACAGAGAGCAAAGTCGAGAAGCCGGACTTCAGAACCTTTACTCAGAAGAATATTTTCCGGTTTGACATCTTTATGGACCCACCCCTTCTCGTGAATGTAGCCCAGCCCGATGCATGTCAATTCGACGAGACGTTTGAATCGTGCCCGCAGGCCCAGAAGGTCGTTCTGAAGATATCCTCTCAGACTCGGAGCACGAAACAATTCCATAATAAAATAAGCATGCTGCTTGGTTTTCACATACTTATTGAACTTAATGATATTGGGGTGATTAAACGATGCCAACATTTTCGACTCAGCCTTGAAGCTGGAAAGAACCTCCGCCTCCTTGAACTGATCAGGCAATAAAAGCTTCATAGCGAAGCGATCGCTACTTCCCTGAGGAGACACTTCCCAGATCTGGCTTTGCGATCCGACCGCAATCATGTTGTGCAGTTGATAATCATCGATCGCATTTGTTTCGGTGGTAGACACGTGAGTTCTCTCGCAGGATGTTAAAAAACAATAAACACTATCAATGGACCTTCAGAACCGAGGGCCGACCGACTTGTCCGGCGAACGGTCGGGCGACTTCGACTTTTTCTGAACGGTCTGCTCCGCCTCGTGTGTTGTTCCGACATACGGACGCAACTGCGTTCCATCGCTCAACTCGACCGAACTTTCGAGAATCAGCTCGTCCTTTTCTTGAAACGGACCGCTGATAAAGACCCGGTCGGGACCAACGGCCCCCAGAATTTGAACGGTGATATCTCGAATGGCCAGATCGCGGAGAACCTGGACTTTGCGTTCTCCCGATTCTTTGTCACTGAGTACGCCGCGGGTTGGGATTTCAGTCACAACGTGACGCGGGATCAATGGAGGAAAAACAGACTGCCCCACAAAGTACGGAGTCTTTCCATCGCGAGCAGGGTTCTCGACAATGAGCATCAGCGACGTCACCGAGTTTGCCAGATCGCGCAGCTTTGCAAAACGGTCGGCTAACGGCTTAAGGGACTCGATCGTGGCATCGACCGTACGCTCTTCCACTTTCAGCGGAATCGTCTTTCCGATGTCGATCTCGTTGGTGCGCTCCCACGGAACTTCGACTTTCAACTTCGAGTTATCGGCGATCGTCAACAGGCGGTCCCCTCCCCTCACAAATTGACCCGGGACGACGAAGACATCCAACACTTCTCCACCAAATGGAGCACGAATGATGGCCCGATCAAAATTCTGTTTGGCAATCTCGAACTCGGCGTCAGCAAGTTCGAGTTCGGCTTTTGCCAGATCCCTTGAATCGGCGTCGCCGTTCGATTCTGCCATTTTCAACCGTACCTGTGCGATCTTTTGCGCTGCTTTCGCACGATCGAGATGCAGTTTTGCGGTCCGGTCATCAAACCGGATCAGCTCATATTGCGATTCGACCCGATCGTTGACCTTGATCTGAACACCGACGATAAACCCATCCTGCGGTGCAATGATTTCAAGCGTACGATACGGTTCGAGATGAAAACCGATTCGATAGGTTCGAGGATCAATCAACGAAATGGCTTCGCGTTGAACGATAATCCTCTCACCTGAGAGAGTGGTTGCCGCCTCCCCCTGCTCGACCGGTGCGGTGTTTGACGAAGCAGAGTTGAAAGGAGGTGCCCCTGCTGCACCAGCAGATGGCTGCGCCGCCGCATCAACGGCCGCAGGACGCGGACTTTTTCCCTGTCCCAACAACGAATGACTCGCGAATCCCACGGTAACCACTATCGCAAGTGCAATCCGCCAAAACGATTTATTGTCTCGTGCGGGGGGAGATTCCCCTCGCTCGTCCAACGGTCGATCGGAAAATTGATCTGAGCATGTCTTGGCGTACCATCTCGACCGGACCATAATGCTCCTCATCTGCCGCCGTCTCTAAAGGATTGTCGATTCCTAACTCATCGGAATGTTTAATTCACCAATTCCGGCTCGTCTGGAAGTTCTCAGATGACACCACGGGACCGTTCTCCTAACGCGATTGGCGGCGGAAAATCATGTTCGTATTGTCACAAAAACCCGTCTTCCTAACGGCTATGAAATTGCATGTCGTCGTTTAAGGTTCGGATAAGCTCCCTTTAAGAAATGTGCAGGAGCCTTGATTGAAACACAAATGTACGACGTCAATTATACGAAATTCAAACGAGCAAGGCGATACGATATCACGGCAGAAAGTCTCAATTGATCGGATTTGAGCGGTGACCTCTTCCCCACCACGGTAAAGGGCCATTCGGCGTGTGTCTATGTGATGATGCAGGCATATCGCCGATACATGTTCGCGCGGTTTCCATCGCGACAATTCGACAGTTGTAGTCTTGTAACCCCTCGATGAATCTGGGAAGATGAAGATTCGTTTTGGACTGAACATTTTGTCGTCGACACAAGCCGCCCTTCACTCCGTTTGACATAGTGAAGCAGTTGGGCGAGCCCGTTTCAGAGACGACTACACCATCGAGGAGAAGCTTAGTGACTCCCCTGCTCTTCCAGATCATTCTGGCGTCAAATCTGGCATTGGCTGATGATCCGACTGCCGTGATGCAAATCCGTTACAGCGGCAGCCTGTTTCGCGTCAATCAAGGCGAAGAGGGAGACGCTGTCAAACGTTTCAGTCTATTCTGCCTGTTGACACCAAACGAAGCGGGCAAAACGGAAATCTTCTATCTCATCGACGAGCGTGGAGGCGGCGGCTGGGCGTGGCCGGAACGTTACGGATTTGTCGCTGTCTCACCCAACGCCGATGTCCCTCCGACGAAGCACATTCAGATCCTGCAGGATCACGATGGCACGAAGTATCCGCTGTCGCTTCCGCTTCCGTTGTTCGAAGACTTTCTGAAGGTCGCTGAAGATGCCAAATGGGTGACGGGAAAATTCGAATACGCCGTCCAGGGGCAGGAGACTGTCAAAGACCGCGAATGCTGGGTGATTGAAGGTTCGACCAATTTCGGCAAGGCGAAGACAATTGCGGTCTCGGCAGATTCGGGCATCGTGGTTGCACTCAAGCAAAAAGTTTTTATGGGCCAGGGAGACCAGTTTACTCTGCTGATGGATCTGGAATCGGCAGAGGCCGTCCCGGCGGAAGATCTCACTCGGTTTGAAGCCCCGTTGAAAACACTGCGAAAAATTCAAGACGATCTGAAACGCCCCGCCGAAAGCCTCGAACCGGAATTGACGAACGAGCAATTGGCGAGTGCCGAGCCGCTTCTCTCGCAACTTGAAACAGAAGCGGACGAAACACCATTCGGGCGGTTGGCAAGCGTAATCAGCCGTGATGTAAAGTCTCAATTGCGCCGTGCAGGTGACGTCTCAGAACTGGAGAAAAAATTCCTCGGCAAGCAAGCCCCCGATTTCATGCTCAAAACGCTTGATCGAAAAACGCTGAAAACCGAAGAACTCGCCGACAAGACCATTGTCCTTCACTTCTGGGAATACCAGGGTGAGCCACTGATCGAACCGTACGGCCAGGTCGGTTACCTCGACTATCTCAACAGCCGGCGGAGCAAGCTCGGCACACAGGTCATCGGAGTTGCCGTGGATCCCCGTTTTGGAAACGACCAGCGCGGCGACGCCACCCGATCGGTTCGCAAGCTCCAACAATTCATGAATCTGAGTTATCCAATCGCGATGGACGAAGGCAAACTGCTCGAGGAATTCGGTGACCCACGCGAATCGGGCGCGAAGCTTCCGTTATGGGTCGTGATTGGACCCGGAGGCAAAATTGTGCATTACCATGTCGGCTATTATTCGATTAACCCCGACGAAGGTCTGCGGACGCTCGACGACGCTGTCGTCGAATCCATCAAGTCGAATCGAGACGATAAAAAGAAGTCTTCTGAGTAGCCGGTCGACAGGCTCAATCTGTCTGGAGTAAGACACGGAGGAGTTCACAACGTTCAGATTGTGAACTCCCCTCCCCTTTTCGGGAACTGAGGGTTGACTTATCGGGACGTCATTCGTCCTCTTCATCTTTGTCGTCAACACTATTTTTGTCGTCAACAATGGCCGTTGGCACATTATCCGAGGGTGCCTCGACCGAAGTCAAATCCTCATTCGGTTCGGTGCTGTCATCTGTTGGTGACTCATCGGTTGTGTTCGCATCATCGGTCGGCGCGTCGGTCGATTCTCCGACCGGCGTTGGTTCTGCTTCTTCGATGGCATCGTTATCCATCGGTTCGTTGTCCGTTGTTTCGTCGGAATCGAGAACCGCCGCTTTGCCCGGATCCCCGGCGAGTGAATCCGATGCTTTGGAATCACTGGAACTCGTCGGCGGTGCGGGCGAAGTTGGTTCTGTCGTGCACCCTACAAAAAAGGTTCATCCGGCAATTGCGTCTTGAACCTTGCAAAAAGAAGGACATGCCTGTCCCATCTGGAGTTAGGTTTTAAAAACTTCAGAGCTACGGGAGTCAAGCATGTCCAAGAGTTTAATTTACCATGCCTTCGGTCTGCGGGGCTACGATTATCGGGCCACGCGATTTGAAAATGGGAAAAGGGTTTTGGTGATCACTCAACGCCGCGAATCGTACTGCTGCTCGGCTTGCGGGTCGGGCGAGGTCTACTCGCAGGGCCAGATACCCCGACGGTTCCGCACGCTGCCGATCGGGCGCAAGCCGGTCGAGATCGCGTTCGCCGTGCCGCGGGTGCGCTGTCTGTCGTGCGGCTTGACACGGCAGGTGAAGATCGGCTTTGCCGAAGGCTCGCGCCATCACACCAAGCAGTTCGAACGCTACGCGCTCGAACTGGCCCGCATCACCACCACCCAGGCCGCCGCGCACCATTTGAACGTGAGTTGGGACACGATCCGCGACATCGAAAAGCGTTACCTCAAGAAGAAGTTCTCCCAGCCGAAGCTGAAACATGTCAAGCGGATCGCCATCGATGAAATCGCCGTCCGCAAGGGGCACCGCTACTTGACAGTCGTCATGGACCTCGACAGCGGGCGGATCATTTTCGTGGGAAAAACCCGTAAATCCAAAGCTTTGGCGCCCTTCTGGAAGCGGCTGAAAGCCTCGCATGCCCAGGTCGAAGCGGTCGCCACCGACATGTCTGCGGCGTACATCGAAGCCGTGACGAAACACCTGCCGAATGCCGCGCTGGTGTTCGATCGCTTTCATATTGTGAAGTTGTTCAACGACAAGCTGACCGAGTTGCGACGGGAACTGTATCGCGAGGCGACCGATATGCTCCAGAAGGAAGTGCTCAAAGGAACGCGCTGGCTGATCTTGAAGAACTGGGAAAACCTCGACGAAGAACGCAACGAACGCGAGCGGCTGGAAGAGGCCCTCTCGCTCAACCACACGCTGGCCACGGCCTATTATCTGAAAGACGAACTACGCCAGTTGTGGGAGCAATCGACCAAGAAGCGGGCCGGGCGATTTCTCGACGACTGGTGCCGCCGAGCCCATGGCTCGGGCATACGCATTCTGGTGCAGTTGGCCAACACGCTGCAAGGCCATAAAACAGGCATCCTCGCCTGGTACGACCACCCCATCTCCACCGGACCGCTGGAAGGCGTCAACAACAAAATCAAGACCCTCAAGCGAATCGCCTACGGTTATAGAAATGAAGAATACTTCGAACTTAAGATCCTGGCGCTACATTGTTCTCAATACGCATTAGTCGGATGAACCATTGATATTTCACTTTTTCTACTGTTAAGCGCCGGGGCAGCCGTAAGCTATTGGACCAGTATATTCACTGGAAGTTTGATGCCGCTGATTCAAATCGCGGTCATGCTCGCCATCTGGATTGGTGTTCGCGCGAGGTTTCCTCGACGTGAAGTTATTTACCAGGATGAAGCATTTCCAAGAAATCCAACATTGAGGTGGCTCGTCATTTTATGGATTTTATCCTGGATATGGTTGTTATATATAACAATGGTGCCGGGTCAAAACCCACCGATAAATAAAGCGGAACCGATCTATATTCTGTTGCCACTGGTTGTTGCTGCCCTGATTGTGGGGCGAATGTTGTGGCTACAGCGTGTCTACGTTGAACCAAAACAAAAACAGCGAGCAGAAATTCGTATCGCTGATGCAATACAAAGATGGGAGTTACTCAATCTTCAGGGTCCATCGTCTTCTCATGACGACGATGAAATCTCAGGTCAGTAGCGTCGTCTTGATTACCCGGCATACAACGCCGTCATCGGTTTGCCGATCGAAATCGGGCGCATTTGGTCGAAGGGGTCGGAATAGTGACCGGCGGGGTCGATGCCTAGGGCCGAGAAGATGGTGGCGGTGACGTCCCAGGGGCCGAATTGTTCGGAGGCGGGATAGGCGCCACGGTTGTCCGAGCGTCCGAGCGTGGCGCCGCGCGAGACACCGGCACCGGCCATCACGATCGAATAGACGTTTCCCCAATGCTTACGGCCTGGGGAAGTGCCGGCGAAACTTTTCTCGACGGCGACGAGCGGGGCGCGGCCGAATTCTCCCATACAGATCACGAGCGTCGATTCAAGCAGACCGCGCTCGTCGAGATCTTCGAGCAGAGCCGAAAATCCGAGATCGAATCGCGGTAGCAAATGCGTTTTGAGGGCATAGAAAATATCGTTGTGCGTATCCCAACCGTATTCGTCGGTGACTGTGGGAAACTTGTCTTGCCCGCGATTCGAATGGTTGAACACCACCGTGATAAGAGGAACGCTCGCTTCAGCCAGTCGCCGCGCCAGCAGACACGCCTGCCCTGCCCGATTGCGGCCGTATCGGTCGCGGACCGCTTGCGGCTCGCGGCCGAGATCGAACGCGAACTGCGCCTTCGGGTCGGCCAGAAGATTAAACGCCTGGCCGTACATCTCGTTCATATCGGTCAGTCGCTGATGACGGTCGATAAACCGATTCGTCTCTTCGAGCGTTTTCAGTAGTGATTGCCGCGTGTTCAACCGGACTTCGGGCAATTCGCCAATCGGGCTCAGCCCCGGCATGGCAATCGATTCGGCAATCACGTTGCCGATAAACATCGGGTCGTATTCGCGTCCCAGAATGCCGCCGAACTGCCCGGGGCCGACGAGTTCGGGGACGAGGGCCGGGGCGTTCAAATGAATCGCCGGTTGCACGAACGCCGATTCGGGACGGACGCGCTTCAAGATCGAACTGTAGCAGGGGAGGTCGAACGGTTGCGGCGGATGATTCGACGTTTTGTTGGGGTGATAGTTTCCCGTCATGCTCAAGTAGAACGCCGAACCGTGATCGAGGTCTTCGTGCGACATACTGCGCACGATCGTATATTTGTCGGCGAGCTGGGCCATCTTTGGTAGATGTTCGCTGAGGCGAATATCGGGAACAGCCGACTGAATCGACGAAAATTCGCCGCGAATCAACTCCGGAGCCTCGGGCTTGGGATCCCATGTCTCGAACTGGCTCTGGCCGCCGCTGGCGAAGACGATGATGACCGACTTTGCAGAACCGAAACCGGGTAGGTTGGCGACGTTGGATTCGGCTCGTGCAGCGGGTAACGCTCCGAGTGAAAGAGAGAGCCCTCCCCCGAGGCGCAAAAACGCACGGCGGTCGAGCGGATGACTGTTAATAAATGGAAGGTGGTTATCAGACACGGTCGGTACTATTATCGGTCGGGTCGTTGCGTAGGCGATTAATGGACGGCAATTCGAGAATTCATTTTACATCACCAGGCCGAAGGTTGCAAAACGGATCTTCCGCTCGCGGGGGGGAATCGTGTCAGGTTCCCGTTTCAGTCGCACAATCGTTACAACGCCGGTATGATCGATCGAGAGAAGTTGCACATTCGGTTCAATGAAGGAGCACGCGATGGCCGTCGACGATCGATACCGCGTTGCCCGTGATCGGGGCGGGAAATTTTTGCTGAACCAGCTTCATGCCGACGGTTCGTTCGGCGATCCCGCCCAAGGGGTTTCTCATTATTACAAGGTTCCGTTGGCTCTAATCACCTGCGGTGAAGGGAGCGGCGCGGGAGCCATTCTCGACTGGGTTCGCAGAAAAGGACTGCAAGCCAACGGCGACATCGGACCCAGGCCGTCAGAAGCGTTCGGCTATTATCACACGTATTACAACTCATGGCTGATCATGGGAGCCCATCGGCAGGGACAATTCGATCTGTCGCAACGGGGCGCCGATTTTCTGTTGACGACCTGGGATGAAGAAAGCGGCGGATTTTATTCCAGCAAAGACGAACGCACGGCCGAAACTCCGATGGATATCTGGGTTGCCTGCGGTGCAGGGATGGCCGTGCTCTATGTGGGTCACATCGAAGCTGCTCGCGGCCTCGGTCGCTGGCTCGCCGATCTAATGGAACGACAACCCGATTTTCCAAATACGCTGTATACCGTGTGGAGCAAAGCAGGAGGACTGCAGACCGAGTTCCCGGAGGATGAAAAAGTTCGTTATCTGTTTGATGCGAACGAACCGACAAATCAATATTTCTTTCAACCGGGGATCGCAGCCGGTTTTCTCGCCCAACTTTACAAGGCGACCGGCGAATCTCAATGGCTGGAACTCGCTCAAGACTATCTCCGTCAGGCTAACGTTGCCTGCGATCATCACTTTACGAATTATCAGAGCGGCAAAGTCGGCTGGGCCGGTGCGGTCCTTTACACCCTCACCGGGAAATCAGAGTGGCGTAGAGCGGCAACGCGCGTCGGCGAATGGCTGCTCAGCATGCAAGCCGCGAACGGGTCGTGGGAAGCCGGCGACGCGACAATCGACTACACCGCCGAGATGGTCGTCTGGCTCGACGAGATCGATCAGGCACTGTCAAGAAAGGGGTGACTGATTGGGGGTTGGGGGTGAGGCAGATAGCGGGATCATTCGCTGACTGCCGATAGCACGCGCCATGTCCCCTTCGTATCACAGGCGGCGTAGTACATTCGGTACCGGCCGTCGTCGAGACGAATGACGCTCATATCTTCGGCGTGAATGGCGTCGAGGTCGTCGCTTGCGAATCCTCCTCCTTCCACAATGCACTCCGACGGTCCCCAGGTGAAACCATCTGGTGATTCGGCGATGAAGATTCTCGAACGAAAACCGGCGAGATCGCAACGTATCGACGCGGCGGCAAAGTCTTCGCTCGTGCCGTTTGTCTCGGCATTCGTATCGTGACTGGGATGCAGAGGAACCTCGGTCCCCGCCGGAACGTCCTGCCATGCCGAGAAAATCATGCTCCACGTATCGGACGAGTGCTGCGGAGGGATGGCCTCACCCGCCGTGAGCCCGACGGCGTCAAATTCCCCCTGTCGATCGCGTAATCGGCAACCCGGTTCGATGTCAAAGTCGAGTCCGTTTTCGGTGATCGCGCTGAATACGCTTTGCGACAGCGTCGTCTGAGAGATTGGATCACGTTCCGTCAGAATGAAGAACATTCGTGCGCGGCCATCGGACAAGGGGAGATAACGTGGTGCTCGTGCGTCACCTTGTCCGCGAATGCGAATTCCTTCTTCGAGTTTCCAGTTCAGCATATCGTCGGAGATCGCGCTGCAAATCACCGTCGGCATCGACGCCGGTCCGCGCGATTCAAAATACATCCGCCAGCGGCCGTCGGCCGTCGGCGCAACGAACGGAGCGAGAATTCGGAGCGACAAATGCGGGATATCAGGCTGCGGCGCGATGCGAATACCCGGTTCGGTTTCAAAATGAAGTCCATCGCGCGAGAACGCACTCAGAATATACCCCTGACATTTCGGAAACGGTCTTGCAGGTCCGACGGCGGTGTAGAAGAGTCGATACCCGCCGGTCGGCACACGCACGATCCCCGGTGCTTGCGTTTTTGAGCGGTCGAGGTCGCGAACCCCTTCCATCCGCGCACCGGGTTCTTTGCGCCAACGATGTGAAACGGACATAGGTGCTGTTTCTTTATTTTTTCGCAGGAAAGATCGGCAGAATCACGTGTGACGGATGTTCGGCGTCATGATAAATGGTCTGCTCGGCCTTTTGGAATTCTTTGACGAGACCGATGTTGTCGATCGCCGAGTTGGGATTTCGCAAAAAGTACGGATAGAAGCTGCTCGAAATTTCGATTCGAATGCGATGCCCTTTCGCGAAGACGTTTCCGGTCGGACGCCAGAAGTCGAGGGTATATTCGTAAGCGGTGTTCGGTTCAATGCGGCTGAGCTGATGCGGGTTGAAGGCACCGTGATCTTTCGGATCGCGATACCGTGCGCGCATCACACCTTCCGCCAGAAAAAGTGCCGTGCCATCGGGGAGGACGTCGGACAGACGAATCATCCAGTCGGTATCGTGGGCACTTGTTGCGGCAAATAATTTCGCGGTGATCGGGCCGACAACTTCAACATCGTCTTCAAGCACGGGGGTCTGATACACCAGTACGTCATCCCGTTTTGCCGACTCGCTGATATCGCGCGGCCCGTCGATGTGACCGTTCATAAAACCTGCGTCAGGGGTCGGCTGTTCGGGGTCGTAGAGGTATACATCGGCGGGCTCATACTTTGGAGGTGTGGTACTCAGCAAACCGTCACCGTTCGACGAGTTGGCTTTGCCGTCGCTGTGCAGGTAGTAAGGGGTGAAAATGGTCCCCGGCAGCGGCCAGTCATCGGCTGCCCGCCATTCGTTACGCCCCATGATGAAAACATGCACGGGAGGATCGTTCGTGACGCCGTTGTCGACTCCTTTGAGGTGATAATCGAACCAGCGCGTGACGTAGCCGTCCCAATCGATAATCGCCTGCTTGCCGAAATCGATTCCTGCCAGTTCGCGGTTGGTATTGATGATATGTTGCCAGGGACCGATGACCATTCGCGGTCGCCGTGCCTCGGGCGTCGCACCGTATTTTTTCATGGCAAGGTAATTCATCGGCGAGCCGACGAAATCAGCGTCGAACCAGCCGGTGATCGCGAGCGAAGGGACGGTGACATTCTGGTAACTTTCAGGCGTTTGATACGCGATCGCTTTCCAGTATTCACCCTCGGCGGTGTTCTGTTCGATCCATTTGCGCCACCATGTCGTCGGCTTGTAGTTGCGAGTCTTGTCGAAGTCGATGTAAGGCAACTGGTACGCTTCTTCCCGATTGACGGCGAAACCGCCGTAGGCACCCGGTCCGGCGCTGTAGGGTAACCGGTCGGACAACGCGCCGGCCCAATCCATCATCCAGCAGACGAAGATACCATTCTGGTAAGGACAGTTATAGAAGTGATCGGGAGGCGCCACTTCGGGAACGATCGCTTTTAACGACGGCGGGGCCTGCGTCGCGGTCCACCACTGCGTCCACCCCATGTACGAGAGACCGTAGGTACCGACGTTGCCGTTACACCATTCTCGATCGGCGACCCATTCGACGAGATCGTACCCGTCGGTCTTATGGTGGGGTGAAAAAGGATCCCAGTCGCCGCCGGAGTCGAATCGTCCTCGCGAATCGACATTGATGACGACAAAACCTCGCGCGGCGAATTTTCGGGCACGGGGTACCGCGCCGTTTTTGTTGTAGGGGGTCTGTAATAAAATCGCCGGAAATCGCCCCTCCTCCTGCGGACGAAAAATGTCGATCGTCAATTCGACGCCGTCGCGCATCGGCGCTTTGCGATTGAGTTCTTCGACAACCTCGTACACCGCCGGTGAATACTCCCCCGCTTGCGGCGGTTGAGCCCACACCGTCGACGAGAGAGTCGATATCAACAACAGAGCACAACATCGAACGACGTCAGATCGTCGTGTGCCAAAGTGGCTGTCAGAATTCATCACGGTTTATCCCATTGCTATCGGCGAAAGAATGTTATTCGATAACCAATCGGGAAATGTCATCCTCGCTCAGCGCCCGGTCGAAGAGCGAGATCTCATCGAGTCGGCCTTCCCAGTTCGAATCGTTATCGCTCCGCCCGCCGAGAAACACGCGGTCGAAACCGGCGGGAAAGTCGGCCGCGGCTGTCGTTTCAATTTCGAGTTGGCCGTTCAGATAGACGCGAACCGCCTTGCCATCGCGTACGAAAACGACATGCTGCCATTCCCAGCGCGGGATCTCGGATTTCCCTGCAACAGCGGTCGATTCGTCATCGCCGTGAAAGAACATCAGCTTGCCGGTGTGTCCACTCTTACCGCCGATGCCGAGATGATCGGCGTAAGACGTCAAACCGTGATCGTAGCCGCGCGAGAAAATCCAACCGCTGACATCGCGCTCGTCATGGGGCATGCCATTCCAGATCCACAACGAGATCGAGTATTTCTGGCCGATTCCACCGATGCGGCTGAG
Organism: Planctomycetota bacterium; assembly: GCA_027618475.1. GTDB lineage: Bacteria > Planctomycetota > Planctomycetia > Planctomycetales > Planctomycetaceae > JAQCEJ01. The sequence continues at coordinate 4,761 of JAQCEJ010000021.1, read as the reverse complement.
AAGTCTCCCCCCGGCAAACATAGCCGCCCGATTTTTTTCTCCCGCAGCACAGAACGCGTCGGAGCGAGGCCCTTCAAGGAAATACGTGACATGCGGTTCGTAGATCGCGTCGCGATTGTTGCCGCTGGCATCAACGGCGGTCGGCCCCGCGAGTTCATTCAGCCGATAATACGCCGCGGGCTTGGCTTTGATGACATTTTCGGCAGCACGGCCGGTGCTGAGTGAGACGTCACGTCGCGGCTCTCCCGAAACCCGTTCCATCAATGCGATGCACCCTTCGGTGATCTTGGGTTCGGCCTGGACTTCCAATCCGGCTGAGCGCGCGGCCCAGGTGTTGTATCCGCCGAAAAGATGTTGTTCGGGAGGGGGTATGTAGCCGTCACCACCATTGGCGAGTTCGATCACCATCGTGTGATTGAGCGGACTGGCGGCTTTGATCTTGAGGCCGGTGATCGCATACGTTTCGTTCGGAGTCGTGGCGATGCCGATGTCGCCGATCCGGATCCCCTGCAATACGATTTCGGTCTGTTGCCGTTCGTGTAGAATCACCTGTTCGCGGGCGTAAACTTCATCCGTCGTCGTGGGGAGTCGATCCCCCAACTGCTCGACGATGCGTTGTGCCCATTCGAGGCGTTGTTTGTCGGGGACGCGGTATTTCAATGTCATTCGCGTTTCGGCCATCGCGAGATCGACATCCGAGCGATGCTCGATTCGTTCGTAAATGTTCAGTGCGATGTCGAGCAGACGCCCGGCGTAAGTGTCGATGGTCAGCTTGGGATCCCAACTCTCGGGACGCGTGTAATCGCGACGCCAGATGTCGCCGCTGCAGCCATGCGACATGATCCCTACGAAGTTTCCATCTTTCGCAATGCTCGCCTTAAAACCCTCGGCAAACAACCCGAAATAATCGGCGCTGATATCGGCATCGCTGAAGTAGTGCATCGAAAAATTTGCGAGTACGGCGAGCGGCGTTCCATCTTTCGCCTGGATGGAAATCAGCGACAGATCGGGGTCTTCCGGTCCCGACTCTCCCGAAACGTCTTCCCAATTTCCGCCGGCGTGCATGTTCGCTCTCATCGTGGCATTGCCGAAAGGATCGATGCCGATTCGCGTCGGCAGACGAATCCAACGCCGCAGCGCCGTGTATTCGGAGGCATCGGCTTTGCCGAATCCGATCTGCGCCGGTTGCAAGTTCGCATCGGCCGCAGCGATCGCTTCAGCGACTTTCTCAATGAGAAATGGGACATAATTCGGATCGGCATCGGTCCCCAGGCAGCCCATCGATGCCGGGGCCGAGTGCGTATGCGTTGCCGAGACCATCATGCGGTCAGTGGGAATGCCGGTCAGTTTGTTCGCCAGTGCCTTGGCTTCATCAAGCACCGGTCGAGCCATCATGCAGCTGTCGACGACGACCAAAGCGATTTTTGTGGTGTCATCCGACAACACGATCGCACGTGCATTCACGCGAGTCTTGATCTTATCGAGACTCCGACTGACCATTCCGCCGTTGACCAGCACCGGCAATGTTTGCGGCGTGACATCGATCACCGCACTCCCGGCATGAAATTCGGCTCGAAGGTTCGACGACGATGCGGCGAGCATCGCGAGCGAACACGTTCCCAGAATAACAAGACGACTCCATGAAGGTTTTATAGAATTCCACATCGTTGTTTCTTCTCCGCTTGTTAAAGAGGGTTATCACGCAAAGACGCGAAACTGCAAAGAGAAGAATAGAAACTCTCTTTGTCGCCGTTCTTTGTTCTTCGACAACCTGTTTGTTGAACTGTGAAATACAATTATGCACCGATGATTTCGCTGATGTCGATCAAATGAAGCTGACGACCTTCGTTTTGAACAGGTGCGTCGATGCAAACGTAACGGCTGTCGGGACTGAAGCGTGGGTGCGTATCGACGCGCCATTCTCCTGTATATTCTTTCGGCAGATGAAAATGTCCCAGGTCGACTCGCCGGTTGTCGGCGATATGATACAAATGAGGCGTCTGGATTCGATCTTCTCCTTTTGGATAGGTATCGTTGAGGATCCAGTCATTCCCCGGAAGATAGGTGAGATGACCGCCGCCGTCGAGTACGCCATGACCGATCTCGGCGACATCGCCCCCACCGTCAACATCTTCGAAGAGAAAGTCACCCCAGTTGTCGTTGCCGTTGTAATGACGGGATTGCGAAAGAATATGGGTTGGATCGCGCCAGATGAAATGCGAGGCGTAGCCGTTGGGGATGACGATGCGGAGATCGCTTCCGTCGGGACGGGCGGTGATCAACCGCGTGAGTCGACGCCCGTTGGGATACAACCAGCGATGCAAGGCAATAAAACGCGAGCCATCGGGGCTGAATAACAGATGATTGAAGTAATGCTTGATCCCCGGTTCGCTTTGAGGGATTTCCCCGGTGTTCGCGATCTCGGCGAGTGAGATGATCAGCTTTGTTTCGCCCGTTGTTAGATCGACATGAAAAATGCCCGACTCTTCCGGAGCCGGATCGTCGGCGAATCGATCTTTTAATCCGTTGTATCCGTAACCGGTACGGACGTCGGCGATCCGGGAGAAATCGGGAGCAACTGCAGATTTTCCATCGGGACTGAGAGAATAGACCGGATGGCCCACCGTACGACCTTCGCCGGTTATGACGTCGAGAATCCGGCAGACGAATCGATCGTCGGCACGGTCGTTCCAGACGATGGTCGATTCCGATCCCGGCAACCACTGCAACATGCATCCCTGCTGCCAGCACCATGCCCGGCTTTCACCGAGGCCGATCCAACGGTCGTTATCCTCGAGATCGATCATGCCGATCTGAATCACATCGTCAGCCGTTGGTGATCGATGTTCGAAGGGAACGCTCATCCCTAGTACATAGCGGCACGTCGGGTCGAACTGCAGCTTGTCATAATAGCCGAACCAATGGTGACGCGGGCCGTGTGTGATCTGCCGCGTTGGAGGAAACTGGTCGGCAAACGAGGCAAAGCCCTCCCCCGTCGACCAGGCCGACAAAGACACCGCGCCCGCAGCGCCAAAGATGACCGATTTGAGAGCATCGCGTCGTGTGATCGGCGGCGAGCTTAATTTATTTGTGGTCTGCGTCACGGTCGTGTTCCTCTCTCACCGGGGACGTTCCGCTTACTCCGACTTTTCTCCTTGAACCTGTTTCACAAGTTTGTGAACAGTTGCCGAAATCAGGTTCTCGATTTCGCCATCCCAGCGGTAGGCGGGTCGACCGTATTCGTAGAGGTTGTATCCCCCTTCGTAGCCTCCCTCTTCCCACACACGCCGAGAGGGAATATACGAAATCATGTCGTCAGCGTAGCCCATGACCCACGTTCCAGGGCCGAATTCCTGCTTGAATCGCAGCGAGTAATCGACCACGGTTTCGGCCCCCATGCCGATCACGAGCATTTCATTTCCCAACTGCCAGGCATGTACCGGATAAGGGTACGCCGATTCGAACGTGTGACCCTTAGCCAGTAATTTCAGCAGTCGCGTTGCCCAGCGTTGTTTGATGCCGCTCCCTTTTTCTTCCAATTCTTCGAGGTGTTCTTTCGTGACGACTTCGAGGTACGGCAAGTCGACAATTTCGAAGGCCGTCTTCAACCCCGGCGAGACCGGCGTATAATCGTCTTCTTTCAGCGACTCTTCCACGGCGACGGCCAACATGTGGCCGTACTTTTCGCAGAGTTCGACCGTCCGTCGAGGTAACGGATTCTGATCGCCGCCGCACGTATTGACGAACATCGCCGTCACACCGGGATGGTTCTTTTCGATTTCGACCTGTGCAAAGCCGGGGTAGTCGCCGCAGATCGTGAGAAAACTCAACGTCGTGGGATGACAGGCATAACCAAACAGCACGGCGGCCAGCGTGCCGTCGGGACGCGTCACCTTGAGGACCGGTACGTTATGATCGACCGGTCCGACGAGCGCTTCGCCTCGTGCGAGAATATCAGGAACATCGGCCTCGCGATTATTGCGGCGATTGACGGCGAATGTCGTCATGCCGTTACCTTGCGACAGAGACGCCGGAGCGAGATCATCGAGTGCTTCACCGACCAGTTTGACCGCTTTGACGATCATCTCTTGCGTATATTGTTCGACGAGCGCTTCCTGTTCTTCCTCGACCGGGTAGTAATCAATCAGGTCGTCTCCCAGTCGCGGTCCGCAGTGATTATGCGAAAACGTCAGCATGATGTCGGTACGATCGAGACCGTATTTTTCTTTGACCTGAGCGAAGACGGGGTCGCTCATCACTTTGGGGACACCCTGAAAATCACTGGTGATCAGGACGGCCCGATGACCGTCAGGGGCTTCGAGGGCAAGAGCTTTCATCCAGATATCGTGCAACTTTCCGTCGGGTGCCCGTTTCGAACCGTATCCGGCAAGCCAGACGGCTTTTTCCTGTGTGATCACGGCACGGGCGATGCCCGCTTTCCACTGCTTCTCTGCCGCTCCGGCAGAATTGACCGTCACGGTCAGGGCCAAGACGACGAACGCAAACCGTGTCATGTGTGAGCCACTGCATTGTTGATAAGTTCGCATAAACATCATGTGCTTATTCCTCATTGAAAGAGGCCAACTGAAATCGCAAATTGCCTGATGAAGTCGATACACCGACAGAATTGAGCGTAACGGCAGAGGCGAACTTTCGCAACGTTGCCGCCCTCTGCGCTCAGGGCGATCAGGTTTAACACAATGGGTCGGGTGGCGGGGGCGCACCGCAGGAAGCCCCCGTTCTGGAACCGCTGTCGCTCCG
>JAQCEJ010000020.1 GCA_027618475.1 Planctomycetota bacterium | reverse complement strand
TTTTTTTTTTTTTTTTAGCCGACTCCAAACGATCGATGAGCGCACTATGAACACCCCCGGCCAGAATCAATTCGAAATCGATTGCCACGGCGTCGATGCAAAACGTAAAAATGGCGAGACGTTTCTCTTTGTCGATTGCCGTGAAGCCGATGAATATGCGACGGCGCATATCGAGGGAACGGTGCTGATCCCGATGAGCGAGATCGATACGCGCGTCGGCGAGTTGGAAACGCAGAAGAACGACGAGATCATCGTTCATTGTCATCATGGGGGTCGAAGTCTTCGTGTGGCTCACTGGCTGGCTGAGAAAGGCTTTACCAACGTGAAAAGCATGGCCGGTGGAATCGATCAATGGGCGTCGGAGATCGATCCCTCGATTCAGCGGTATTAAGATGCGTCGACGGTGCAGAGCACTCATCGTCGATGCAAAAAACCTCCGATCGCGCAAGCGATCAGAGGTTAGTTAGTCTCAGCTATAATGATACCGGTGTACCGAAATCGCGATTACTTCGGAGTATTCGTGCATTCGCCGCCGGTCTCGGCGAGCGACGCTTTCTTTTCGGTAATGACGGGGCACTGCGTGGCCATCTCGGCGTTGAGTTCGGTGTAACCGGCCCACTCTTCGGGAAGGGCGTCTTCGTGGAAGATTGCTTCGACCGGGCATTCCGGGACGCAAGCTTCGCAGTCGATGCATTCATCCGGATGGATGTAGAGAAGCGATTCCCCTTCATAAAAACATTCGACCGGGCAGACCACCACGCAATCGGTGTATTTGCAGTTAAAACAGGGTTCTGCAACAACGTGAGTCATGCGAATTTCCTTCTGATTCTATTACATTGCGCCACAGCGAAGACGAAGGACCGAACTTCAATCCCACACGCTCAAAACCGTAAGAAAGATCTGCCGATCGGTCGTTTCGCTCAGAGGTGCACCCGGTCGGCATGCTGAATTTCGCAAAATCTTAGTGCTGAAATTCAAGACTGTCAAGCAATCATGTTATCAAGTCGGTCGATTACCGCAAGGTTCAGATGCCCCTTCATTATCACGATTTCAGCAGGCATTTCCGTTGTGTGCCGACGCCGGCGGAAAGGCACTCGCCGCCCCGATTGACGAGCCGTTGTCGTGCTCACTTCTTCTTCGTTATTACTTCCCATTCTTCGGCTGAAAGGAGGGAACGCCTTCAATGGGAACGGAATTATTTCAATTGGTCAATCCTTGCACTGGGGGCGTAGCCAAATGAGACATCGGCCCGAACGACGACATCATCGTTAAGCGAATGGCTAAGAATTTCTCACAAACGTCAAAAGATATTCCATCACTCGGTTGTGTTATCTCATCAAGTGTCATGCCGATGTGTGAATGACGCTGAGGGATTCCATGTGTTGTAACCTGTTTTGTCGATACGTGTTATGAATCATGAATTTCAGTTGCCAGAACCCATCTTGCCTGAAATGCCAAATCGGAATACAGTTGACGAAGGGACCGAGAGTGATCGTTCTGTTTCATGTCCGGTCCCAAACTGAGCGAATTGGCACATGATGTGCGAATTCACATCTAACGCGGGTCGATCGCTTTGTCGATTATCGAAGGAGCAGGGAATCCCTGATGACGATGAGACGAGACATCCGCCAAACTGTTTACAGGATGCATTGAGTCTTCCTCTCCAGGAAGGGAGAGTTTTTTTCTCAGCGAGTTCTCCGGCGCGAGCGTTCGTGCAACATCACGAAGGTGTTCATCATGGCCCTGACCGAAATCGACAGAAACCTGCTTCACCGCTGCCTTCACGGTGAATCCGGGGCGTGGAAAGATTTTGTCGACCGCTTTCTCGGGTTGTTCATTCACGTCATTCAACATTGTGCCCACACGCGCAGTCTCCGGCTGAATTCCCCCGATATCGATGATCTGTGCGCCGAAATTTTCCTCACGCTGCTCGATAAAGATTCCGCCGTTCTCCGCGCATTTCGGGGTAACTCGTCTCTCGCGACCTATCTGACGGTCATTGCACGCCGTGTCGTGATTCGGGAAATGGCCGCACGAAAGAAGTACGATACGACCGTTGCGGCTGGAAATTCGATTCATGCGATTCCCGAAGCCGAAGAAGAAATGGGAGAGTATTCTCGCATTGAAGACCGCGAAACGGTCCGATTGATGCTCGACGCTCTTCCCGATGCTGACGCCGAGGTTGTCCGTCAGTATCATCTCGAAGGGCGAACCTATCGTCAGATCAGCGAACAACTGCAAATCCCCATGAACACGATCGGCCCGATTCTCAGCCGGGCCCGGTCATGGCTGAGACAGCATCAGGTTCGTTCGTAATTCCGACGTAATTCCGAATCGGCGACACGTGTCCCGCCGCGTGGCATTTGAGTTCTTCGATCCGATTCACGAGTTGATACGGATTGTGTTCGAGCGCACCTGTTGACAGCTGTCGTTCCGGCCACAAGAATGACTCTTGATCGAGCACGGTTTGAGCTTTAGTCGCTTAAATCGTTGCTCTCGCATTTGCCGCGAGACCACTCATCCGGGGAGAAGAGTTATGACGCAACGATCGGTCGCCGACAGTCCCAAGCTTCGTCTTGCAGCGAGTCTATATTCGACAGGTATTGTATCGTTCCTCACGGCGTTGATTCCGATTCTCTGCATCGCGTTGATTATGAGTTGGGGAACGGTCGCAGTTGCACAACAGCGGACCGGTTTCCTCACGCACACGTTTAACGACGAACAAGGGGCTCACAAGTACGTCGTTTATCTTCCGTCGAATTACAACGCGAACCAGCGCTGGCCGGTGATGTTGTTTCTGCATGGGGCAGGTGAGCGCGGCCGGGACGGTCGATTGCCGATGACCGTCGGCTTGGGCCCTATTGTCGCGGCCCGTCCCGACGGGTATCCGTTTATCGTCGTCTTTCCGCAAAACGAAGACACCGAAGGACGCATACTCCCGGCGTGGAATGCCGGGAGTCCCGATGCCGAGCGGGCTTTGAAAATTCTCGAGGAGGTCGAAAAGAACTACGCGGTCGATACGAAGCGCGAAGTCCTCTCCGGCTGGTCGATGGGGGGCTATGGAGTCTGGAGTCTTGCCGCTGCCGATCCTGAACGTTGGCATGCCGTGGTTCCGCTTTCCGGCGGGGGCGATCCTGCCTCTGCCGAAAAGTTGAAATCGGTCCCGATCTGGGCGTTTCATGGCGATGACGATTCGGTCGTCCCGGTTGAAGCCTCTCGTCAAATGATCGCCGCCGTCAATGCCGCCGGCGGTTCACCGAAATTTACCGAAGTCACCGGCTCTGGCCACGACGTGTGGAAAGTCGCCTACGCATACCCCGATCTTCTGAAGTGGATGCTCGATCCCGCGTCCGCTCCGCATGCTCCTGCGACGCTGGCGGCGAGCGATGTTCGCACGCTCGATACGAAATCGCAAACCGGTATGCCGTTCGAGCCGGCACTGGAGATCCCCAACGCGGTGGGAGTGCGAATCGGCAATCAGTCGCTCAAAGCGATTGGCGACTCGGTTCCTCGTCTGGTCCGTCCCGACATGCTGACCGGAACGATCGACGACATCAACACGAGCACAACAGCCGAAGGGCGGTCCTTCAGTGTGTCGTTTACCGACTTAAGCTACAACGCAACGCTGTCTCGCGCCCGCGTGCAGGCTTACCGAGAAGGGCGGCTGAATATTCAACTCGGTCTCGAAAATGCCAATCTCACCATCGGCTCGACCTATGTGAATGGAAGCGGCAAGTCGGCGTCGGCCGGTCCGATCGAGATCATCATTGGACATAATCGCCCGGTCTGGATCAGTTTCGACGTTCGACCTTATGTCAAAGATCGTCGCCTGCGGCTTGAACTCGTCGCCCAACGCTTCGATATTCCTGAGGACAACTGGTACGTCTCCGGCCCGCAAGGAGTCTCGACACGCGGTATCGGCATGACCTCAGGCCGAGTCTCCAGCGGTCTGGTGGATGGTTTGTACGGGCGCAAAGACCAGATCGAAAGAGAAGTTCTCACAGTCGTCCCCGGGCTGATCGAAGAACTTGAAAAACAACTCGTGTTCGACGACATGTCAGAACTGCTTGACAACGTCTGGCCGCTCCCCGTTTATCGCCCACAGGTTCGGCTGTTTCCGACCGATGCCTCGTGCGACGAAAAAGGAGTGTCGCTGGTATTCGGGATTTCCGCATCCGATGTCACAACGGGAGAAACCCGCGAACCGCTAGCAACCGTCGAGTTGCAGGGACCGCCGGCACGCGACTTGAGTCGCAGTGAAGAACTCGAGTTGATGATACAGCCCCAGATTCTCGAACCGTTGACCAATCTGCTCGTCAAACGCGAGGTGGCACACATTCATGTGCAGGATATTCCTCGCGAACCGTTTGCCGAGCTGTCGTCGTACGATACGCTCGCCGAGGCGATCCCCGATCTCAAGCGATATGCCAATGATGTCGAGATTCGTTCAGAGCTGATCCTCACTCGACCATTGAATATGACCATGACCGATCCTGCCCCCGCACCCGCGGCTGCGTCGACCGAACCGGCGAATAATCCCGATGATGCCGTCGCTGCACAGGCTCCCGGTGAAGCGGCCGCTACGCCGCCGACGAACACCGTGACGCCGACGTCCGAAATCGGATTGCAAATCGGCGTTCCGAGTCTTGTCTGGCAGCTTTCGTTGCGGACCGATACCGCATCTCCCTGGCAGAAAGTGGCCGTGTTGAATTTCGATCTCTCACAAACGACCGTATTAGGATTGATCGAACCGACCCATTCACATCGCGTACTGAAATTGGATTGGGTCGGCGATGCGACGTTGCAGCCAACGGGGCATTTTGTGGAGGGATACGAACCGAGCGACCCTCAATTGAATGTCGAGCAGCTGGCCGGCTGGTTACAGACGGGATGGAAGAACTGGACACAAGAGGGACCAGCCAGCGAGAGTGCCGTCCCCGATGTCGATTTCGGTTTCGCGAAACTCCGGTTGAACGCGCTGCAGCATCGAGGCCGCTTTCTTGCCGCCGAGTTCACTACGCCGAAAACCCGTGTGACAAACGGCAGCAATATCCCGTTGGTCTACGAAGTGAAGGGGACATATACCGCGTGGGGAGGACCGTATACGTTGGAACCGGGAAAATCGCATGTCTTCGACGGTGCGACGCCTCTCGGATACCGCAGTTCGACGGCGGGGGCCAATCAGAAATTTACACTTCCCACCGGGTGTCACGTCGAATTCTTCTCGAAAAATCCTGGCGACTCTCCAAGACTGTATCAAGCGCGTGCCGAGTCTCCTCCCAGCACAACAACGGCGAACGTCTCGCGGTAATTACTGTTGAGAATTGAAGACGGCCTCTCAAGAAGATCCTCTTCGCGGACTTCTCCCGATCGTAAAGACGAGCAGAGATTTCCTGCGAGTTCCTTTCCCCTATGGTGGGGAGGCTTGATTCCATTCATCTCTGCTGGCAGAATAGCGAAGATACGTATCTCCTCGACACGATGTTGTTCTTACCCTTCACGGCGACAAGGTGGCAGTTCGCTCTACTGTTTCGCGCGGTGAGGGTCGGCAGGGCGTAGTGTCGATTCAAGTCTCTGGTTTCACGTTCAAAATGCACTGGCACCGTTATACGAAGGTAGATCCATGAATTTTCTCGAAGGGGCGACAGTCGGTATCGACTTGGGTACGACGTATTCCACGATGGCACAACTGAATTCCAACGGCGTTCCCGAGTCGCTGCGAAACGCCGAAAACCGTCCGATTACTCCGTCGGTCGTGTTACTCGGGGAAGACGGGCATATCGTCGTCGGGCCGACTTACGATCGAATCGCGCAAGAAGAACCCGAACGGGTCATCGAAGCGATCAAACGGCAGATGGGCAACAAAAACTATTTCGTCGTCTACCAGGACAAGAAGCTCACCCCAGAATTCATCTCCGCTTTGATTATTAAAAAACTGAAACAGGATTCGGAAAAACGTGTCGGGACGATTGCCAATGCTGTGGTCACCGTGCCGTATTACTTCAACGACGTTCGACGCAAAGCGACGCAAGATGCCGGACGCATCGCCGGTCTGAACATCATCGACATTATTAACGAACCGACCGCTGCGACGCTGGCCTACGCCTGGATAAAGGGCGAACTCGGCCGAGAAGATAAGATGTCCAAAGAAAAGAACATTCTGGTCTACGATCTCGGGGGAGGAACCTTCGACGTGACCGCTGTCCGATACGACCCGACACACTTCCGCGTTCTCGCGACCGACGGCGACGTAATGCTAGGCGGTCTCGACTGGTCGCGGCGAATCGTCGATCACGTCGCCGAACAGTTCAAACAGAAATTCGGTTCCGATCCGCGGGAGGACAACGTCAAGCTACGTGAGATCACGCAGGATTGCGAAGACGCCAAGCGGTTACTCAGCAAGTCGCTACAGGTGCCGATTACCGTGTATCACGAAGGTAAAACGCTGACGGTCTCTCTGACGCGCAAAGACTTCGAACGGATGACGGCCGACCTGATGCAGCGAACCCGAGATACCACCGAACTCGTGTTGCAGCAGGCCAATCTCAATCATGGCGAACTTGACGAAGTGGTACTCGTCGGCGGTTCGACGTACATGCCGCTCGTGGAAGTTATGCTCAAGGAATCGACCGGACGTGCGCCGACACGCGATTTGCCGGCGGATGAAGCCGTGGCCCACGGTGCGGCGATTCACGCGGCGATTCTCGAAGCCCGTCTGACGGGGGGCGAAGGCCGCATGGCTCAATCGGTGATCAAACGGCTGATGTCGGTACAGACATACGAAGTCAATTCGCACTCGCTGGGCGTGAAGATCAGCGACCCCAATGACAAGACGCGTAAGATCAACCACATCATGATCCCGCGCAATACGACGATTCCTTACAGTTATAAGCAGCAGTTCGTGACGACCAGCCACAATCAGCAGCGGATTCACATTTGGGTTCTTGAAGGGGAAGTCCCCGATCCCAATGCCTGTTCGGTGATCGGCGATTTCGTGATCTCCGATCTTCCTGCAGAGCTGCCCGCCGGTTCGCCTGTCGAGCTCACTTACAGTTACGATGCCAACGGACGCATTACGGTTGCCGCTCGCGAAGTTCGAAGTAACCGTTCGGCTCATATCGAAATCAAACGCGATTCGGGGCTCGACAATCAAGGTATAACGGCGTTCGAAAAGCTCGCCAAAGAATATACGGTCGAATAAAACGATAAACGTACGTAACGCGCTCTACCGGTTAGCCGTAACGCATCGCGGAGCGCTGGCCCGATTCATTGACGTTCGAATCGCCGACCAACCGATCCTCTCGACTCTGGACTTTTCATGACGACCGAAATTGATGTCTACAAGGAGTGGTTAGGCATCCCGGAAGGGGATCGTCCGCCCGATCATTACCAGTTGTTGCGCCTGGTGCAGTTCGAAGACGATGTCGAGAAGATTCGCAAGAACTACAAAAAGCTCAACGCCCACGTTCGCAAATATGCGACGGGTAACTACTATCTGCAATCGCAGGATCTGCTCAACGAGCTGGCGAAAGCGATGCTCTGTCTGACAGATCCCGAGCGGAAGCAAGAGTACGACGAAAGTCAGGGACGCGAATTCGACGAGGCTGCGAAAGATGTGCTCGGCCGCAAGCCGCTTGCGAAAGTGCTGCAGGATTGGGGGATCATCGAACGGGCGCAGGCCAAAGAACTCGAAGATTTTGCCGATAAACGGGGATTATCGCTTCGCGATGCCGCCGTGCAGATGAAAATGACCGACATCGAAACGGCGACGAAGGCGCTCGCCGTCGAACTGGGACGTTCGTATCTCGAAATTGAAGATATGCTTCCCGACGATTCGGTTCTCGACCAGGTGCCGCGCCAGCTGGTGAAGCAACATTCATTTTTGCCGTTGTTCATCGACGACGATATGCTGCTCGTCGCCTGCTCGGACGAACCCGATCATCATCTCGAAGAAGATTTGCGGGTCCGTTTCGGAACTCATCTGCGCGCGGTCATCGCCTCTCCGCTCGCGATCAACCAGGCGATCGCCAAATATTACGCCCCCGGTGCCCGGAGCGAATCGGCAGCCGACACGAAGACGAAGTCGGGCAAGACGGGAAAACCGGTCAACAAGCCGAAAGAAAAGACCGCAAAGAAATCCGCCGATGCGCCGGCTGCCGACTCCGAACAGAAATTTATGATGGAGCTTCTGTTCTCGTGCTGGGCGATCATCGGCTCGGTCGTCGTCGACCAGTTCGTGATGAAAACGCTCGTTCTGCCGCAGTCGTGGGCCTACAGCTCGTACATCCTGACAGTCTTCGCCGTCATCGGCGTGGGAACGTACTGGTTCGCGTTGCGGAAGAAGTGATAGTTTGCCGTTCTATTGTAGCTGGCCTCTCTGAGGCCGGACCGAGGTTGCAGACCTCGGCAAAGGGATCTCCTTGTTGTCGTAGCGTGACCATGACCAAAAGTCGTTCCCAATGCCCGGCTCATCTTTGGGGAATCAAATGATGGCACCGCTTTCTCATCCACTTTTACAGTATGATGATTCCCCATGGTTTCCCCACATTCCAGAGTGTCCCGTCTGTGGAACGGCGTTCAAAGAATCCAACTGCATTGCATACTTATCATCCGGTGCATTAAGGGTTGACGAAAATGGCGACAGCGTCGACGCTCGTGACCTCCGAGTCGAGTCGTTATTCCACATCGGTTTTCACGGAGTTAGTTCGGACATGTCAGACAGCGTTGATGCAAACATCGTCGCCGACCTTCAAAGCGACCAGTTTGATCTTCAGTACTGTTCTCTCAAATGCCTGCGTCAGTGGTTGAATAATGTAGTGGATGAGTTGGAAACAATACTTTCCATGTCCCGCAAGTCAGGCTGTTAGCCTGTAAGCGAGCTACGGAACCCTTCCATTATGCAGCAAGGCACCAGGCCATGCGAATTCCAGTCATCCGTGGCATCATCGATCGGCGTATTCTCGCAAATTATCACATCGATCCCGAAGTGATGGCTCGGAGACTCCCCCCACCGTTTCGGCCCAAACTGACGAACGGATTCGCCATCGGCGGCATCTGCCTGATTCGACTGAAAAGTCTTCGGCCACGGTTCGTTCCGTCTTCGTGGGGCATCCGATCAGAAAACGCTGCGCATCGCATTGCCGTTGAGTGGGACGTCGACGGTCGAACTCAAGAAGGGGTTTATATCCCACGTCGTGACACCAATTCACGTTTTAACACGTGGGCTGGGGGAACGCTCTTTCCCGGTTTGCATCACCACGCAAGGTTCACGGTGAAGGAATCGAGTGATCATTTTTCTGTCGCACTCCAAAGCGATGATGGCGATACGCGCGTACTTGTTTCCGGTATCGTCACCGACCACCTGCCAGATTCGTCGGTGTTTCCTTCGGTCGCTGCGGCGTCGAAATTCTTCGAAATGGGATCGCTGGGATATTCGGTGACGCGAACGAACGGCCGATTTGACGGCCTCGAACTGTTGTGCGAGAACTGGCATGTCGACCCGTTGGAGATCGACCACGTTGAATCGAGCTACTTCGAAAACGAGTTACAGTTCCCCCGTGGATCGGTTGGCTTCGACTGCGCATTGCTCATGCGCGGCATTCGTCACGAATGGCATGGTCGCAAAGATCTCTGTTGTGCTGAAGTCATAGAGGAATAACAGAACAGCGGGTGGCCGGGGGCTAAGGTTTTACGTCTTGTTTCTTCTTCATACGAACGGTTCCATGCTTCGACTCTATTCGCGAGTGTTGGATTGTTAATACTGTTTGCCGTGTCTCTGTCAATTCTTCATAAGTCACAATTCGTCAAATGGAAGATGGGTCAGCACAACTCAATATCGCACTGACCCATCTTGAGACGATTCGATTTTTTGCGAGACTTATACCTCTTCGGCCTTCGGCACCACGAACGGGGCCCGGTATTCTCGGGTCATGTGCGGGTTGGCGGCTTCGGCGAATTCGCCGGTGATCAGCTCGTCGGTGCTGTCGATGGCGAGCGTCGCACCGTAGGTTGTCGGCGTCGTATTCGGGTCGAGCATGTTGTCGGCCAAGTGTGTCTTCACACGTTCCAGCGTTTCGAGTGCCTCGGCGTCCCCCTCGAGCCGTGCGGCGGTTTCGGCGAGTGTGCTCGGCGAACCCAACCGGTACGAAACATTTCCCAAATGACAGAGCGCACTCGAAAGATGGCCCTGCAGAATATCGGCATTCAGTTCGTCGACGTTCCGGCTGCGGACCGCCTGGGCGAAGTTGCCGAAGTGGTCCCCTTCGCCGTTGAAGCTCTGGATCATGTTGCCGTCGAGATCGAATGCCGCTCCGCCGTTGTAACTGGAGAGAACTACGTAACCGTCGGTTCCGTAGAAGATGACACCGACGCGAGCCCCTTTCTCTCCGTCGGATTTCAATCCCCGGACTTCGAACACGAGCCGTTTGTCGCCGTAGGTGTGAATCGAAACCTGCGTGTTGGCGGTTTCACCGGCGTCTTCATAACCGACACGTCCGCCGTATGCGACGGCTTCGGTGCCGAGGTCGTCGACGCCGAGTCCCCAGCGGGCGATGTCCATTTGATGGATCCCCTGATTGCCAAGGTCGCCGTTGCCGTAATCCCATTGCCAGTGCCAGTCGTAATGGAACCGCGGCCGCGAGAGTGTCACTTCGGGTGCCGGGCCGAGCCAGATATTGTAATCGATTCCGGGGGGAACATCGTAAGTGCCGCGTGCTCCGATTGACGGGCGATTTTTGTAGCAGAGGCCGCGAGCGAGTTTGACTTCGCCGATTTTTCCCGCTTTCACGAAATTGATGGCGTCGATCGTTCCCTGCATCGACCGGCATTGCGTGCCGGTCTGCACCATCTTTTGATGTTTGCGGGCCGCCTGAACGATGCGTCGGCCTTCGCTCACGTTGTGGCTGACCGGTTTTTCGACGTAGACATCTTTGCCGGCTTGAATCGCCCAGATAGCGGCGAGAGCGTGCCAGTGGTTTGGAGTCGCAATACTGACGACGTCGATTTCGGTTTTCTCGAACGCTTCACGGAGATCCTGATAAAACGCCGGTTTCTTGCCAGTCGCTTTTTCGACGCGATCGACACCCTTCGTCTGACCGACTCCTTCATCGGGGTCGACGATCGCGACGACTTCGCACCCCTGGCGGCCGATCCACTGACCGAGATGTCCGCTTCCCTGGCCGTTCACACCAAGCTGAGCCACGCGCAACACTTCATTGGGAGAATCGGTTCCCCCCGACGTTTTGTCTTCGGCGGAGGCTGAACGGAGGGGCGAGGCAGCGACGGCCGATGCTGCGGCAGCCAACATCGACTGTTCCAAGAATTCTCGGCGTGATGAACGATACATGCGAATACTCCTGTATAAGGCGCGGGAATGGTGAACGATCCTCTGAATCGACGACATATAGTTTACCGCCGGGCGAGACGATTCTTCAACTATGGTATCGCTCAATTGCCGGTGAGGCGGGGCAAAAATCTGGCTAGACCAGAATTCAGGAATCTGTTACACCACGACTCTTGTCCCCGCGAAAATCAGTTCGCTCCCTCCTTCAGACACGTCAGTCCCCACCCTCTCCTTCAAAGCCAATCCCTCCTGTTTTCTGCCGGAGAATCTCGCCATGCGTCCTCAATCGCTTGTGATCATGCTTTCCTTAACACTCTTTGCTGTATCAGGTTGTGCCGCAATAGCAGAGACCAATCATATTATGAAGCAGGCGTTCAAACCGAAGACCGGCGATTATGAAATGGGGAAGGGGGGCGATGAATGGAGCGACGTCGGGATCGAAGCCCGCGGCGACCAGCGGATGGAACAAGATCCCGATCGCTGGTACAAGAACTGGGCGATGTCCGAAAAAGCCAACGCCATCGAACGAAATCTGGGGATCGAATAATCGACCCGCCGCGATACGGCTATTGCTGTGGCTTGCGCGAGGCTGAGCGGCGCAGGCGCGGCGAACCGGTGGGAGTCGATGTTCTGGGGGGCTTTTTGTCCCCCTTCAAGATCCGCGACATCGCTTCGAGCAACACTTCCATAGCGAACGGCTTGCGGATGTAATCGTCGACGCCGAGCATTTCGGCGTAGGCCTTGTGGCGTCCCCCTTCGTTAGCGGTGATCATGATCACTCGTGGCGGCGTCGGCAGCGACTTCAAGAATTCAAGGATGGGAAATCCTCCCATCTTAGGCATCATCATGTCGGTAATGACGAGATCGGGAGCAATCGCTTCCGCCTGGCGTTGGCCTTCCAGGCCATTTGAAGCCCATGTGACCGCATAGCCCGCCGACTGCAAGACGTTCTGGATTGCTGAAGCAATTTCTCGGTCGTCTTCGATCAACAGGATTTTGCGTTGCGTTTCCATGCGACTTCCTCAAATCATCTCGGAGAATCAAGTTGCCTTCGAGCAACGAGGGCCGGCGGCGGTTGCCGTCGGTTGCTGCGATTCCTCCATCGTATGCCACTCCGTGCGGTTTCTCAAGTGGGGAGATTGTCGAACCCTCAGTAATCTACCGATCGGGTTTCGTGAATTCGCATAATCGGCCGTCGAAAAACGCAACAAAATGAATGAATATGAAGCGATTATTGCACCACAGCAACGTCGACCTGGGGGGGGTGAGCGATCTCTTCCCCTATCCGGTTGGTTTCTGTGAAATTCAATTTCCCATCGTGCACCAGATAGTGATAACGCGAAACATGCATCGTTCCTGGTTCGATAGACCAATCCCCCAGTACGGAGGGAGTGTAGACGAAATAGGGCATCGTGGGATGCAGTCGAACCGGTTCGGGGAAGCGGAAGTTTTGGGGATCGGTGAAAATAGACATTCCCGCCCAGCCGCTGCTGTCATTTCCGGCGATTTTTCCCGAGAGATCGACCCAGGGGACGCGAGCATGATTTCCGTCGATACGATTTTGACCTGCCGCTGTCACCATCGCGACATCGTCCATGACCCAGTTTCTGGCACCGCGAATCGCCATGCCGCCGTAATGATATGTGGGTAGCTCCAATGGACTCTCCGATGCACACCGAATGGACGATGTGATATCAAAGCGAAAAACGGGTAGGGAATGGTCATCGGTCGTCTTCCAGACGCGAACGTCCCATTCCTCGTCCAACGCGACCTTGCCACCTTCGACGCCGTTGTCGACATGTTCATGGCGGACGCGAAATCCCCCACAGACGGGGCCTTCGATCACGGTCAGTTTTTCGGCGTGTCGCACAAATCCGGTTCCACCGAGTAAGTCCCAGAAATTTGGCTGTCGACCTTCGAACGCGGTTTTTGTATACGCGAGAAAAATGCCATCCTGATGCAGATGGTCCGGAGGAAATTCATCAGTGACGATCGCCCCACCGGGCGTCCAGACGGGGTGAATATAACCACTACGGCCATATTTCGCGTCGGCTCCTGCCGGCGGTGCAACGTGGGCCATGTGATACTGCAACACCGGTTTACTATTGCAGCGAATTTCCAACTGGCCGTTGTCGTCGAGAACCGTGATCCCCTCGTCGTCTGCGTGAGCAGACTTTTTTTCCGCCGACGTAGCGATGTTGGAGTAGACGAAACGTCGCTTTGCCTGCGCCGCTGTTTCGCCGTTTAGCACCCATGCCAGTTGCGGAGGTTCACTCGCGAGAAGTTGACTGGTGGTGACTCTTTGCTCGTCTCCCATCATTTCTTTGAGTGTCCAGCCCTCCGGCGAAGCATTCATCGCATGAATTAAGGCTTTCGGCAGTTCTACCACGATCGGTGTATCGATCCGCGCCACATCGCCGGCATGCACGGTGAACACGACCTGTGTCTCTGACGCCGAGAAGGTGTGTGATGCGAACACCAGAACGCCGATGATGGAAGAAAAAAATAACATCGCGTGATACGAAAATTTTTGAGAAGAGTTCATCATACGTCGACTTCTATCTAAGAAAAGAACCTTCGTTTGTGTAAGCAACAACGGCTGACGTTGAAGCCGTTATTCCACTGACGCTTGTTTGTAAACTCTTGAAGGTTAGCATATCTCTCCTGAGAAATGTTACAAGGCTGAACGGGCAATGGGGAGCAAGAGAGAGACATGTCCGCCGCGTCTGAAAAACCTGATCTGTTGATTGCCGGGGCCAGTGCGCGGGCCTGTGCGTTTTCGGCATTGCGGGCCGGGTTGCGGCCTTATTGTTTCGATCAATTTGCCGATGCCGATCTGCAAGAGATGGCACCGGTCGAACGTGTGGAGCGGTATCCGCACGATCTGCCCCGGAAGATGGCTCGATTTGAGGGCATTCCTTGGATGTACACCGGAGCCCTTGAGAATTATCCCGAAATTGTCGCCGAAATCTCTCGAATCCATCCGTTGTTCGGCAATGCGCCGGGAGTATTGGAAAAGGTTCGCGATCCGTTTTTAGTTGCCGAGTGGTTAAGCGATGCCGGCCTCAAGGTGGTGCCGTTACGGCGCTCGAACAATCCACCATCCACAGACGGGACGTGGCTGTTCAAACCGCTGCGCGGTAGTGCAGGAATCGGAATTCGTAGGTGGGACGAAATGGTTTCACGCGACTTTGCTCATGTAAACACGCGAAAAGGGTATTATTATCAGGAATTTCATCAAGGCGAGAGTTATTCGGCATTATTCTCCGGCGATGGATCGTCGGCCCGGATGTTGGGGATGACCCGACAACTGATCGGCCGGCCGGAGTTTCATGCCGTTGGGTTTACCTATTGCGGATCGATCGGCCCTATCGATTCAAGCGACTTGCAAACCGCATACGTACAGCGACTCGGACATGTGCTGGCAGAGAAGGGGAGGCTCGTCGGCCTCTTTGGTTGCGATCTGATGGTACATCGTGACAACGACACCGGCTCGGAAAGCGTCTCGCTCATCGAAATCAATCCCCGTTATCCGGCTTCGACCGAAGTTCTCGAAATCGCGACGGGTCGTTCTATGCTGGAAGAACATCTTACCGGCTCCCTGCGTGCGCAGCCGGAACTCGGACGATTTTCCGAACTTCTGCAAAACGAAGTTCAATCGTCTCGTATTAGTTTTAGGGGGTGCGTCGGCAAAGCAATTCTGTATGCCCCTCGGCAATTCGTCGTTAAGGACATCCTTTGCGCGATCGACCCCATCTACGGACCGATGATTTCGGACGTTCCTCAGGTCGGTGAAACAATTGAAGCCGGTCATCCGATTTGCACGATTCTTGCAAAAGAAAAGTCGATCATCCAATGCGAACAACACCTGCACCATTATGCCGCAATCATTTTCGAAAGGGTGTTTGGCCAATGATTTGAGGTTGTGCGAATTCGAGAAATTTTGGAAAATCGGGCGATTCGTAAGAGAATGATGAAGACTTCTTGAACGAATCGGCAATCTCCGATAAGATTTTTGCACAACGAACCGATATTCGCTTCGGTGATGTCACCCAAGCCGTTCATTTTTTGCTCTAACTTGTGACGCGGAGACCATGGCTAAGCAGACCGATGTTCGACTGGCAGGCGCGATATGCGATTTTGAACCCATTTCGTTTCGAACGCCTCTCAAGTTTGGCGGGCGCGTTATCGACAAGGCCGTTTTAATTAACGTAACGGTAACACTCGAAAACAGTAAAGGAAAATCGGTCGCCGGTGCGGGGAGTATGCCGCTGGGGAACGTCTGGGCCTGGCCCGGAGGAAATGTCTCCGCCGAAGATTCTCACTCGGCTATGCAGGCCTTTGCCGAGGAAATTGTCACCATCGCCGATGCCTTTACGGAATTCGGACATCCGATCGATCTCGTTTACCATCTCTCTGGTGAATATCATCACCTGGGCAAGAAGATCTCCGAACGAATGAAACTCGCCGAACCGATGCCAGAACTCGCACAACTGGTGGCGGCGAGCCCGCTCGACGCAGCGATTCACGACGCCTACGGTCGCATGTTCGACCTCAATTGTTTTGACACCCTTTCCGAAGAATTCATGAATTATGATCTCTCGGAGTACCTCGATGAGAATTTCGAGGGAGAATATCTCGACCAGTATACGCTTCGTGAGCCGAAAGCGACGATGCCGCTGTATCATCTGGTCGGTGCAGTCGATCCGCTGACGACGGCCGATGTTGTAAAGCCCATTGGCGACGGACTGCCCGAGACTCTGGGAGAATGGATCGCACAGGATCATCTTTCTCATCTGAAAATCAAGCTGGCCGGTGATGATCTCGCGTGGGATGTCGAGCGCGTACTCGCCGTCGACCGTGTGTCTGCAGAAGCGCAGAAGGCTCTCAACCGCACCGAATGGTTTTATTCGCTCGATTTCAACGAGAAATGCGCCAATGTGCAATACATTCTCGATTTTCTCAAGAAAGTGCAGGAACAGAACGCTCAGGCGTACGATCGCATACAATACATCGAACAACCGACGCATCGCGACTTAAAAGCGCATCCGGAAAATCGCATGCACGAAGCGGCGAAGTTAAAACCCGTCGTCATCGATGAATCGCTCGTCGATTACGAAGCATTGCTCTTGGCCCGCGAACAGGGTTATACCGGGGTAGCGCTCAAGGCATGCAAGGGACAGACCGAAGCCCTGCTGATGGCTGCCGCCGCACAGAAATTCGGCATGTTTCTCTGTGTGCAGGATTTGTCCTGTCCCGGTTTTTCATTCTTGCACTCGGCGAGCCTGGCGGCGCACATTCCGACCGTCGCAGCGATTGAAGGGAACGGTCGACAATACTGTCCTGGTCCGAACAAGAAATGGGCCCGGTTGTATCCTCCGATGTTCAACATCACCGATGGTACCGTCGGCACGGGAATTCTCAATGGCGTCGGGCTGGGTTTCTGACTGGGTGCAGTCTCACCGATAAGACCCGCCTTGCTGCATCATATTTCGAACCTGGATCGATTGATAGCAGAGTACGGCGAACATGATCGCGAGGAATGTGGGATCGAGGCCGAAGAAGCCCTCGTTAAGATATTTGCATCGCATCGCCCATAATGCGATACCTCCTGCGCAGAGAATCGATAGATTCACCGAGTAGAGGGCACCGTTGCGCGGTGAAAGCCACATCAGCAGGTTTCGCGATATCTGCCCGCCATCCAATGGAAACACAGGCATCAGATTCATCAGGCTCCAGATGAAATTGATAAACAGTGAAAACGACAGTGCATACGCGGCAATTTCACCCGGATACGCTTTTCTATCGATAATAATTATGACGGCGATCTTGCAGAGGCCCCAGATCGACAGTCCCACGAGCGGCCCCGCCGCACAGACGACGATGTTTTTTCCGTAAGAATGGCGGGTTGTCGTCGCATAGCCGCCGAAGAATTCGAGCACGATTTCCGATCGCCAGCCGTAAATTTTGTTGACAAGGGCATGTCCGAGTTCGTGGGCGAGTATAGCGAAGAACACACACAGCATGCCGATAAATGTGAGATCGAGTCGCTGGGGCACCCAGCTGAGAAACGCTGCGGTTGCCCAGAAAATCGGATGGACTCGGATGGGGATATTCCACAACGAAAAGCGAAGATCGTAAGCCGTTTCGTTCGATTGTCCGAACATAATGGGGAAGTTCCACCCTTTCCAGAGGGATCGAAGGGGACTGTGGTTGCCGCGAGATCGGTATCGTGAACTGTAACGGTTCACAAGGAATCCAACAATCGAATTTTACCAGCCGCGACCGTCAGGGAGCGGTAGACAGATCAAACGTACTAAACCTGGTGGAATGCAACAGTTGTTTCTCTTCGTGTCTCTTTGTCCGCATCCAGTCTCTCGACACTCTCTCGCATTGACCTTAACGGAAAAGGCGTTACGATAAAGCTGCTCATCGTGGTCGGTGGGTCGCACAAGTTTTGTTCCCTCACCAGTCATGGATGGGAACGCTGCGGGGTTACCCCGCGGGAGAAGCATTGCCGGTTTTGCATATCGTGAATAGTGACGCGGTAAGCAACGTTACCGCGGTCACTATTCGCCACAGGATCAGTTGTGCGACCCGCCGGCCGCGATTGTATGAAAAGGAGTACCTTACGATGAGAAATGGAACCGACCAGCCATGAAGCGACTTCGATCAGTCCCGGACAACTCGTCGTATGGTAGATGAGACGGTAATATGGGTCTGTTCGATTTTCTGTTCGGATGGCTGTTTCGCTCGTCGTCAGATGCGTCCGTTGCCGATTCTGTCGTCCCTGCGGCTCTGACGAAATCGGTGGTCGACAAACGCGGGCGAGCGAAACTGGTTCCTTTGCGGTATCAGCAGCTGCGTCAACCTCTGGTTCGGCAGACGATTGCAGAATCCCCTTACGCTTTCGCAAGATTGGCGATCCCCGACGGTGGATATCAGGATCTCAGTTCCGACAGCCGGCATCAACTTCTCGATGATTGGCAACTTCCTCGGTTGGAAACCCCTGCCGACCTGGCAATGTGGTTGCAGATTCCTCTCGGACAACTCGCATGGCTGATTCATCGCTTTCACGACGGCGATCGCCCTCCGAACGAGCGGGAATCTCATTATCGATATCACTGGATTAAAAAACGCCGCGGTGGTTACCGACTGATCGAAGCTCCCAAACCGATTCTACACAAAGCCCAGTCGCAGCTGCTCGAGCAGATTTTGAATCGCGTCCCGCTGCATGTTGCGTGTCAGGGGTTTACGACCGGACGATCGATTGTCACCAACGCGAAGCCACACGTCGGGCAGACAGTCGTGCTCAAATTCGACCTCGAAAATTTTTATCCCAACGTGACATTTTCCCGCGTGGTGGCGCTGTTTCGCGGGCTGGGATACAATCGCGAGATCTCGACATGGCTCGGTCGACTGGCGACATCGTGTGTGCCGTCGACCATGGGATTTCCCAAAGACTCCGCCGGGGCGTTCGTGCCGTACCTGCGTCGACATCTGCCGCAAGGTGCACCGACATCGCCGATGTTGGCCAATCTGGCGGCGTTCAGCCTCGATATTCGGCTGTTTGGGCTGGCCCGGTCGTTCGGTGCGAATTACACTCGATATGCAGATGACCTCACATTTTCTGGGCCCGCATCGTTCGAGCGTGGCCTGAAAATTTTTATTCCACTGGTTACGCAAGTGATCCGAGATGAACGGTTTCGCGTTCATAAACAGAAGCGGAAAATTCTAAGGCAGAATTCGCGCCAGACTGTAACCGGCGTGGTCGTGAATCAGAATATCAATATATCGCGCCAACAATACGACTCCCTTAAAGCGATTCTGACGAATTGTGTGCGTCACGGTCCGGCAACACAAAATCGCCTGCAGCATCCCGATTTCGCGTCGCATCTTCGAGGAAAAATCGCCTACGTACAGCAGCTCAATCCGTCCCGTGGCAGCAGGCTGTGGACGTTGTTTAATCAGATTCGCTGGTAACGTGTGATTTATGCCGAATCTCATCAATACATTTGCCATTCGACCGGTGCTTCGACCACTGACGCGGTTGATCGTCGGTTTTATCGCGATCCCACTGTTCCGCTTTTTCATGAAGCGCGTGCTGCGGGTCAACGTAATCGATGCCGAACTCGAAAAAGATCTCGAGCAGTGGGTTCGGGGTTCGCTGATATTGCTCGTTGCCACCCGCAATATGGAAGAACTGCTATTCGGCTGGGCTTCGTTTCTGCAAAGCGACGGCGAGTGGTATTGGATACTCGTCGGCATGCGCGTGATGCTGGCGATCGGTGTGATCGAGATGATGCCCGATCAGGAATTGTTCACGATCATTCACAGCGGCCCGCCGAAGTTGAAGTTTCAGCGGAAGGAGCGATGGTTTCCTCAGATCAGAGGATACTGCTTCCCGTTCTGCAGAGGCTTGCTGTGCAAGCACCTCAGTCGTTCGTCGCCGGTCTTCGCGATTCTCGCGGCTGCAGCACCGGGCCGCTTGGGCTGGGCCTGTTTTTTTCTGGCGATCACGCAGTATCTGATTATCGGCCTGGTGACGTCGCGTGACAAAGCGGCTGATGTTCTTAGCGAATTCGACCGCCAGGTCGCCCGTCGCCGGCGAGAGTTACAGGAAGAGTTTGCCGGTAACCCGCAAGAAACTGACGCCGATCCGCTGCCAGAATTCACGGATTTAGAAGCGGCTGCACGATTAGAAGCCGAGTCGCGTTAAATGAGAAGAATACAACGATCTCTTTCTTTCACGCATTGGCCACGGCGGTCAGGTCTCTCGCGGTCGTTTGTATTCCCTTGAGATCGAGCTTCCCCGTACCCAGAATCGGGATCTGCTCAATCTCGAAAAACGAATCGCTCGATGGAATCCACAAGTTCGGCAGACCACTGTCACATAGCTTCTTGAGAATCTGATCGACGGAGATCGTCAGTTTCTTGTGGAGAACGATCAGCCGTTCTCCTTTTTTCGCGTCGGGAACCGACGTCACGGCGACTTTAAGATCGGGCTCGTCCGTCGGTTCGGCATCGTCGATGATTTTGGCGATCAACTCTTCAATTCGTAAGTGCGGCACCATTTCGCCGCCGATTTTAGAGAAACGGCTGAGCCGTCCTGTGATAGTGATGAATCCGTCGTCGTCGATTTTGGCAATGTCACCGGTGTTGTACCAACCGTCCCGAATCAACGCGGCCGTCTTTTCTGGCTGATTCAGATATCCGAGCATCACATTCGGGCCCTTGATCCACAACAGGCCTTCCTTGTTGTGGCCCAGGTCTTCGAACGTATCGGCATGTACAATTTTGGCGGAGACTCCTGGAATCGGTCGGCCGATCGTTCCCAGTTTTTGTGTGATTTGAGTCGTGTTTCCTGCACGGTTCGGTGGAATATTCGCCGACACAACGGGGGAGAGTTCGGTCGTACCGAACCCTTCGGTCGGCAAAAAGCCGTACTTTTCTTCCCAACTTTTCGCGAGATCGAGGGGTAGTTTTTCGGCACCGACGATCACCAGATTGAGCGTTTTCAATTGGTCTTCGTCACACCGCTTCAAGTACGATCTCAGGAACGTGGGTGTTGCCATGAGAATCGTGATCTTGTGGTCGTGAATCAGCTTGCCGATCAACCGGGCATCGAGCGGATTGACATGCAGCACGAGTTTTGGGTCGAGTGCCAGTGCCAGCCACAAATTGCCGGTGTAACCAAATGAATGGAAGAACGGTAGAATGCCAAGCAGCACATCGTTTTTCGAAATATGGAAGATTTCGTGGACCGCTTCGACGTTGGAGGCGATGTTATACTGCGTGAGCATCACACCTTTCGGTTCGCCGGTCGAACCCGAAGTAAAGATGATCGTCAGCAGGTCGTCGGGTTGAATCGTATCGAGCTTGAGCATTTTCTTCAGTACAAATGTCGGCAGCAGAAACGCATATAACAGGCAGATGACTTTATCCCACAGCGTCACCTTGTCTCGCAGGTCTTCCAGGAACACCAGTTCCCCCTCGACGTTCATCGGTTTCTTTTCAAGAAAGCGACGACTTGTCAGTACTTGAGTAATGCCTGCGTTCTGAATGCAGTGATTATTCACTTCGTCGGTTAACGTGTAATTGAGATTGACGGCGACTTTACGCATGAGTGCCAGCGCCCCATTGACGACGGTCGCTCCGACCGATGGCGGAACAAGGACACCGACGAACTGATGGTCGCCCTTAAACACATGTTTGCGTAAGAGACGTCGCATGACGAGCATGCCGGTGAGTAGTTTCCCTCCGGTCAGCTTCGCGCCAGATGAATCGGCAATCTTTTCGCGGAACAGACTTCTCTTGCATGACCGAATCAGCGAAACTGGCAAGAGTTGGTGACGTTTTTTTCGTTGCATAGCCGCTTCTGCTCCCAATTCTGAAACTGCCTGTCGAACTTCATCAATTGATTGAGCTTCGGTAATCGGTTTTCCAAAATAGATCGAAATCGTGTACGGCCACCTTCTGGGGATTTTCCAAAGATACTTTCCGCCGCGAAAGCTGAAAATACTTCCCCACAATTCGTCGAGATAAACAGGAATAATCGGAGCGTCGGTCCCTTGTACGATGCGAAGTGCACCCTTCTGAAACGACTGCAACTGCCCCGATCGTGTCAGAGACCCCTCGGCAAATATACAAACGAGTTCGCCGTTCTGCACGGCTTCTTTCGCCGCCTGCAACGCCTGCAAAATGGCTTTGGGACCGGCCGAATCTTTGATGGGAATGACTTTGAAAATCTTTGCCAGCGAGCGAAGGCCGTTTTTGTTAGCGTAGTCGGCGTAAACGAGCATCCGAATCGGACGGGACGATGCCAGAAGCAGGACAATCCCGTCGATCCAACTGACGTGATTCGGAACTAACAACGCACCGCCGCGCGGCGGAATCTGATGAATGCCGTGTACTTTCAACCGGTAAAACGAATGACTCAACAGCCAGACGAAGAAGCGAATGGTTGCATCGGGAAGCAAACAGACGACATAGATGATGACCGGAATGGTTCCGAGTCCTGCCACAAGGAAAACAGTGCTCGGTGAGAAGTCAAGTTGCACCCTCATCAGGAAAAAAATTGCCGAAGCAAACAGCATAAACGAGAACGAAACGAAGTTGCTCGCCGCAAGAATCGTTCCGCGATGCTCGGGGGGACTTCGGTATTGCAGATACGAATCGAGAGGGATCGAAAACAGCCCCGCACTGATGCCCAGGAGGAACAACATTCCTGAAGAGAGCATGAAAGAACCCTGGGCCGAAAGCTGCATGTCGATGTTGACGTTGGAACCGAACCAGAACAGCAGTAACGAACTGAGCGTAATACCGATCGCTCCCAGCGGCACAATTCCGAGTTCGACTTTCCCCCCCGACCAGATGCCCGCGAGCACGCTTCCCAAGCCCGAGCCGACAACGAGAGCCGCCATCAGGATGCCGATTTCCGAAGCGTTTTTGGTTTTGTCGAGACTGAGTACTTCTTCACCGAATGGGTCGATGTTCATTTGTGCGAGCGAAGCGAGCATCCAGAAAAAGGCAATTCCCAGAGTCGTACGTAGGAGCGGGACATCGGACTTGAGCAACGACAGACTCTTCCACGTTTCGTAAAACGGATTGAGAGGAAATCGCCGCGCTGCATCGGCGGCAGGAAGATGCTGGATCATCAGACTGGTCATCCAGCCGACAACAGCGACGCCGAGCAGTATCGATGCGGGAACTATCACCTGCGAGAACGTGACCGATTGAGAAAAATCGATTCCTGAGTGTGAATAGAGCATATATCCGCCGATACCGCCGAACGCCGAGGCGGCGACGGTGGCGAGTCCCATCCAGCCGTTGGCTTTCGAGAGAAATTTCGTCGAGACGATATCGGGTAATGCTCCGTACTTGGAGGGGCTGAAGAGTGCACTCTGTGCCCCCATTAAAGCGACAACGATGAATAACAACACCAGCTGCGACGTCAATATGGCAGTGATTCCCAGGAGCATCAGTACGATCTCAGCCACTTTGCAGTAAATGATGACCTGCCGCTTACTGAAGCGATCCGCAAGAAATCCGGCATGAGTCGCCAGCAGCAAATACGGAATTGTAAAACAGGCAAGTCCGAGAGAGAGCGAGACCGATGGATCGAGCAGTTTCTGAGCAATGGGAACCGCGAGCCAACGAAACAGATTATCGTTAAGGGCACCGAGAAACTGTGTGACCAGCAATCCGATAAACGACGCCGACCAGAGTCGGCTGTGATCGCATTCTGGAACAGTTGGTGTCTCGCGGTTCATGTGCCGCCATCTCAACGAAAGTCAAGGTTCGGTCAGATTAAGGATGTATGCGGTTTCGAATCATATCGACGCCCTTAGCGTTATACCAACAGCAGAGTCGACACTTATGCGAGATCGACAAAAAATGAGCCCTATACCAACTGTTACAGCATAGTAAATACTATGGCAACCTGTCGGGCAAGAATGGCGGGGGAGGAAAATCGCGAGAATTCGACGAGAAGAACTTACGGGACGAAGTGATATTTTCCGTAGTTCTGCGTGGCGATCTGTTTCAGGAATTTCTCGCCGCTGCGATCGCTGAAGCAGAAGGTATAGATGGGGGTCTTCAGCTTGTTGGCGGCTTTGACCTGTTTGACGACGTTGAATTCGAACTCGCCATCGGTGAGAAAATAAATGACGTCGGGGTTTAGTCGTAATGCGATCATGAGGGCGTCTCGAGGGTTAGTTTGGCCTCCCGTGCGGGCGGTTGCGACCCATTTGAGGCAGCGCATTTGATTGTCGAGAGTGGCGTTTACGAGGCCGTCTGCCGGCATGGGTATCGCCTGATCGTTGAAAAATATGACAAAAAACTGCGAGTCCTGCGACATCTGACCGATCGAATTGACCAATTCGATTTTGACGCGGTTAAATCGTGTACCTGCTGCGCTGGCATGAGGATGATTCATGCTGCGTGAGGCATCGACCACATAGACGAACTTGTTCCCCTCCACGTTGATACCAAAAAAGTCTTTGCTTTTCTCGCCGTCACCCGAGGTGCCGATTCCCAGTCCGGTACCATCCAGCGCCACGCCGCTCGATATGCCAACGTCGTCGGTAATATGATCCATTATCGGTGAGCGTTCCCATCCACCTTCGATCGGCAGACGAGAGTCAGCAAGATCGACGCTCGGTTCACGCCGTGAGGCTGATGTGACGATCGTGTGCATCCTGCTGGTGAAAGGCTGCAGATCTTGCCTGGTTTGAAGCGCGACCGTCAGCGAAGCCGCATCGCCCGTAGCAAGTTCTTCTATCTTCATTTCGCTATCGTTGACTTCGTCATTCCAGCGAGTTTCCAGTGGATTCAATGTCGCCATGTCACGATCAAGAGATTGAGCAACGACGAAAGCCAGGATCAATAAAACCATCACATGCAGCGCGATCGACGTCCAGAGACTCGTTTTCCAGCGGGAATGCCAATTGGTTATTACCGGGAAACGTTCGGTCATCCAACCAGATAAGCGGGTGACGAAAGAAAGTCGATCGGTGGGACGCGAAGCCGGTGGAGTGTGAATTGCCGATGACGGTGCGTTTCGGACTTTCGTCCAATACGCGTCTTCAAGCCAGGGGGGGCGGAAAGTCGCTTCCGACCTCGTCTTCGGCATGATCTGCATCCTTGATATATCTGGAAAACCACATATCGAACGTCGAACGACGAACTTATCATCAGATATAGACTTCAAAGTTCATCTTGCGTTCTCGTCCTGCAGATTGCAAGACGAACCAGATAGCAATGCGAACGGTTCGTCTAAATTCCATCGGAGATTCGCCTCTCATCGGTTTATGCATTTCGCCGTTCCGGGGTGTAATCGATGTTCGTTATCATACCAATCGCGGCATGACTGGGGAAAAGAAGATTTTAAGAGTTGTCATCCTTACCGTTATAGTAATTGCGTAACGTTTGATCCAAACAGGAGTTCCAAAGACCTGGTTTTCAGCACTTTTTCGTGGAGAAAGCAATTTTCGCTGACGACAGCGTTAATGGCATACATCAATTTCGGTTCTATCTCAGCGATGGACGTCACTTCCTGGCTTGGACGATCGGCGCGAGCGGTATAAAATTCCGCAACTTTCAGGCGGTGTGTCGTTTACAGAGATCCGGAGTCTAAGTGTGAAAAGCATGGTCGAAGAAGCATTGCCCTCCGAGGTGCAGGAACATCGGCCGATTTTGTTTTTCGACGGTGTGTGTGGCCTCTGCAATCACACGATTGATTTTCTGATTCGCCATGATCGTGAACGGGTGTTTCGTTATGCTCCGCTGCAAGGAGCGACCGCAGAACTATTACTCGACCCTAAAGTGGTTCGAGAATTGAATACGTTCGTTTATTTTTCGGAGCACGGCGAGTATCGCCGATCCGCTGCCATTGTGCGTGTGTTGTGGAAACTCGGCGGTATCTGGAAAATCGCCTCGGCGATGTTATGGATCATTCCATTGCCACTACGCGATCTCGGATATCGTGGTGTTTCGGCCATGCGATATCGACTGTTCGGTAAAAAAGAAGTTTGTCGAATCCCGACACAGGATGAGCGGGTACTGTTTTTAGACTGACATTTTGTGCCGAAACACTTGAAGCCTGCATAAGACGAGAATCCATGCCATCAGAACCAGCTGTTGAAAACACTACGCCCGACCAACCACAGCGCATTCGCTGGAAATCGGGACTCTTCATTCTGTCGCTCGGTATTATCGGCGGAGTCATCGAGTGGTTCACATTTGCGTCCGATCGTTCGTTGCAGAACTTTGTTCAGCTGTTGATCATCATGGCGACGATGCTGTTGTTAACAATATGGTGGACGTTTTTCAGTGGCGTGCGTTGGAGGACACGATTTGCAGGGCTGTTGTTGTTGGTGCTCTTGGGAGTCGGTTTACGTTATTCGGTACGCGTTGTCGGTTTTCGCGGGGAGGCGTTTCCGATTCTCGCATTCCGCTGGCAAGAGTCCGCCGAAGACCGTGCTGCGAAATACTGGCATCGACACGATGTATTAACAGCCAGTGCAAAAGCCGGTGTATTTGAGTCTTCAGCCAATGCGGGCGACGATAGAGACTTAAACGATGCGGTCGAGCCGCCGGATGAACCGGACATACAAATTGGTCCTGATGATTGGTCACAATTTCGTGGTAATGATCGGTCGGGCATCATCAGAGGGGAGGATTGGGGCCTTGTTCCCGGTCGTTCGCTCATCGTCCCGCGCGATGGAGAATCCGAAACGCATCCGAAAGAAATCTGGCGTCACCCCGTCGGGCCGGGGTGGTCATCATTTGCCGTCGTACAGAATCTGGCGATAACGCAAGAGCAACAACAGGAGAACGAGGCGGTCGTCTGTTACGACCTCAATACCGGTACTCCGATCTGGGTGCATGTCGACTCGGCACGATTTGAAGAAGTATTTGGCGGAGTGGGACCCCGTGCCACGCCAACGCTTCATGACGGATATGTTTATGCCCTCGGGGCAACGGGGATATTGAATTGCCTCGATCTTCGAACCGGCGAGAAAATCTGGCAGACAAACATTCTGGCAGACGCCGGAGCTGGAAACATCACATGGGCAATGTCGGCATCGCCGCTGATTGTCGATGAGATGGTGATCGTCAACCCCGGAGGAGAACAAGGCAAAAGTGTAACCGCTTACAATCGGCTGAACGGTGAAAAGCTCTGGACCAGGGGAGATCACCCAGCCAGTTACTCATCGCCTGACCTCGTGACAATCGATGGTGTGCGACAGATCCTGTTGCACGACGGTCAGGGAGTGGCGGGAATCAAGCCTGATGACGGAACAGAACTGTGGCGGTTTCCGTGGACGACACAGCCCAAAGTCAATGTTGCCATGCCGACATTGGTTGACGAACGTCGTGTGCTGATCGGCTCGGGGTATGGTCAGGGTATTGCACTTCTCGATATCAAACACGACGGCGATGTTTGGTCGGCGACAACCGATTGGTCGCAGCGAGAATCGAGATATCTCAAACCGAAGTTTAATGATTTTATCGTTCGCGGAAAATACGCTTACGGATTGGATGAAGGGATCATGGTTTGCATCGACCTCGAGGCCCGCAAGCAGTTGTGGAAAGCAGGCCGCTATGGTTTCGGTCAGTTCATCGACATCGGAGGCATGTTTGTTATGCTCGCCGAGTCTGGCGAGGTGGTGTATATCGTTCCCGATCCGCAAGAACTCAAAGAGGTTTACCGCTGGCAGGCGATCGAGGGGAAAACATGGAATCAACCCGCGTTCGCCCATGGTAAACTTCTCGTCCGTAATGCCGAAGAGGCGGCGTGTTATGAACTGCCGATCCATTCGGGAGAATTCTGAACGGGAACGGAAGTCGCGTCGTTCGACAATCATTCCCTGCACGTGCTATCATTCGCGTCCCGAAAGGTCCATTCGATGCACGTGTTAATGCGGACAAACTGGTTTATTCTCAAGACCTGCCTGCAGGAACGCCTGGTCTACCGCGGCGATTTTCTGTTTTCGATGTTCATTCGCTTTTTGCCCGTCGTAACACAGGTTTTCTTGTGGCGGGCGATTTATTCCGGTGGAGGACTCGCGCAGAAAATCAACGGTTACGATTTCTCCGAGATGGTTTCGTACACGATGCTGGCGATGGTGGCGCGGGCTTTTTCGAGCATGCCGGGATTAACGACCGGTATTGCCCGCGAAATCCGCGACGGGTCTATCAAAAAGTATCTGACGCAGCCGATCGACATGATGCAGTATTTTTTCCTGCATCGAGTCGCTCATAAGCTCGTGTATTACCTCGTGGCGACACTGCCGTTCGCTTTCATGTTCTGGGTGCTGAGAGATTACTTCCGTTATACGCCTGGAATGGCATCGTGGTGCGGATTTGTGATTTCACTGGCGTTCGCGTTTCTTGTCGGGTTCTTGCTCGAATCGTTGATGGGGCTGGTCGCATTCTGGTTTCTGGAGGTTAGTTCGCTCGTCTTTATATTCACGATGCTGAATTTCTTTCTCTCGGGACACATGTTACCACTGGACTGGATGGGTGACTTCGGCACGGCGCTTCAGTATCTGCCGTTTCAATATCTCGCGTACTTCCCAGCGTCAATTTTATTGGGGAAATGCAGCGGCGACATGATGGTACAAAGTCTGATCGTCGAAGCGATCTGGATTGTTGGCTTGCTCCTCGCCAATCGGTGGGCATTTCAACGCGGCGTGAAACATTACAGTGCGTTCGGGGGGTGAAGTGGCCTGAATGAGAACCCACCAGAGCGGCACAGGTTGACGTACAAAATGAGATAGCCACATTACGCAGAAAAGAGACAGGATTAAGAGTTTTTTCTGTCTCTTTTCTGTTGTTTTTGAGCGATCAAATCCTTTTTGCTGTGCCAAAATGTTTAGTGGGTCTGGCATTTTCTGATGCAGCGGCAAAATTTGCCAGACTCCGATTGCTCCACTTTGAAAAATTTGCTATCACCCCTCTCCCTTCACGGGAATCCATTGAAAACCCCGCCGAAACAGGATGTTTCGCGTCTACGCAAGGAGTGCGTTTTGAATTCTTCCGCCAACAAATTGCGCGTGTTGTTCGTCGACGACGAATCGGCTATTCGCGATGTCATGAAGATCGAACTCCGCCGAATGGGGCACGATGCTACCATCTGCGAAGATGGTGCCTGTGCACTTAAAGTATTGGAAACACAGACGTTCGACGCTGCGATCGTTGACTTGCGGATGCCCGGATTAAGCGGTTGGGACGTCATCGACCATATCAAGCAAGTTTCGCCCGAAACCGAGGTGATAATCAGTACCGGACATGGCAGCATGCAGGAGGCGATTCAGGCGGTCCGCAAAGGGGCGTATGATTTTCTTCCCAAGCCGTGTCAGCTTTTTGAAATCTCCAGCGTTCTGAATCGCATTGCTGAAAAACGATCGTTGGTGCACAAGACGATCGCACTGGAAAACCGCTTGAAGGCCGTTGAAGGAACAACCGATCTTATTGGGCACACCCCTGCGATGATGCAGGTCAAACGGTTGATTGAACGAATTGCTCCCACCAACTCGACCGTGTTGATTCTTGGTGAAACCGGTACCGGCAAAGAACTGGTGGCCCGCCGGATTCATGAGTTGAGTCAACGAGCCGACATGCCGTTTGTGGCCGTTAACTGTGGAGCTTTACCGGATAATCTCGTCGAAAGCGAACTCTTCGGCCATCG
The DNA here is from genome assembly GCA_027618475.1 of Planctomycetota bacterium. Lineage (GTDB taxonomy): Bacteria > Planctomycetota > Planctomycetia > Planctomycetales > Planctomycetaceae > JAQCEJ01. The sequence goes on along the minus strand of JAQCEJ010000020.1, from coordinate 36,479 downwards.
CAAAGGTGCATTCACCGGAGCGGAAACGACTCGTAAGGGACTATTGGAGGTCTCGAACGGCGGGACGTTGTTTCTCGACGAACTTGGTGAACTCGACAAAGCGATGCAGGTGAAACTGCTGCGGTTTCTCGAATCGGGTGAAGTCCGTCGCGTGGGTGAGAACGAGGCATTTCACGTCGACGTTCGTGTCGTCTGTGCGACGAATCGTTCACTCGAGGACATGGTTGCATCTGGTGAATTTCGTGAGGATTTATTCTTCCGTGTGAATACGTTTGAAATTCGCCTCCCCTCGCTGCGCGACAGGGCCGACGATATTCCCGAGTTGGCGACCACGCTGCTGGCCCGTCATTTGCACAGGCCGCATGTTTCCCCCGACATTCTTGTGGATGAGACAATCGAAATCCTCAAGTCGCATCTCTGGGCGGGGAATGTACGAGAGTTATCAAATGCCCTTCAACACGCTTATATCATGTCGAATGGAAAGGCGATTCACCCTGAGGATCTTCCGGCGAGTTTGTCAGCTCCGAAAGCGGTCAAGCCGCGAGCGACCATCCCAGTTGGTGAATATAACCAGAATAAGACACTTCGCGAGATCGAAATGGAAGTGATCTATCAGGTTCTAGCGAAGCACAATGGCGATAAGCCCAAGACTGCGAACGAACTCGGTATTGCCCTTAAGACGCTGTATAACAAGCTCAATCAATATCAGGGACACTCAGCGGCAGGGTGAGTGGCATGGTCGGGATTCTACTTTCGATCCGGTGCGGGCCTGCTTTTCTCGAACAGATTGACAGTGAAACAGACTTTGGCAACACACCGTCATGGGTGAACGAACGCGTGTCCTTCAAAAGTCTGCGCCGGCAGGTGTGCTAATCCATGGCCGAATGGTTTTGTAACGGCATGGCAACCTATTCCATGAGGAGTTCGACTGATCTGGTCGAATTCATTATCCCTGCAGTCTGATGGGATTATATTTCCTCTCGCCGCCATCTGTACTTATGGATATTGTTGGCGGTTTACGATTGTCGGTCCATTCCTTTTAGACGGAAAAATACATAAAGTTGATCTAAAACCCTCATCTTTTGAGTCAGTAAGCGTAAAATGACTAATGTGATGGGGAATCTGGGTTGCTGAGAAGTGTAGACTACAAGGGATCATAAGACGTTGTTCGTCTCCATAACGCCCCTATTCCAATTCCGTGCCCTGAAGAGTCGCAACGGGGCATCCACGATTCGTTTACTTTCTCATGGAGCATTCTATGCAGACATTTAGAATTCCCAAGTCGTGGATCGTGACGCGTCTGGTGACGCTTGCCTGTGCGGTGGTGTTTTTCTGCAGTAACGTCGTTTCGTCTTTCGGGCAAGAGAACAAACCACCCGAATCCAAATTCGACGCCGCAATTAAGACCTTAAAGAAGGTTGAAGACGACGGCGAGATGCTGTGGAAGATGTATCACGACGAACAGAAACTTCTCGTCGATCTTCCCACCGGTCATCTTGGTAAAAACTTTATTGTGCTCACTTCGATTGCTCGTGGCATCAGCAGTGGGGATGTTCTCGGCGGCATGAGTTGGGGTTTCGGCGACGACGTTATCTGGTCGTTCAACAAAGTTGGCGAAAAGATTCACGTGATTCGCCGCAATGTCCGTTTTAAGGCCGATCCGGGGACTCCAGAATCAAACGCTGTCAAGCTGGCCTACAGCGACAGTGTGCTTTATGCGTTACCGATCATTTCTCCAACAACAGGTGGGAATCTGGTCGATATGTCGTCGATCTTTATGAGCGACGATCAGCAAATTGGCCGTAGTATCGGCCCAGGTTTCCGTTTTATGAACGATCGTTCGACGTGGACAAAATTGGAAAGTTATCCGAAGAATGTTGAAATTCAAGTTGCTGCAATTTATTCGGGAACCGGATCGATTGATACGGTTTCGGATTCGCGCGGCGTACAAGTCAACGTGCATTACAGCATCAGTATGTTGCCCGAAAACGGCTATAAATCGCGATTGGCCGACGATCGCATCGGATACTTTTTAACGGTGCTTAAGAATTTCTCGAACAACGACGATGACGAGCACTTTGTTCGCTATATCAATCGGTGGAATCTGCAGAAGGCCGACCCGAAGGCAAAACTGTCTCCTCCCAAAGAACCAATTATTTTCTACCTCGAAAAAACCGTACCAATTCATCTTCGTCCCATTGTTCGTGACGGTATCGAAGAATGGAACAAGGCATACGAAAAAATCGGTTTTGCAAATGCGATCGAAGTTCGTCAGCAACGCGATGACGACGACTGGGATCCCGAAGACATTCGGTATAACACATTCCGCTGGATCACCGCTGAAGCCGGTTTTGCGATGGGACCATCTCGCGTCAATCCGATGACAGGACAGATTCTCGACGCCGATATTATCTTCGACGCCAGTTTTCTGCGATTCTGGAAGACCGAGTATGAAACGTACAAGCCGGAATCGTTCGAGCAGATGTTGTATCTCACACCTTCCACTTCGAGCCACGGACATTCTCATGACGACCATTCGTCACACAACTGTTTGTTGAGCCGTGGAATGCAGAATCAACTCGGTTATGCCGGAATGGTACTGCTGGGCCGAAACGAACTGGCCGCCGACGGCAATTTGCCGGAGGAGTTGATTCAGCAGGGTCTCAAAGAAGTGGTGATGCACGAAGTGGGCCATACGCTGGGATTGCGTCACAATTTCAAAGCGAGTTCCTGGAAAGAAATGCAGGGGATTGACGATCCTGTCGGTGGCCCGTCCGAAGGGACGGTGGCCAGCGTGATGGATTACTCACCGGCGAATATCGCACCCAAAGGAACGACGCAGGGACTGTATTATTCACAAACCATCGGTCCCTACGACTATTGGGCAATCGAGTATGGTTATAAACCCGCTGAGGGAGATGAAAGCAAGGCGCTCAAAGAGATCGCCGCGCGGTCGGCCGAACCTGGTCTCGATTATGCGACCGACGAAGATACGCGAAGTTCCGATTCGGATCCTTACTCCAATCGGTTTGATCTGGGTAAAGATCCTCTGCAATATGCCACAAGGCAGATTCATGTGTCTCAAGAATTACTTCCTCTTGTTGTCGAACGGGCAGTCAAAGAAGGAGATGGATATCAACGCGCCCGTCAGGCATTCGGCATGCTGATTCGTGAGTACTGGCATTCTGTGGCGCTAGCCGCACGATTTCCCGGTGGAGTTCAGATTCACCGTGATCACAAGGGGGATCCCAACGGGCGTGCCCCCTTTACAATCGTTGATGCCGGCAAGCAACGTGAAGCCATGGATCTGCTGGCCAAGCATGCGTTTGCCGCACCGAGCTATAATCCTCAGTTGTTGAATCAACTGGCAGCGACGCGATGGCGTCACTGGGGCGTTAATGAACCGTCGAGGCTCGATTATCCCATTCATGATTCTATCAGCTCGGCACAATCGCAGATCGTCAATCGACTCCTCAGTCCTTTGACTCTTGAGCGCTTGCAGGACAACGAACTCAAGGTGGCTCCGGAAACGGAAGTGTACACGCTTGCCGAACATCTGCGACGTATTGTGGATGCCATATATAGTGAATGGACGCCCCCCGAGCAGCCGATCAAGACGACGGACCGTGCACCATATATCAATAGTCACCGCCGCATATTGCAGCGAATGACCCTACAGAAGATGATCGATGTGATGGTACAGGGGCAGGGGGTTCCCGAAGATGCCCGAACGCTCACGCGAATGCATTTGCAACAACTGGAGCAGAGGGCGACCGCAGTGATCGACAAGCCGGAGTCGGAACTTGACGACTACACCAAGGCTCATCTGCTCGATTCCCGCGAACGGATTCAAAAAGCGCTTCAGGCAGATCTCGTCATCCCTGCCGGTGGCGGATTTGGTGGTGGCGTCTTTCGTCTGTTTGGTGCCGAGCCCCAATAGTCCTCATTGATTTTCAACTCCCGCAGGCCAGGATCTGAACTGACCTGCGGGAGTTTTTTATACTGGCCGGACGAACCTGTTTTCTGCTAATGTTGGCTTATTCGTCACTCAATTCCGATCCTATCTCTTCTTTATCGGTATCTCCGACGACGTGCGACGTATTCCCTGGAGCCCTGTACTGGCGCTGGTCTTTACCCTCATCCTTTTTCGAGGATGGACGGTATTACCGCTTGGTATCCCCGGTGAATGGACATGGGAACGAATACTCTGGACCGACGACAATCTGGCTGAGACGCTGTTGGGTATTTGTCTGGCACTTTTAGCAGGTGCCCTATACGTTGCCTTCGCTTGTTGGGGATTGCCGTATTTTGTAACGATCGACTTGACGAAAGGAACGAAGCGATCCTCGATAACCGTCTTCCTCTGGTTATGTGGTTTGTGGGTGATGGCCAACGGGTGGGTACTCGCCCTGCAACAGTCGCCTCCGGAACCCTACAATCTAACAAAGGCGACATGGGTTACATACTACCCGTCGACGTCGGGGTATTTTTATCATGCCCGTTATCGTATTGTCGACGTTTCGTCATTTTTGAGTGAATACGAAGCGTGGATGCGCGAAGGGGATGTTCTGCATGTCGGCACACATCCACCGGGATTGTATTTACTCAACTATAAAATGCTTTACCTCTGCGAACGGTCTTCTGTCTTGACCGACCTGTTGATAGCAACCATGCCGGGCGAAATCGTTCGTGGTCTTGAAGATATCAACAGCCATTTTCGTTCCTTGCCGCGCGAGCTCAAACGAAGTGATCGTTCCGCCTTGTGGGGGATGATCTTGCTGACTCAGGGAATAGCACTCGCCACCATCTTTCCGATATTCGGAGTCGTCCGATGCCACTTTTCTGATCGGGCGGCGTGGCAAGTATCAACGCTCTGGCCGTTGATACCCGCACTAAACGTATTTCTGCCCAAGTCGGATACACTGTATCCATTCCTCACACTGCTACTTGTCTGGTGTGCTCTGCAGGGAGTGCGGCGAAAGTCCTGGTTATGGGGATGTTCTACCGGATTTGTTTTATGGCTTGGATTGAGTATGTCATTGGCTCTCTTGCCGGGCCTCGTATTGACATTGCTGCTTGTTGTCTGGGAGATTTTCACTTCACATCGTGCCAATTCGCAATCGACAAGGGGGGAATCATCGACTACGAGTGCCTGGAGTCAGTACATCGCGCCTATCATAGCGATGGGAGGATCGTTCGCCCTTCTCGTGGCCTTGGTCTGGTGGCTGACCGACCTGAACCTGCTGAATTGCTGGCGGATGAATCTGCAGAATCACGCCGGATTTTACACTCAGTATCCGCGTACATACTGGATATGGTTACTGGTCAATCCGTTCGAACTGGCGATTGCCTTTGGGTTGCCGGTGACGTTTGCCGTTATCTCCAGTTATGGGCGCGCCGGCGTGAACTTCCGTCGGTTACCGTATGCGGCGTGGGGACCACTCATCTGCTGCCCATTGGTTTGGAGTCTATTGTGGCTGTCGGGGAAAAACATGGGAGAAGCCGCACGACTTTGGATTTTTCTGCTCCCCTGGGGATTATGGACGCTCGCTCAACGCTGGACTATCGGTACCGACGACGCCGAATTGGAGCGTGACTATTCTTGGCTGATGGTCGCTCAAATGATAGCGACAATCGTGACAGTGACCGGAGTGAGCGGATTTCACATTCTACAGATTTGATTTCGTCGTTCATTCCACCGTCCGTCGCTGGATGTCGAACTCAGCGGTTACACCGATTATGTGGATTGTGCGGGTTCTGCATTTCTTGTTTCCATTCGATGCAATAGATTGACGATCAATCTTATTCGAGCAATTTCCCGATACCTTTAGGGAAAGGCATACGACGATTCGTCGATGTCAGCTCTGCCATCGTTGACCGATTGGAATCGTGCTTTGGCGAAAACTTTAGTTGGGATGTTCATCTGCTGCTTCGGACTTATCGGCGCAATGCCAGGGTGCCGGGATGCGCCGCTGGAATATACCGAAGTCAGGCGAATAAACGAATCGATCGATGAATTGGAGTTGCTGAAGTATCTTGAAATCATCAAGAGTCTGCCTGACGAGCGTCCTCCTGAATTTCCTCAAGTTTACACCCCTCCCGCAGAATGGTCTCATACGCGGCAATTACCGGTTAAGGATCTCGTTGACGACGAACTCAAGCAGATCCATGAACGATGGGATGTCGATTATCTCGCGAAGAAGCTGAACAAGAACAAGGTTCTCATAAGGCAGCTCAAGGCGTTCCGTGTGACGCCACAACAATTCGCAGGTTACACTCTCACTCTAGGAGCAGCTTACGGACGTGCCATGCTGCGTGATAACCAGGAATTAAGGGTCGTGATTGAAGACGGCAACCGGGAAATCGATCGATTAATGCGGGTCGAAACTCCATTTGCTAATCTTCCAGACGACGAGAAATATGCCAAACTGAAGCAGGCGGCCTGGTTGACACGACAAAACCGGGCCGAACAGCTTAGTCAGGTACCCCTCGACAACGTGAAACTGGTCCGTCGATATATCGAGGAATTGAAAAAGAGCCTGCCTCAACAATTCCTGATGAACCCATTGGACGACGTCGCCGATCTGTTACTCGAAAAAGGCTTGCCGTTTGAAGTCATCGACAGTTCGTCACTGGAGGATGACATCACTTGGGATCCTGACAATGCTCTGTTCGGTTACGATAAGCCGGATATCGAAAAACCTACCGTTGACGAGATCGCTAAAAAAGATTTGTCGCCTACGGTAGATTTGTTGCCCGATTCCGAGTCGATCGAGTAATTTCCATCCGAGGCAATAGAACCATCGATCGCAGTTATGCGATAAAGGTGTTGCACGCTTCTTACCGGCTCACTATTGCGCGCTTTGCACATCGGGGCGAAGTTTCTTCGCATCGCGGAGATAAACGTGTGTTATGTCAGCCTGCTGCTTTTCGGTATTAATGTGAAGCAGCACACGAATACAACGGGGCATGCTTCCCGGTACCGGAATCTCACACGCGCACAACAACGGTACCTGTTTCATACCAAGCAGCCGCGCCGCTTCGGCAGGAAACGTCGACGTCAAATCGGTTGTCGTCGTGAAGATCGCCGAAACGATGTCTTCGAAGTGTGAAATCTGATTAGCGCGGAGCAGTTCTTCCAGCAATTCTCGCGTAGCGGCAAGAATTTCCGTAGCCTGATCATTCGTGACTGTAATTGCTCCGCGAATTCCACGTACCGCCATACTCGTCTATCACCTTCGTTGAGTTCAAAAATTGTTGAGAATGAGCGAACTGTTTCAACACGAATGCCGTTACAGTAACATTTTCTTATCCCGAATCACAGCTTGACGTTGATACGAAATCAAGTGAAATGCTGTAGATGGTCTTGTCTCGAAGATTAATGCTACAACACATTTCATGACCGACGCGGCAAAATATACCACACTGAGAAAAGGGGTTGCGTTGAAAATGGGGTTTCGAGTACAAATTCGCTTCTGAGATCGGGATGATCTCTCGAAATGGTTTCATACGATGTTCGGTGGATATTGGGTTCGTCACCGTAACGTGAAATCACAAATCAGTTTATATACAGATAATTGAATCATTTCATCAGAGAAAAGGACTTCGACGATGGTGATCACCTCTGGAGATCTGGCTCAACGTCTGCATGCTGAAATCGTTGGCGATACAGCACGAGAGATTCGCGGTGCTCAATCCGCCGACCGTGCCGGCATTTCGGATATCACGTTTATCGAAAACGAAAAGAACCTCCGCCGGTTGAAAACGACACAGGCCGGCAGTGTGCTGCTCCCGACATCTCTGCGAAAATCAATCACTCAACCGACCTCGCAAACACTGCTGTTTGTCTCTGATCCCTTGTTTGCATTTCTGAATATTCTCGAGGAATTTCGTCCGGCACGCCCTCGTCCTGCCATCGGGATTTCACCCGAGGCTTCGATTGATCCGTCTGTTCAATTGGGGGAAAACTGCAATGTTTTCCCCGGTGCATATATCTCGGATGACGTTGTTATCGGTAATGGCTGCGATGTTTATCCCGGCGTTTTCGTCGGCCCCGGTTGCCGCATCGGTGCCAATGTCGTGATTTATCCGAATGCCGTCTTGTATTCCGACGTAATCGTTGGCGATCGTGCGATTATTCACGCCGGAGCGATTATCGGTTCGGATGGTTTTGGATACCGCTTTCATGAGGGACGATATCGAAAGATTCCTCACCGCGGCGGTGTTCGCATCGAGTGTGACGCCGAAATTGGTGCAGGGACGACGATCGACCGCGCCATGATCGGTATGACAGTAATCGGTGAAGGGACAAAACTCGACAATCAGGTAATGATCGCTCACAATTGCGAACTCGGCAAACACAACGCATTTGCGTCTCAAGTTGGACTCGCCGGTTCGGTGACGACCGGTGATTACGTTCGTTGTGCCGGTCAGGTTGGCATTGCCGATCATATTCATCTCGGCGAACGTTCGTTGTTGGGCCCCAAAGCCGGTGTGCATAAAGACGTCCCTGCCGGCGAATCGTATCAGGGTTACCCGGCGGCACCTGAGGCCGAACAGTTGCGAACGGTGATGTCGATTCGTCGTGTTCCCGACATGCGAAAGCAAATTCGAGAATTACAGAATCACGTCGGAAAGTTGACGACCCAAATTGAAAAGCTGGTGTCGGAGGCCGGTGATTCGGCCAGCGGTCTCGAACAAAAAAAGGTGGCCTGAAACGTGTCATCCATGTTGATACCGATGACGTCGACATTGCCGCAACGTGCACCGCGCATGGGATTGCTGGCTGGAGCTGGCCATTTTCCCATGACGGTTGCCGAATCTCTGCGTCGTCAGGGCTATTTTGTGCAATGTCTGGGTGTGATCGGGATGGCAGACCCCGAACTGGCATCGTTATGCGATCGCTATGCTGAAGTCCCTATCGCTCGACTGGGTAAAGCAATTCGTTTGTTCAAACGAGGTGGAATTCAGCAGGTAATCATGGCGGGGAAGATCGAAAAAACGGTGTTGTTTCGCAAATGGCGATGGCTTCGTTTACTCCCCGACTGGCGCACGCTCCATATGTGGTGGGGTTATGCTCGACGAGACCGAAAAGACGACACATTATTATTGGCCGTCATCAAAGAATTCGCTCGAGATAACCTCGAATTCGTTTCTGCAGTTGATTATTGTCCGGAGATCCTAGTGAAACATGGATTTTTAACACAACGTCGTCCCACACCGGCGCAATGGGACGACATACACTTCGGGTGGGAAATCGCCAAAGAAGTCGGACGGCTTGACATCGGCCAGACGGTCATTGTCAACGACAAAGCCGTCATTGCTGTCGAGGCGATCGAAGGGACCGATCAGGCGATCAAGCGCGCGGGACTCCTCTGCAAGCGTGGTGGATTCACCGTCGTCAAGGTTGCCAAACCCCAACAGGACTTACGCTTCGATATGCCGACGATCGGGGTGCAGACGTTGCACAGCATGCACGAATCAGGGGGTCGCGTGCTAGCCATTGAAAGCGGTATGACGATACTTCTCGATCAGCCGGAATTTCTAGAGCTCGCCGAACGATTTCGCATCGCCGTTGTGTCGCTGAACGCTCAGGAGTTGCAGATGAAAATGGCCTCCTGAGGGACTGGAGTTTCACCGCAAGTGACGTTTCTGTGAATCGTCCATCGACTGGAAACACAGTCCGTCGGTGGAACCTTACTGGCAACGCACCACAATCGACGTGATGTTATCTTTCGATCCTCCGGTGAGAGCGCTATCAACGATGGCATCGGCTGCTTCTTGCGGGTCGTCGTATTGCCGCAAAAGTTCGGCGAGGTTATCATCGTTCGTCCCATCGAGTACACCGTCCGAACAGATGAGGAACCGATCGCCTGCTTGAGGCTGAATCTGGCGGGTTTGCACGCCGATTCCTCCTTCTTTGGTTCCCAGATATCGATACAACACATTGCGATAACGGTGTCCGACAGCTTCCTCGGGTGTCAGCGTTCCGGCATCGATCAGCGCTTGCGTCAGTGAGTGGTCGGTCGTGAGTTGCATGAAATTGCCGTTGCGCAGCATATACACGCGACTGTCACCCACACCGCCGACAAATAATGTTTCTCCGTGAGAGACAATAAATGCGATTGTCGTTCCCATACTCCGGGTGTCGGAATCGATTTCGCCCAGCGCCATGATTTCGGTATTTGCGTGACTCACCGCTTCGTCGATCGACTTCAAAATTACATCGATGTTTTCGGGAGACACTGCTTCGAGCAATTGTTCCAGTCGTTTGGGAAACAACTCGATGGCCAATGCGCTTGCCTTTTCGCCGGCGTTCTGTCCCCCCATACCGTCAGCGACGACAAACATTCGACCGGCACCGTGAATCGTACAACTGTCTTCGTTGTTTTCACGATAGTTGCCAGTGATACTTTTCATTCCCCAATTCAATTGGACCATCACAATTCAATCCTGATTCGACGTAAGAACTTTCTATTCCGTATACAATCTCAAAACCAGTTGATCGTCAACATTGTTCCTTATGTGAAGGCTATACTCACACGCTAAACGGGCTTTGAGTTGGGTTCAAAACCAAAATATTAATCGGGAATAAGCGTTTTAACGAGGTCGACCATTCCCAGTGGGTTATTCGAAATGAACAGTTCACCCGACTCAAAACCGGCAGCGGCTCCGTAAAATCGATTTTGACTTTCGAGTAAACCGAAAACGCGCTCTTTGGCCGGGGGAAACTGTGTCTGATAGGCTCTTACGGCCTGCAATTTTATCGAGAACGTCGTTGAAATATCCATCACAAAATGATGCCCCCCCGTTGGTAATTTCAAGTTCGATATTCCCAAAGGATACCAGACCTGCTTTGAAATGATATGTGGCGGCCAGCCTTCAAACTGGTCGTCCCATTTCGTCAGCCGCGAATAAAAGACAGCTGCGTCAGTGATCTGCATGGCCTGCCAATGATCGGGAGAGGCAAGTGGCGTTTTATCGGCAATCCCCATTACAATTCGTGGGCGGTAACGACGAAAAACCTTGGCGAGGGCGACCCGTGAATCAAAATCGTCAAACAACCGACGATTCGTCAACTCCAGCGTCTGACGTACCTGCACGCCGAGGATCTCCGCGGCCTGTTGCGCTTCCGCGAGTCGAATGTGTGGTCCGGCCGACCCGGGTGTTGGTTCACCATCGGTCAGATCGACAATTCCGACGCGGTATCCCTGTCGCACAAGTTGTGCTAACGTCCCGCCGCATGCAATTTCCACATCATCAGGATGAGCGCCAACGGCAATCACATCGAGAGGTTCGGGAAGGTTTTTCGGTGACTTTGTCATAATTGATATGTATTTGCAGTTATGGCCGGTCTGCCGCATTCTCACAAGTTAGAAACGGCAAGATGATTTTCTTAAGTCGATGCGGATGAGTCAGAAAAGGAACAAGCCCGGTTGTGTCCAGCAACTCGGTTCGACAGTTCGACAACGATTGTTCCAACAATTGACGCTGGGCCGACAATCGTGGTCCTTCTCCTTCGGTACCGACAATGAGTACCGGCTGCGGCAGATCCTTCACGATGTCGTTTAGATCGGTTCGGTGCATTACTTTCAAACGATGTGAGAGAGTTTTGAGTGTGACATTCCCGGTGACGTCGGCAAAAAAATTCCATCTCGAAAAGTCAAATGGCGGAAACCACGCACGATGATTCTGTTGAAAGATGGTGTCACGCCCAGGCAAGTGTCGAAGTTTTCCGGGAAGATATTTACCGAACTCCAACATCAGTCGTTCAATACCGGTTAAGGGAAGTCGCAACTGTCCTCCCTGAATGATGGCATGTGAGAAGCGTTTGGGTTGTCGTCTCATCGCCGTCAATAATATGGGAGTACCCATCGAAATGGCGTATGCGGAAACTTGTTCCTCGCGCTGACTATCGACAACGGAGATAAGGTCATCGACGTAATCGTCGATTGTCAGCGGTCGTCGTCGTTGGTTTCGTGCCGAGTGGTCGGGATAATCATACAGCACGCAACGGAAATCGTCTTTCAGAAGCCAGGCCATCAGTGCAAACAAGTCGCTGTTTCCGGTTGCACCACCGAGGAAATAGAGCGGCTTGCCAGTTCCGATGGAGCGACATCTGATCGAATACGATCCTCGATATACTTCCCACGAACTGGCGTCCATTCGCAGACGATCGACGACGTCAACCCATGACATCGGTGAAGGGCAGGGCTCGATCGCTTCTGATGGGGTCGTAACAATATTCACCGAGACGTCTCGATCCTGCACATTGCCCGATACGTTCTCCGACACCGAGCAAGGCAGACGGTAGCCGTCGGCGGAATCCACATCAGCGGATTGCGGTGCAGTGGTACGAGCTTCTGACGTCATCGATCATTCCTGAAATTCGTCGTATCAACCTATGACCGTTGAATTGTTTTCAAAGATTCCTACATCTGTTCGTTGGTCAATTCAGGACAAAGGCGTTCCAAACAGCCAGGAAAATACAAGCAGGATCACGAGTTATCCAGCAGGTATTCTCGTTCAACTACATCGTACATGTCAGCGGCAGAGATTGAAACCTTCGGTATCGATTCAAGGCTGTATCAGCAGCATTCGATCGTGAGCTGCAAACTTCGGCTATTGACGTTTTTGCTCAGTAATCAGAGCCGTCGATGTCTTGTGATGTGGACAGATGAATCGATGAATGTATCGGAAGCAAAACGAATAAGAAGCATTTTTGGCCAGTATCCCGGACCGGCCGGGTTTCCCTGAAGGTCGCTCCTATCGCGACAATCGTTACACCCGGTCGTGGAGGTCTGTGGAAACGCCTGGAATTGAGTAGACAGATATCGAACACACATGTGGACGAACTAAATTTGACAAAGGTCGCTTTGCGAGGACATCGATTGGGCCACTCTTGAAAGACAGGATTTTGATATGGGTTTTCACAAGAGCATCATGCGAAAACGTGTCTGGGTCAACGGGCTCATTCAGGGACGAGCTCTGACCTATATCAGTCTCTATTGGGTTCTTTACCACTTCCTGTTGCTTCATGCGACGTTTATCTATCGCATCTTTCGGACCCGCGACTCAGTATTGATCGGTGAAGACGCCTTGCCGATGACCGTTCTTTACGGGCAGTTTCTGTCCGAGCATATGTGTTTCATTTGCTGTGCATTTATTGTGTTGCCGATCATCTTGTTTGATGCCCTTTGGTTTTCACATCGCATTGTCGGACCGCTTTACCGTATTCGTATTGCGCTTCAACAATTAGCAGCCGGAGTTGAATTAACGCCAATACGTTTGCGTAAAGGAGATTACCTCGGCGATATTGCCGAGGCCGTCAATCATGTGTGTCATCGGATCGAGTATCTGAAAGAACACCATTCCGACGACGACATTTTGCTGAGAAACGAAAACGGCGAAGAAGTCAATGTCGTGGCGGATCGTGATAGCCATGCACAAAGGGAGGCGACCGTTGATCCTGATTTGCCAGCAAATACCGATCGCTTTGAACGCGATCTGATCGAGCAGGCTCGTGAAGTCGTAAAAAGTGTCAATACGCGCTACGCAGATGATGCTTTAGAACAGGTGTTCCAAAACAAAGGGACTCGAAATTAGGAACAGAAACGTTCTGCAACAATTCAACTCAATGCAGCATCGGCGTCGATGATTACACGGTAACTCTGTTCGTTGCCGGTCGCGTTTCTCAGATTATCTAGAAAATCGGGCAACTGAATCAGTCGCCCCAGTCGAGCCAATGTCAGCAAGTGCGTTTTCGAATCTTTGCAGAGTACGAGGAAAAAAATATCGGATAACGTGCGATTGGGGCCGCCGTACGGAATTCCGGAGAGTGTCCGTCCATAGGCGAGAATCGATTCTCCCAAGGCACTGGAAACTGGATTTCGCGGGTGCGGGAAGGCGACGCCATTTTCAAAGGCAGTCGACATCACGTCTTCCCGATCGCGAACGGCTTTCAAGACCGTCGCCGGTTCCCAGACTTGCCACGTCCGGCCGGCGACTTCGATCAGGCTTTCCATCACCGAGCGTTTGGTACGGGCTTCCAGCGGAACTTGCACAGTTTCGGGATGAAGTATCTTAGAGATCGGCGAATTTGTCGGTTCCGAAGAGGGATCGGATGAGAGTGGAGATGCCTCAACCGCAGCAAGTTCGCGATCAGTGTATTCGCGCATTTCCTGTTCGAGCCAGTGAGTGATTTCGGCTGTGTGAAATTGCCAGTCCTCTCCGGCTTTGTGACCGGGTAGCCGTCCTCGCTGCACCAGTCGCTCAATTTCGCGGCGATCTCGTCCTAATTGACGGGCAAGTTCCTTCAATGTCATCCATTCATGAGTCATATTATCACCAGCCTGACCATCAACATCATTGCAGAATCGAATCATTTGAATTGTCGACGTTGAATTCACAGAATGTCCGCGATCACCGGCAATCGGTACTCGATGGTTGTTGGACTATTCTGGAACGAGTCGCTCGTTCATCAGGGAGGATCCTGAGACCGAAGCCGCAGGATGAAAATTAGATGGAAGTTTCGTCTTGGAAACTATGACGGTCGGGAAAAAACGGGGAGTTATCGGCGCTGTGTGTTAAACATTGCAAACCGATGAGCAAGATTGATTCTTTCGAGATATTCGAAATTCGCTAAAAGTCGGTATCTATTGGATGGACCACATGCCAGTCTATCAAATTAGATTGAATAAGCCAGCGCTGCATATGGTTTGTTTTCATTTGTTGGTGTGAACAGATTTTGCGTTCACATTATGAGAGAGCGTATTCAGCCACATAGAATAGTCGGATTGCCAAACGGCTTCTGACCAGAATTCGAATTCGACGTAACCAGAAAACCCGGCGTGCTGAAGAGACTGAACCCGGTCGGATGTTAATGACGCATGGCCTACATGGCATGTGAATATCTCCGCTATGTCGGCACATCTGGCATTTCGGTCCGACAATATCGATCGACAATTAGAGATGTGTGAATCGGATGAAAGTTGTGACTCCGTTACCGGAAGTTGTATCTGGCCAAGAAATGGAACGATTTCATCCAGGTGGCGACGCGATGCATTGACGGGCAACAATTGATTGAGATCCACGGCGAGTTTTACATACGGATGGCGACAGCTGGCAACGATATCGAACGCCTGTTCCCAGTTTCCAAATATCGACCAGGGACGGCAGAGCGGGCGCGATTCAGATTGCAATAATACGGTCACCCCCACTTCGGCAGCAGCGTTCCCCAATTCAATCAACGCCGTGCGAATGCAGCGATGTGCGTGACTTGTAATATGCCGGCCGCGTGCTCCACTAACGACGACGACCGAGCGTGCACCAAGACGGTCGGCAAGATGAATCGCCTCTAGGGATTCGTCTATCGCCTCCTGATGAGACATCCCTTCAGTGCCGGTGAATCCTCCCAGCCAAGACACGCTTGAAACTCCTAAGCTGCTCTCATCGAACGCGTCGACAGTCCGATCTTCACCGATCTCCTGTATTTTGCGATGCCACAAGCCGATTGCCGGGATGCCGGCGGCGGCATAGCGTTTGATATCCTCTTCGAGCGACCAGCGGTACGTACTGATTTGATGCAGCGACCAGCGGCAAACGGGAGGATGTGATATTTGAGGTTTATCGAGTCTGATGAATCGTTTATCACCCTGCAGGGCGACGGGTTCAATTCGGGATGAAAGAGCGTGTTGACTCACGAATGGCTCCTTCCTGTGAGTTTTCGACATCGATCAAGCAAAGGCATGGCGAATCTTTCATGTGATAACGGGAGATGTTTATTAGATGTGTGGGAGGTGTCTTGGGGAAACAAAATTCGAATGATGAAAAGTCGTCAATAAACACAGCTCTCAGTTGAGTCAAGATGAATGGGGAGATACCTTCTCACTGCCGATGCGACAAGGCTAAACGGTCGCGTTAGCAATTCGCTTTCGCGAAAATACGAGACCGCCCCATCGATCAATGTTTAACCGACGGCGATGATCTTGACATCGCGGCTATTGGCAATATTCACCCAGACGTGAACGTGTGGGCTACCGCGAAAATGCCAGACGAACGACGGTCCTTCGAGACGCCAAACGTCCCAGACGCCGTCATTGCCAATATCACCTTCTTTGTAGAACGATAATGCACATTGTTCGAGACCCCCCTGAGCATGCAGGCAGGATAACGCTTCATCCTGATCGCTGGTTCGGTAGGGGGCAAGTAACGATTCGAGTATCTTCTGCAGATGCTCTTTCTGGTCGGAGGAGAGTTCGGTAACAGCAATACCAGGAAAGGACTTACCTTCCGAACGGAAATTGACATCCGCTTCTTCGGGTTGAACTTCTATCAGGGCTACATCGCGCTGCTTCCCGTCGAGCATCTGATACAACGCATTGGCCTTTAGTGCCTGCTCCCAATAGACGTTGCCCGGATGATCGGCGGCTTCATCAAATCCCTGTGCCGCGTGACCGTAGAAAATGGGACCGCCGAACGCCGTATGGTCGGTACTATTCCCGTCACATCGAATCGTGAGATGTCGGCCGGTCATCACAAATTCGAATTTGTCATTTCCTGGCTCACCAAAAATCGCGATTGATTGCTGTTTGCCATAGCCCCCGGCGTCGTCTTGCAACTGTTTCTTCAAACTGGCATGCCAATCGGGTTGATACAGGCCGAAGAATAACGATTCGATGATATCCTTTTGGTCGGAGGTATAAAAATTCGAATTGATGCGAGGTTCGGTGATATGCCAATTGTTACTGATGTAGGTACGGAGAAGTCCCCGTTCGTCGGTGAAATCCCAGGGGAAGGCAATCACCTTTCTCTGTTCGTCCGACAAAGAGTGGTACAGCTTTTCGACAAGATTTTCGGGAGTAGCAGCCTCGTTTTCTTTCGCGATAAGTACGTGCGGCAATGAAGCGGCTATGGCTGTCACACCTACGCTCTGCACAAATCGACGACGACTAACTCGTTCTGTCTTTTTATTATCGTTCAACGGTTGATGATTTTCCTCTGCATGACAATCGCGACAGGTTGATTTTGCTTTCATCATATTTCTCCTGCGTTGTGTGAGAGGATCTGAATTCGATAGGTTGTTCTCGCCTTCGATTTGTCGAAATGAGATCGCTGCATCGGCATGGTTGGCTTTGTAGCGATGATCGTCAAAGTTGAACGACAGACGGATATCGTGAATCGGATACGTCCATCGTGATACCAGAGACGGGTGACATCAAAGGCACGCCAGATACTGATTATCGATCGGTGTCTGACGCGGTTTTCAGTATGCGTAGGCATCGATCAAAACGCAATGGCATCCGGTGAAGAATTCAGAAGAGAAAATTTTTGCATCGAAGAGATAAATGACGCAAAAATTTCGGGCGAAAACGGTTGACAGATTCAATGTCGCGCGCCTGGCAGATCGATTGCATCGTGTCGGGAGATCAAAAAATCCCGAGCTGATCACGGGCGGCATCGGTCATCCGTGCGGGAGTCCACGGAGGAGAAAGCGTCAAGCGAATCTCAGCTTCATCGACGTCTTTTAGCTTTTCGAGCGCCATCTTTGCCTGCTGCACGATCTGCGGACCGGCAGGACACGCGGGACTGGTTAGTGTCATCAGCACGTTGACTTTGTTCGCGGCCTGATTCACTTCATAAACTAAACCCAGGTCGACGATGTTGATCATCAATTCGGGATCGATAACCTGTTGCAGCGCTTCGATCAATTTAGCGTCGTCGATCTTCTCGCCGTAGCGTTCGGTTTCTTCGGGAGCGTTTTTATCGACTACAGATTGTTCAGCAGTAGCCATCGCGGTTCCGCCTTCCAATGATTCGGATGCGGACTCGTTTGCAGTACGTGGTCGGGCGTAAATTTCTCCATCGCGAATTTCGACAAGATATGTTGCAATTGGTTGCGTTGCCGGCATGCAAGTGGGCTGTCCTGTTCTGAGATCGAATCGCGCCCCGTGACGCGGACAGACAATCTGATCATCCACAATCGGTCCATCGGTTAACGGTTGACCGTCATGGGTGCAGACATCTTCCACGGCGTATATGGCATCACCAATACGAACCAATAGTGCAGGATCATCGTCAATGAATACCGATAAGCGTCCATTGTCCGGGAGATCTTTCAAACTCGCAATTCGTTCGAAGTCGGCCATTTGTGCTCTGCTTTTTTCTTCATTAACCCCGGAAGGCGATCCTTAGCTGTCATGTTGACTTACGCTTCAGCTTAGAAAATTATCCAACACCCCACATGTTAATTCACTGAGTAGTGATCATTTCGGGGCGTATCGGGAATATGATTATTGCAATTCAGGAAATAAAGTTGGTTCTAAACGCCCTGTAATCGTTCGATGCCTAATTTCTTCTCTACGGCGCGGTTGAGCGTCTCACGAACGACTTCGACGGGGATGCGATCGAGCACCGTTTGGAAGAATCCTTCGACGATCATATGCTTGGCTTCCATCTCGCTAATGCCGCGCGCCATGCAATAAAAAATCTGTTCTTCATCGACGCGACCCGCGGTCGCACCGTGAGTGCAGCGGACGTCGTCAGCTTCGATTTCCAAACCCGGAATCGCATCTGCCCGGCTGTCACCGCTCAGCAGTAAGGTATCGTTGCGTTGATAACCGTCGGTTTTTTGTGCACCCTCATCGACGCGAATCATGCCGCGCCAGATGCCTCGTGCGCGATCTCTCAAGACTTGCTTATAGAGCAAATCCGACCGTGTGAATGGGGCGGCGTGCGTTTGTTGTGTGTAATACGAAATGAGTTGTTTTTCGCTGGCGAAAGTGACGCCGTTAACTTGTGCTTCTGCAGCGGGGCCGTCGAGAAAAACGTCTTGATGAATGTGAGCGATGCGCGCCCCAAGTCCGCCGACGGTCCATCTTAACGAGCCATTGCCGGCAACGCGTCCCGCCTGATGCGCAAAATGACAAACCTTAGTTCCCCAGTTTTGAAGTTGCACGTATTGCAGGTGAGCCCCGTCACCTACGAGCAGTTCGACGGCTCCGATGTGCAGTCCGGAGAGATCGGGATTTGCCGAAGCTGTTTCTTCGAGGAGAGTTGCGGAGGCACCGTTTTCGAGAATCACGAGTGTGTGACTCAAGTCAGCGGCGTTTTCCGATGCCAGCCCGATGAAACTGTACAGGGGGGCCTCAACGTCAACGCCTTTGGGGACATAGAGCACCGTACCGCCAGTGCAAAATGCGGCGTGCCAGGCGCTAAAGCGGTCGCGTCCGTTCGGAACGGCACGCTGCATCCAGTAATCCTGCAGCAAGTCGGGGTGTGCCTGCAACACGTCTTGAAGACTGCCGAAGATGACCCCTTGTTTTCGCAAAGTTCCGTCGAGTTGTGAGGCTTGCGTACAGCCATCGATATGTGTCACTCGGCCGCCGAACTCCGTGCGGTCGGCAAGTAATAAATCGAACGTCGATTGTGCGGGAAGCGTATTCCGGATTTCATAACGTTCGGGACGAAACGATCGCAGATCGATACGCTTCCATTCTTCTTCGTCAAGCGACGAGTGAGAAAGCTCTTCGAATTGAGAAAATGCCTGCCGGCGCCGCTCAGTCAACCAAGTAGGTTCTGATCGATGCGACACAAATTGTTCGAACGCCCGTGCGTCGAAACTTGGGGGAAGGGTTGCGGCTGCTATTGTGCCAGACATTGAGGCCTCGACGTTTGACATGGATTTGTTACCCGACCGAACCTTCCATCTGAAGTTCGATCAGCCGGTTCATTTCGACGGCGTATTCCATCGGCAGCTCTTTGACAAGCGGTTCGATGAAACCGGTAACGATCATTGAACTCGCTTCAGTCTCGGTCAGGCCGCGGCTCATCAGGTAAAGGATCTGTTCTTCGGCGATCTTTGAAACGCTTGCTTCGTGTTCGATGGCAACGTTGTCTTCGTCGATTTCAATATACGGATATGTATCGCTGCGGCTGTTGGAATCGAGAATCAGCGCGTCGCAGACGACGTTCGATTTGCAGTCGTGGGCTCCCTTGTTGACTTTGACCAGCCCGCGATAACTCGCGCGACCTCCACCCTTGGAAATACTCTTCGAGATGATCCGGCTGGAGGTATTCGGAGCACAATGCACCATCTTCGCGCCGGCGTCCTGATGTTGATCGTGACTGGCAAAGGCGATCGACAGCGTCTCGCCGCGAGCCCCCGGCTCCATCAAGTAGATGGCGGGATACTTCATCGTCAATCGCGAGCCGAGGTTGCCGTCGATCCATTCCATCACCGAGTCGCCGTAGGCCATGGCTCGTTTGGTGACAAGGTTATAGACGTTGTTCGACCAGTTCTGGATTGTCGTGTAACGGCAGCGAGCGTTGCGTTTGACGATGATCTCGACCACTGCCGAGTGCAAACTCTCGCTGCTGTAGGTCGGCGCAGTGCAGCCTTCGACATAATGGACCGAAGCCCCTTCGTCGACGATAATCAGCGTCCTCTCGAACTGTCCCATGTTTTCGGAGTTGATGCGGAAGTACGCTTGCAGCGGAAATTCGATATGCACGCCCGGCGGAACATAAATGAATGATCCCCCCGACCAGACCGCCGAGTTAAGTGCGGCGAATTTGTTATCGGAGGACGGAATGACCGTGCCAAAGTATTGCCGGAACAACTCGGGATGATCTTTCATCGCCGAATCGGTGTCGGTGAAGATGACCCCTTTGTCTTCGAGGTCGGTTTGCAACGAACCGTAGACAACTTCCGATTCATACTGCGCTTTCACGCCGGCGAGGTATTTTTTTTCGGCTTCAGGGATACCGAGTCGGTCGTACGTCTTGCGGATGTCTTCAGGGACGTCGTCCCAGCTTTTTTCCTGTCGTTCCGACGCGCGGACGTAGTAGAAAATATCCTGGAAGTCGAGATGGCTTAGGTCACCTCCCCATTCGGGCATCGGCTTATTAAAGAAGATGTCGAGCGATTGCAGACGAAAATCGAGCATCCACTGCGGTTCGCCCTTCATGGCCGAGATCTGCCGTACGACGTCGGCATCGAGACCTTTTTGGCTTTTGAAAATGTATTTATCTTGTGGATCGTGAAAACCGTATTGGTATTCATCCATCCCCATGTCGGGTTTAACTGTGGTATCGCTGCTCATCATTCACCTCTATGCTATTGACGACACTGTTCGCCTTGTCGTCACAAAACCCCCTGTTGGGCAGATTATTAAATGGCTTATTACGATTTCAACTTGCCGTTGTCGCTGTGAGAGCTTCTTCGTGCGCTGCGTTTTCAGCCGCTGCCTGAGGATGACGCGCCCGAATTTCAGCATAGCCTTCTTCGTGCAATTTATGAGCCAGCGCTGAATCGCCACTTT
This sequence comes from Planctomycetota bacterium, assembly GCA_027618475.1. GTDB lineage: Bacteria > Planctomycetota > Planctomycetia > Planctomycetales > Planctomycetaceae > JAQCEJ01. The sequence continues at coordinate 15,159 of JAQCEJ010000020.1, read as the reverse complement.
CGACGATGCGGCCGCCGAGCATTACATGCGTGTGATGCGGTTTGTTGAATTCGAGCAATCGCTCGTGGTGTGTGATGATCAAGACGCCGGTGTCGGGACCGGCCAGTTTCTGCAATCCCTCGCTGACCACTCGAACGGCGTCGCTGTCGAGGCCGCTATCAGTTTCATCGAGTATGGCGAATTTCGGTTTGAGCATCGCCATCTGCAGGATTTCCATCCGTTTCTTCTCGCCGCCCGAGAAACCTTCGTTGAGATAGCGTCGGGCGAATTCCGTATCCATACCGAGGGCTTCCATTCGTTCGCGGAGTTCCTTTCGGAATTCCCGCATGGGAATCAACCCTTCTCCTTCTTTGCGATCGGGTTTGCGAATGTTTGAAACAGCGTGTCTCAGGAAGTCCGCGACTTTCACACCAGGGATTACCACCGGGTACTGAAAGGCAAGGAATAAACCGAGGCGAGCCCGTTCGTTGGGATCAAGATCGAGCAGATTGACACCGTCGACTTCAATTTTACCTGCGGTGACTTCGTACTTCGGGTGTCCCACCAGCGCGTACGCCAACGTGCTTTTTCCTGATCCGTTGGGGCCCATGAGTGCATGGATTTCACCTTGTCGGATCTCAAGCTGTACTCCCTTGAGAATTGACTTCCCTTCCACTGAAACGTGCAGGTTTTCAATCTGCAGCAAACTACCCATTTCAAATACCTCATCAAACCCATTTGAGAATGATTCAATTGACGGACTGAACGCAATGGCGAGATTCTTTACGAGTCAAACTTATTATAGTCAATCTTATACCAGATCCGACTGGAATATTCCAAAACCCTGTTAATTCCCTCGTTTAGGTTGTCTGTAACCGTCGGAATGTTGCGATTGAAACCGAAGAAGATATCTTTGTCGAAATTCAAGACTTTCTTTTGCACTGGTATAACGATTCCCTGGTTATCGCCAATGGAAACCTGCTATCGAGGGGATTCGCTTTCACCGTCAGGTGAGCGCATGCGATCAAATGCCCCGATTCGAATTTTCGCCTATATTAGATGGCTGGTGTGTGTCCGATTAGCCGTTGAAAGTGCGATCTTGTTTGTTAACAACCGCACATGGCAATGTCCGGTATCGGAAACTCCTGCTCATTTCGACGAAAATCTATGATGACAGCGTATTTTCTGATGTCATCGGCTTAAACTGCGGGATTTGAACGTAACCGGTGTGATGTGGTACGGGAACGACTTGTTGGGCGCCCCGACCGATCCTGCGTGACTTGATCTTGTCCTGAATTCGCATGATCCCTTCCAGCAATGCTTCGGGACGAGGCGGGCAACCTGGGACGTACACATCGACCGGTACAACCAGATCGACCCCTTTCACGACATGGTATCCGTACTTGAAATACGGTCCGCCGCCAACAGTACACGCTCCCATTGCGATGACGTATTTGGGATCGGGCATCTGTTCGTACAATCGTCGCACGCGGCTGGCCATCTTGTAAGTCACAGTTCCGGCAACGATCATCAGGTCAGCCTGACGTGGCGTGGCGCGAAAGGCACCCGCTCCAAATCGATCGAGATCGTAGCGGCTCGCTCCCGTTGCCATCATTTCGATCGCACAGCAGGCCAGACCGAATGTCATCGGCCAGATACTCGACTGCTTAGCCCAATTCATACCTTGTTCGATCGTTGTAATTATCAGGTTTTCTTCGTAACGTCCGTCAATCCAAGTCATGGAGGGTTCCTGCTCAGTCTTCATTTGGTATCAGCAATAATCGATGCCGAGAATCCTGTTATCCGAAGAGTCTTGGCTTGTGTCCCATCACATTTCCAAACTCGAAACGGCGGGGCCAATCGTCATGCCATCAAATCAAATTGTGACTACGGCCTACGGGATTGTAAACTGTATGGGCGGGAAATCCAAGTTTCCCACAAAATCTCAGCCGGGAAACGTCAATTCCTACGCAATTATATGGTTTCAGTCTCCTGAGAAGCTTGAATGATGTAGAGAATTCGATGAAGAATTCCGCCCATGCAAGCGGTACGCGGGAGTACGACGCAATTTGATCGCACTTTGGGGCCGTTTACTATTAGACCTTATCGGTCATTCTGCACGATAAATTCGCAGCAAGGGTGCCCCTCGACACATCGCGACTTGAGGAAGACATTGACCCCGAGGATTTTTTCATAGACCTGTCGCTCGAGCTCACAAATCTGTGGATCCGCGTTAGCCAGGTCGTAAAAAGGGCAACTAAACTCGCGAAGTACGGGTAAGCCATTGTCGATTCCCGTTTCGACATTGAACCCCTGCTGAATTAGACGTATCTGCAATTCCTGCAATCGCTTATCGAGGTTTTCCGCATCGACACCTTTGCCAAGCTGAGCGACCATTGCATCCCGAATACGCGTCATTACCTGTTGTCGCAGCGATTCGTCGGGAATTTGCATTAGCTCCTTCCAGAGAACATTTGCCAGGATGGAGTAATCTTCACCGAGAATTCGCTGACCATCGGGGGTAACGTGATAGGTGTGATGCGGCCTTCCGCGACCGACACGCACGCTCTTGCGTTCGATGTAACCGTAGTTGAGCAAGCGGTTCAACCGTTGTCTGACGGCTGTAGCCGTTACGCCGGCTTCGGTGCAGATATCTTGCACTGTCGGTTTTACCAGCCGGTGGAGCGTTGCGAGGAATATGCGATCTGGTTCATCCAAATTAGCCCGTTTGGTCATAATTAAACTCTTAATGCAATTACAAGAATACTTACTGAACTCAACGGTGTTACATGCAGAGACTTCCTTAGAGCGGGGGGAATGGAACGTGTGGTTGTGTGACGAATGGACAAGGTATCGTCACGGCTCCACCAGGGTGCCCCGTGCATAATCACCGGGTTGCCAGAGTTTGTGAAAGAACGATTCGGTGGCTTTGATATGCGGAAGTGTTAAGCAAGAGTGCTAACCCAAAGGCTCTCGTAAATACCTTTTTGAGAATGTGGAAACAAGTGGGAAATTTGAGTTTAAAGAATTTTGCGCACATTGCGAACAACAACCGATCACGTTAATCGATCGAATTTCATTGACCATTACAAGGCATGTCAAATGGAACGAATTGTTGATTGGCTAACAACCGAATTATCCGGCTGCACTGCCGTGCGTAAGCATTCGGTAAAAGAATCAGATCAACTCTTCTGACACATTGGTATTCTCGCATAATTATCGTTTGCTGAAATCGCCTAAACAGGCTATTTTGGGGAGTGATGTCGTTCTAAATCATTGAGACAAATGGCAAGTCGGCTGTTTGCCTGTAAGAGCTTTGAAAATTAAGTGGTTTCACATTATTGATGCCGGGTGAAACAATGGCACAAAATCTCATCTTGGCTTGCCTTACCAAAGGGCTATCGATGACCGGATGTGTTCTTTGTCCTGGTGAAACTTACGTGGGGCGAACGATTGATTGCGGCATTCTTATTCCCGATGTTTCGATATCGCGCCGACATGCACTGGTCACAGTCACTGATACCGAAGCAGTGACTGTGACCGATCTTGAAAGCCTCAACGGAACGTTTGTTGATGATAGTCCTGTTGATTCGAGCGTACTTCTTTACGGGCAAGTCGTGCGATTTGGACGAGTCAGTTTTCGTCTGATTGCCGTCAATGTCAGCGATGATGAGTTCAATTGGGAAATCTCGACCTATAAGACAACCAATTCTCGAGAGATTTCAACGGCGGATGAAACTGGTGAGATATTGTCTCCCGCCCAAAAGCGAGTTTTTGACTTGCTGGCTAAGGGATTGCGCAAAAAGGAAGTCGCTGAACAACTCCATTTGAGCTATCACACCGTTCACGCGCATACGCGCGAAATCTACCGCCTGTTTGGAGTTCACTCGCGTGCCGAACTACTGTCGTATTTTATTCGCGATGACGGAGTACAATGAATCACGTCTGCTACGCCAAACGCACTCAAAGGTGATTTCCGGAAGTTGTAGTGAGGGGAGGGATCTCATCGAACGGCCGACGCGGAAGGCCATTGTCAATACCGAATGAGATTTGGCTCGGTTTCGTAGAATCCATCAAGTTGTTAAACTGCTTGCCCATTCGCTCTTATCGCCAATCTTTCGGTTTTTCGTTGAAAGTGAGCAACGGCATGACGCGGTTCGCAGACGATCTGAAATGGCTTTGGTTATTTTTCGTGTTTGCCGTTTCGCTGTGCTGCGTTGGCAGCGATGTCGCCTTGGGACAGACCGATGTAAAAGGCGCCGTCGAATCACCGGCGCTTGAGAAAGAGAGTGCCACATCCGTCGACAATAACAGGGCGAGTGCAACCAACCCAGGTAATACCGAAGAACCTGCTGCATCTGCAATACCGGAAACCGAAACCCGGCCGCCGGGCGTCGCCGATCACATCGACGACGCCGTCGGCGTCTTTAACGGTTGGGTTGCCTCGGTCTTGTTTTTCGACATCCCTTTGTGGATCGACAGCCGGCATGTGCAGTGGTCCGATCCGTCGGGAACGGCTTATGAGGGAGAGATGAGCGATGACGGGCGCGTTATTGACCTTGCTGGGCTGGATTTGCGGCTGGAACGAGAGACTCCCGTTTCCGACAACCCGCTCGATCCCGTCGGAGCTTGGCGCGACGCCGGCGGAACCGCATACGTCGTCGAGAAAAAAGACGACGAATATCACGTCCGTTCCGCATCGATGCCGGCCGACGAAGCCGTGCCGACGCTGTCGGTCGGCGCAACCCAATCGATTCCCTTCGCCGTGTTGTGGCTCGTCATCGGCGCGACATTCTTCACGCTGCGGATGGGGTTTATCAGCATTCGGGGTTTTAAGCATGCGATCCTGGTCACGATGGGCAAGTACGACGACCCCGAAGACGTCGGCGAAGTGAGCCATTTTCAGGCCCTGTCGGCCGCGCTCTCGGCGACGGTGGGCTTGGGGAACATCGCCGGCGTGGCGATCGCCGTCATTCTCGGCGGTCCCGGCGCCACGTTCTGGCTGATCGTCGCCGGGTTTCTCGGCATGACTTCCAAAATGGTCGAATGCACGCTCGGGCAGATGTACCGCGAAGTCCGTCCCGACGGACGCATCATGGGGGGGGCGATGTTCTACCTTTCGAAGGGCCTTCAGGAAATCGGCTTCGCGCGGCTCGGAAAGTTTTTGGCGATCACATTTGCTTTGCTTTGCGTCGGAGCGTCGTTCGGCGGGGGGAACGCCTTTCAAGTCAATCAGTCGCTCAATGCCGTCGCCGAGACGATTCCCGCGCTGCAAGATCTGCCGAACGGCGATCCGTCGCCGCACCGCTGGATCTACGGCGCGGTGATGACGGCGATGGGGGCCGTGGTGATTCTCGGCGGCATTCGCCGCATCGCCAAAGCCGCCGAGATGATCGTCCCCGCCATGTGCGGCATTTACGTTCTGGCGGGACTGGCGATCATCGGCATGAATATCGATCACGTGCCGGGGGCGATGCGGGAAATTCTCGACGGCGCGTTTCGCCCCGAGGGAATGTACGGCGGCCTGATCGGCGTGCTGGTCACCGGTTTCAAGCGGGCGGCGTTCTCGAACGAGGCCGGCGTCGGGTCGGCGGCGATCGCCCACTCCGCCGCCAAGACCGATTATCCCGTTCGCGAAGGGTTGGTCGCACTGCTCGAACCCTTTATCGACACCATCGTCGTCTGCTCGATGTCGGCATTGGTGATCGTGATCACCGGCGCGTACAACAATCCTGCTTTCCAGGACGCCATCGACGCGCAGCGGGGGGCGGCTTTGATGTCGCGCGCTATGGATTCGCAAATCCCCGGCTTCCGCTGGATCCTGTCGCTCTCGGTCTTTCTCTTCGCCTATTCGACGATGATCTCGTGGTCGTACTACGGCGAACGGTGCTGCGCGTACCTCTTCGGCGACCGTTCGTCGCTGACGTACCGCCTCATCTTTCTCGTCTTCACGTTTCTGGGATCGATCACTACCGCGCAAAACGTGCTCGATCTCAGCGATCTCATGATACTCGGCATGGCCGTCCCCAACATTCTCGGCTTGTTCCTGCTCTCCGGCGTCGTGAAGAAAGCCCTCGACGAATACTGGGGCAAGTATAAATCGGGCGAGTTCAAAATGACCAAATGACGGCGTCAATAGAGGTACGTGAGATAGCGAGGAAGATTAACCACGAGGAAACGCAAAAGTCGCAAAAATTACGAAAGAGAATTGATGTCGGAAAAAGACCTTCTTCACCATAGAGTGTACTGAGGAAAAGGCGGAGATGAGAAGAATCTGAGCGATCTCGTTTCTGCGAACTCGGTATATCAATAAGAAGAGAGAAACACAGCGCAGGCGTTGCCCGCAATCCAATAGTTAAGGCAGCCGTATGAATGTAAGGTGTCTAAACTCCGAAGGAGTGGCCGTTTATAGCCTGGGGCGGAAGCCCCAGGACCGATTGCCGAGCGTTGCGAGTAGCCCCGAAAGGGGCGACAGGCGAATGGAAAACAATGCCGAAATTCTCGTCTGTCGCCCCTCACGGGGCTCAAGTACAACGGGGCATTCGACCACCTGGGGCTTCCGCCCCAGGCTATTGACGATCGCCTCTCCGAGGCTGAATACCGGTTTTGAATACAAACCGTTTCGTCGTTCACACGTCAAACCGTCCCTCGGTCGAAACCACCGTCTTCCGCCGTCATGCCTTTTTTGAGGTAATCCACTGATCTTCACCACCCGATTGAAATAGAACCGAAGGAACAATCTATGAGCTGGTTGCCCAAAAAAACGGTTGTGGTTCCGGTCGACTTCTCTGCCGACAGTGCGAATACGATTGCCGTGGCTCTCGAACTTGCCGGCGCGACGGAAAACGTGCATCTGTTGCATGTCATGTTTCCTTTGGAAACGGCTTCTCCGGCGGTGATCTGGGGGAACATCGACGAGAAAACTCGCAAGAACCACGTGCAGCAAGAGTTCGACAAATTGATTATGACCCGAAACCTCGCTGGCGCACACGTGGCAATCGAGGTCGGCGATCCCGGACTCGAAATCGCCGATTACGCCGAACGGCATAAGGCTGATCTGATCGTCATCCCATCGCACGGATACCACGGGGTCAAACGTGTGATTCTCGGCTCGGTGACCGAACGCGTGCTTCGTCATGCGAAATGCCCGGTGCTCGTGCTGCGGACTCACAACGCGGAATGAATTAAGATTCGCGTCTCGCTAAAAGTCTGTCCACGCAGCGGTCAGAAAGATCCACCTCTTCGTGTGCGACAACACTCAGGGATGAGTAAAGCCGAGGAAGTTCCCCCGGCGACAGCGTAAACCGTGCGTCTTTAATATGACTGTCGTCCCGATCGAGTTGTTTGCGACTGAATGTTTCGTAAATCAGCAATCCTCCCGGCTTGAGCAAGCGTGGGATGATTTCCGGCAGGTGCTCGCGGTCAAGAAAACGAAAGACCGATACGAGATCGTAAGACGTTTCCATTTGCTGATGATATACCAAAAAAAGTCCTTCCAAGTCGGCGCAGATAAAATTGACGTCTGTCGATTGAATCATCGCAAACTTTTTTGCGATCGACAGACCCACGGGTGAAATATCAACGGCGTCGACTTGCCACCCTTGTTGCGCGAGCCAAATTGCATTGTGCCCCAAACCGCAGGCTAAATCGATTGCCCGACCCCTGTTTGATTTTGCAGCGTGATCCATCAGCCATTCATCGGCCATGACGAGATCGGGTACCATCCGGTCGCTGTATTTCTGATCCCAACGTTCCCGGTCGTTTAGAGACATCGCTTGTCTTCGGAATAGCAGGTTAATTGTGATCGGTTGATGCGTGGCATATGATAGCATCGTTAATCGAACTGATTCTACTCGTTCTGCGGAGAATCGAACTATGAACGCTTTCATTTGTCTGCTGTCCAGTCTGGCGCTTGCGTTGTCCGCCGGTTTTGCCGTTGCCGACGATATTACCGGCATCGCCATTCCGAATCAGCCCAAAGTCCCCGGCGTGCTTCGGCTGCATGTGCGCGAGCGGCAAGAGGTCGAACCGAAGAGCGGCGAGTTTGAAGTGATCGAAGGGGATATTGAATGGAACGCCTCCGAGACCGCGATCATCGTCTGCGATATGTGGGAAGATCATCCCTGCAAGATGTCGGCGCACCGCGTCGACGTGATGGCACCCGAGATGAACCGCGTGATCTCGGTGGCGCGGTCGCTCGGCGTAACGATCATTCATTCCCCCAGTTCAGGGATGGAGCATTACGAAAAGACGCCACAACGACGACGGATCAAAGCCGCCCCCGAAGTAAAATCGCCGGTGCCGATCGAGGGTTGGTGTTATCTCGACCCCGAGCGCGAAGCCGAGTATCCGATTCCCTATTCGCACAGCGTCGTCGATGCCTGCGACGATCCGATCTACGCGGGAGACGAAAAGACCAGCCGCCGTCAGCACCCCGCGATCAAAATCGTCGGTTACGACGGCATCAGCGACAACGGCGTCGAGATCTACAACTTTATCGAGCAGCAGGGAATCAAAAACGTCGTGCTGATGGGCGTGCACACGCACTATTGCGTCTTGGGACGCTCGTTTGGCATCCGTCAGATGGTGCGGCTCGGGAAGAATGTGGTTCTGGCTCGCGATCTGACCGATGCGATGTACGACCCGCGCAAGCCGCCGTACGTCAGCCATGCCCGCGGGACCGAACTTGCGGTTGAACATATCGAGAAATACTGGTGCCCATCAATTCTGGGAAGCGATCTGACGGAAGTCATCCCAGGGTCGGCCGACGTCAAAGAACCCAATACGGCGACGAATGATGAATAACGACGAATGCGAGAAGCGGATCGGTCTCAGCGGATTTCGTGAAAGAACAGACGTTGGCTGCAGACGTCAACCGGATTATGAAACCTTGCCTAACGACTGAGTCGTTCCGGCTGATGCAGGTAGAGCATCAGTACCGTCAGGTCGGATGGCGTAATGCCACTGATGCGGCCGGCTTGACCGAGGTTTCGGGGACGAACACGCGTCAGTTTATCACGGGCTTCGGCACGCAATTGCGGCACGGCGCGGAAATCGAACGTCTCGGGAATCTTGACGACTTCCACTTTGGACTGCTCGGCAATCTCTCGCGACTGCCGGCGAATATACCCCTGATATTTGACTTCGATCGAGACCTGCGCCGACGCCCGTGGGGTGACATTCAGTTCCGATATTTCGGGAGCAAGCTGATGTAACGCCTGCCAGTCGTAATCGGGGCGGCGAAGCCATTCTTCGAGAGTCAGGCCGTGATGCCGGTGATGGATAAGAAACGCATTGGCACGTTCGATATCCGACTGATGTCGCGAAAAGGATTCCCATCGTTCGTCGGAAACAAGCCCTATCTCTCGGCCGATCGGAGTCAGACGGCGATCGGCGTTGTCGTGTCGTAACAATAATCGGTATTCCGCACGAGACGTAAACATGCGATACGGCTCGTCGACACCCTTAGTAACGAGGTCGTCAATCAGCACTCCCAGATACGCTTGACTGCGATCGAGCACCAGCGGCTCGCGACCCTGGAGTTTAAGAGCGGCGTTGATTCCCGCGAGCAAACCTTGCCCCGCTGCTTCTTCGTACCCAGTCGTGCCGTTGATTTGACCGGCAAAATACAGACCAGCGACGCGTTTCGTTTCGAGCGAGGGATGCAATTGCGTCGGTGGGGCGAAGTCGTATTCGACCGCATATCCGTATCGCATGATTTCGGCTTTCTCCAAGCCGCGGATCGAATGGATCATCTCATCCTGCACATCGCGGGGAAGGCTGGTCGAGATACCGTTGCAATAGACCTCAAGTGTATTACGTCCTTCGGGTTCAAGGAAAATCTGATGCGACGATTTATCGGCGAAGCGAACGACCTTGTCCTCGATCGACGGGCAATAGCGCGGTCCGGTCGAATTGATCTGTCCGCTGTACATCGGGGCTCGGTGCAAGTTTGCTCGAATCACATCATGACACTCGGCATTCGTTACCGTTAAATAACACGGCAGTTGCGTTTGTGTGATCCGCTCGGTCATAAATGAAAAAGGTTGCGGTTCGTCGTCACCCGGTTGAATTTCGAGGACGGAGTAATCGATCGTTCTGCCGTTCAGTCGAGCAGGTGTGCCCGTTTTGAATCGCTCCAGTTCGAAGCCGAGTTGAGCCAGCGACTGCGACAAACCCCCGGTTGTCCCTTCTCCGGCGCGTCCGCCTGGAGTCTTGGCTTCACCGGTGTGCATCAATGCCTGGAGAAACGTCCCGGTGGTCAGCACGAGAGTCTGGCAGCGATAGACACCGTTTCCGCGAACGCGAAGTCCGGTTACTTTGCCGTTCTCAACGAGGATCTCTTCGGCCATCTCCTGGCGCAGCGAAAGATTGTCTTGCGATTCGACGCGCTGCTTCATACTGAACTGGTATGCTTTTTTATCGGCCTGAGCGCGGGGGCTATGCATCGCGGCCCCCTTACTACGGTTCAGCATACGGAATTGAATGCCGGTTTCGTCAATCACTTTGCCCATTTCGCCGCCGAGGGCGTCGATCTCACGAACGATCTGTCCTTTGGCAACACCACCAATTGCCGGATTACAGCTCATCGCGCCGACCATGTCGCAGTTCATGGTCAGCAGAGCGGTGCGAATCCCGAGCCGGGCAAGCGCTAATGCCGCTTCGCAGCCGGCGTGTCCGGCCCCGACGACGACGGCATCATATTCATAATAGGAAATCGACATTCAACATTTCTCGGAACAGCAACGAAATAGCAAGGGCATTTCAACACAAAACCGGTACGTAAAGCCTCACGATCGCACCGTTTTCACGAAATACAAGCGGCGGGCAGCCATCCCATCATACCAACTCCACAAATATTAGGGAGTGGCACGCCGGGGAAAAAGTCTGAACTTCCGAGGAGGAGTTTCGACTTTCAGGTCCGATGTCGGAAACGACAGTTCATCATCGGCGATTTGTAGTTCCTCGTCGCTCCACGTCGAATGGCGAGTCGAGTCCGTTTCGTTCCAGTCGTCCACCGTGTTTGGCTCCCCTTTGGGACCGGCGTGGGACGACGTAATCGGTTTCGCATCGGCGGAAGGCTTGATCGCTTCAGGAGGTGTTTCTTCAGTCGATTGTTCGAGCTCGCCACCAGCGGGAATGACCTTGCCGGCGTCGGTCTCTGAAGTCGTTTCAGAATCGGTTGCGGGTGATACCTGCTCAGCTGCCAAAACCGGTTTCGACTTTGCAAATCGATGTTCGTTAAAATACGGCCGCGATTTGATCCTATCGTCATCATCCGCTGACTTTACGAGCGGTAGGTTAAAGCCTCTTGCCCCGGCAAATCGCTTATATCGATAAATGGTACCTCTCTGAAACGGACCCGCACCGAGTAACCATTCCGAGTGGGCCGTACTGCGCGCCTGTGAAATTCCTGATTGCCAAATCGGTTCGCGAGATTCGCGGTCGTAAGCAATGAGAGCGATCTTGGCGGCTGCCATTTGATCGTCCTTTTTTGCGATCGAAATTTCGGGGACTGTCGGCAGTTGGGGCATTGTAGGAACCACCGAGGATGCGGCATTTAGCAGATTGTTTGCCGGCACACCGTATATGACTTCGTGCTGGTCGGCCCCCAGGGCACCGATCCGCCCTTCTACGATGATTTCAGCGTCTTCCTTCTTTTCCTGAAGCAGACAGCCGGAGGCAATCATCTGCTGACGTAGCGATCCGATAACGTATGGTGAATTGACAAAGCCAATTTCCTTAACCGGTTGCAAATACGTTGTATCGAAGAAAATCTTTCTGCCGCTGAGATCGCTGAAATCAACCGAGGCGATAGCGCGGTCGACGGAATCGGAAATCAGCAATTGCGTCGTCGCTTCGCGGGCAATCATTTTGCCACAGCCCGACAGTATCAGACACATGACACCACCAAATAGCAGTGACACCAATTGCCTCAGTTTGCGACCATGCAGCAACGCACGATGTCGGTGATTAGACTTGGGAATGGAAATGGAGCGATCCATTACGGAATCCGGGCGGGATAATTCAACAGGATGGTATCAATGGACAGGCAAAACGGAATTAAGCGAGGATAAATAGGCGGAGGGATGTGAAGCGGGAACGGCAGGTGAAAAGCTTCCTCGGGAAACGATGGTCCCGAGGAAGCGGCAGTATATTCGCTTTAAGACTTTTCCCCAACAGATTCTTTTACTGGGCTGGCGAGAAATGTGTTACCAGAAACAACCCAGTTGCGGTATTTTTCCTATGTTGTGGCTTTTGGGTCTCGTTTGAAAAGATTACTCAATCCAACAGCTACTCAACGTCTGCTTTGGACATTCGATTAGAAAGTCCGAGATGAGTGCGAGGCTGTGAACATGAGAAAATCGCCACGATTTCATTCATGTGTGAAACCCTTTCTGCCTGTTCCGCGGCCTGTTTTGCTGCCGTTACTTGTCCGGTCTGTTCATAGCATTCGCCAATCGTTTTCCACAATTCTGCCGAAAACTCGAACGGGTGATACCTGAGCGCTTCGAGTAAAGCATCGATTGCTGCGGGATAAAACTCCTGGGTTTTGAGTGTTCGGCCCCACAACAAATGGCGAATTCCTTCCATCGAACCGGCATCGGGAACCTGCGTTAACTCTTGTGCGGCGTTGTCCGGCAGTTCTAACTCCAAAAAACCTTCTGCTGCTTGCAGATGTCGAAAAACCAGTGGCGCGACTTCAGGAAAGACAATATATTCGACGGGTTTCATGACTGAACCTCGCTTTCGAGATAAACTCGCTTCTTGGGGCGTGATGTAAGCATTGGTTTCAGTAAGTGTTAGAAACGGCTCGCCTGTTCTCTTGATTCTTCAACCACTATTTTTAGCAAAAAGTGTTCCGTTAAACATGTGAATTCCGCGTTGCCTGTTGTAACTTCATTTGGATTAATAGGTTGCGAGTTCATGGTCTGTGTCATTTCAACTCTACACTCTGTCGGAATGACAGAAATTCCTGTAGTATTTGCGGTTTCGCGACTATGTGTTATCGAATTGACATCGAATCTGGGTACCCCTCATTGACGTCTGCGTTGAGTTTTTATCAACCGACTTCTGTAACATGACAATCAATCAATCCAAAAGGTTACACGATGACCGACGTTCTTCCGATTACCGACGTCACCTGGCAATTACTCACAACGCCAAGCACCGCGACACTTTCGACAGTACTGGCGAAGCACGGCCTGTGGAATGTCTTCATTACCGGCGCCAAGCCGCTTTCTCCGCAGCTGAGAATGGTCGGTCAAGCGTTTACTCTGCGATACATTCCGGCACGTGAAGACCTCGATCACAACCTCGTTTTCGACAACACCCGCGACCCACAACGCATCGCCATTGAGGGTGTCGGCGACCGCGATGTGCTCGTTATCGATGCTCGCGGCGACGAACGGGCCGGCACGATGGGAAACATTCTCGCCACGCGGATGCAAGTCCGTGGCGCAGCCGGCATTGTCACCGATGGATGTTTTCGCGATGCCCCGACAATTGCGGCGATGAACTTCCCGGCTTATGCCCGCTCGCCTCACGCCGCGACGAACAAGACGATCCATCATCCGGTCGATGTGCAGCTTCCGATCGGTTGCGGTGGCGTCGCCGTTTATCCCGGCGATATTCTCGTCGGCGACGGTGAAGGAGTCGTCGTCATTCCGCGTCATCTGGCCGATCAAGTCGCTAAAGAAGCGGCCCTGCAGGAACATCGCGAAGATTTCATCACGGCCAAGATCGCCGGCGGAGCCCCATTATTGGGGACATATCCCATGAACGACCAAACCGCCGCCGAATACGAAGCATACTGCAAGACGCATCCGAAACCGGTGTGAGATCGCTGAGGACGCAGAGAGGCACTTTAGCGACTTTTGTGGTCATCTCTTCCTCTGCCAATTTCCATCTGAAAGGGAACCGATTCATGAGATGTCATCCTCGACTCCCGCTCGTGGTCCTCACGACATTGGCACTGCTGTTAATCCGATTGTCAGTTTCAGCATCGGCACAAGACAACGTCGTCTATGTCGTGCTCGATGGGTTCCGTTGGCAGGAGGTCTTCACCGGTGCCGAAGAACGATTTATCACTCCCGATACCGGCGTGAAAAACGTCAACGGCATTCGCGAACGTTTCTGGCGTGACACCCCGGAAGCCCGTCGTGAAACGTTGATGCCGTTTTTGTGGCAAACCATCGTCAAAAATGGTCAAATTTTCGGTGACCCGACGTGCGGTGCCGCCGCCCGGCTGACCAACAGTTTTAAATTCTCGTATCCCGGCTACAACGAGATGTTCGTCGGATTCGCCGACGAGCAAATCGATTCGAACAACAAATTCAACAATCCCAACATCAACGTGCTGGAGTTTTTGAATACGCGCGACCGTTTCAAAGGGCGTGTCGCCGCTCTCGCGACGTGGGACGTGTTTCCGTTCATTCTCAATCAGGAACGAAGCGGCATCTTCGTCCATGCGGGGACCGGACCGATCGTCGATGAGCCTCTCAACGAGCGGCAAATGCTCTTAAACCACGCCATCAACAACGCGCTCGTCCTGTGGGAAGGAAACCAGATCGACGTCTTTACGGTCGAACTGACCCGCGACTACATCCTGAAACACAAACCCAAAGCCTTGTTTCTCGGACTCGGCGAAACCGACGAATGGGGTCACGGCCGCCGTTACGACTTGTATCTGCACGCCGCGAACAAGGCCGATCGTCAGATTCAGGAACTCTGGGAGTTATTGCAGAGCATGCCCGAGTATAAGGACAACACGTCGCTGATCATCTCGACCGATCACGGCCGCGGCGAAAACCTGAGCGACTGGACGAGCCACGGCAAAGAGATCGTCGGTGCCGAATTCGTCTGGATGGCGGTGATGGGACCGAAGACCCCGGCGCTGGGAATTCGCGAGAATGTCGAAGTCACGCAAAGCCAGATCGCGGCAACCATCGCCCAACTCGTCGGCGAAGATTTTCGCGCGGCAGTCCCTCAAGCGGCAGAACCGTTGCCGGGGGTGTGGGGGGAGTGATACTTTGCCGCTCGAAAGAGAATGGCGATGCCAGTTCGTCCCGTAGAGCATACGCCTGCAGGCAATTCTTTTGCCAATGACATCCCATCACACCACGATTTCGCGAACGGGTCATTGAAGACGAACGGCAGGCGGGAGCCTGCCCAACTCAA